>JAAXGI010000175.1 GCA_012267505.1 Gemmatimonadota bacterium
CGGCACTGGCACCACCACCATCGCGGCGACCGTCACGCGGGGCTCGCTCACGGCCACCGCCCTTGCCATCCTCCGGGTGGCGGGTGAGAGGGACACGTTCGCCTACTGGGATGCCAACCGAAACGGCGACCTGACCTGCTCGGAAGCAGAGGACAAGGACGAAGGACTGAGGCTTCCCGCCTACAGGGACAACCGGGACGGAACCGGCCTGATCTACGAGTGGCTGGAACGGGGGCGGTCGAGCGACAGTGACGACGACGGGATCTCCTGCGAGTCCAGCCAGAACCCCAACGGCTACGTTCCCGTTCGTGTCACGCCCCCAACGGGGGAAAGGATCTGCCCATCCGGTTCGCCGACATGGATGGGGCTGCTGGTCTGTGAGGAGATCGAGCGTACAGGCTACGACCGGGATGCCTTCGGCTCGGCTTACAGCTCGATGGAGGACGAAATCATCGAGCAGCTGCCCAAGTCCGACGGGAAGGTGTACACGCCCTATTCGTGCAAGTTGTTCGACATTCAGCCCGACGGAACCGCGGCAACGGACATCGAACACATCGTTGCGCTGGCGGAGGCATACGATTCAGGGCTCCTTGAGTCGCAGTTCCGGACTTTCGCCGGGGATCTGGTCAACCTCACCATCGCCGATCCAGCAGTGAACCGGCACGAGAAATCCGATCGAGACGCGGCCGAATGGAGGCCTTCGCGAAACACCGGTTGGTTTGCGGCCAAGGTCGTGGCCGTCAAGCAGAAGTACGGCCTGTCCGTGAATCCTGCCGAGCGGGATGCGCTGGCGTCGATGCTCGCATCTGACTCAAGCCGCACGGTGACCTGCAATTGAGCAGGAGCGGGTAGGATCCGCGAACCCGCGAGGTCCGCCAAGCAACTGTTCGCCCAAGCCGAGAGGAGCGGTCGGTCAGCGTCCGCACCGCAACGAGCAAGACCCGATGAGTCGGTGTCGGGCTTGAGCCACGCGACGCGGCGGAAGGACCACTGATTGACGGGCTGTCCGAAGGTGATTGCGAGCCGCGAAGTCCCACTACCCTGCAGGCGATCGGAACGTATCGTTCCAGCCCCGTGAATCGCATCTTTGCTCTGTGCCTCCGCCCCCACGGATGTGGAAGGGGGACGCTTCGCCGGTTGCTCGGTCGCCATCGAGGGCAGACTGGACGGAGGTAAAGCCCACGGCCTCTCCGAACGGTTACATCCACGTTCCCATATGGGCGACTGACATCCCGTTCGGGAAGAGGTGTGAACTGAGGACGCGCGTTCACGGTAACCACATGTGATGCCAGTATTTGCAGTCACTTACGGAATCCGTCCTCACAGACGATCTGGCAGCGGCGCAGACACCCGTGCCGTTGGCAACATCCGGTGCGACCAGCCCCGCGCGCTCGATCTGGCCGCTTGGTACGGGAGGCGACTCGAAGTCGTGCCCGAGGCGATCAGGGATGATGCGCTTGCTCGCCTCGCGACGATCCTGGCATGTACTTCTCAGTGAGGGTCGACCGTGTTGTGGTCAGTGTGATCCTCCGGGCGCTGGCACAGCCCTGAAGTCGCGCCCGCGGGCCGGGCCCGCCAGTTTGAGTGCATGATCCCATCCACCTGATGCCGTGCGAGAGGAGACTTGACGATGCAGGACACGACCCTTCCCCGGCTGGACCGTCGCCAAGCCCTTCGGCTGATCGGAGCGGGAGGGCTCGGTCTCCTCGTGGCGCGACGGACCGCAGGAGAACTCCTCCCGGCGCCGGGACGAGCCGCGTCCGGGACGCGGCCTCTCGCCTTCCAGGATGGCGCGGTTATTCGAACGATCCTCGCCGATCTGCGACCTGACGAGCTCGCGCACGGCACGACGCTCTTCCACGAGCATCTCGACGGCGTCTACTCGCGTGACACACGCCAGCTCCGGCTTCCGCCCCCGTCGTCGGCCGACACCGCTCCCGTGATCGCCGACGTCGAGGAGGCGATGGAGAACGGCGTGGTCTGCATCGTCGACGCGGGGCATCCTGACATGGGGGTGAACTACGACCACCTCAGGCAGATCTCCTCAGTGACCGGCCTTCACGTCGTGGCGAGCGGGGGGTACTACCTGCGCAACACCTATCCCGCCGAGATCTCGACAATGACCGACGACCAGATCGCGGCGAGACTTGTCGCCGAAGCCAACGCGGGTCGGTTCGGCGCGTACGGGGAGATCGGATACATGGCCGGCCGGGCCGAGTTCTTCGCCGACGAGATCAAGGTGTTCCGCGCCGTCGGCAAGGCACACCTCGAGAACAATCTCCCGATCTTCACGCACAACAGCTACGGGTCCGGGCCGGACGCCGACGTGGTGCCCCGCGACATGGCCCTCCGGCAACTCGACGTCTACGAGTCGGTCGGGGTGGATCCGAGACGGGTCGCGGTCGGCCACATGGACTCCCTCCCAGGGACGAACGCGGACATCATCAACGCACTCGCCGAGCGAGGTGCCTTCGTCGGGCTGGACCGCATCCGGGGGGAGAGCGCGAGAGACGAGGCGAGGGTCGCCCTGGTTCTCGCTTTTCTGGAGGCAGGCCATCTGGAGCACCTGCTCCTCTCGAGCGACACCCGGAGCGACTTCCTCAAGGTCATGCGGTTCAGCGAGCAGCTTCGGCGCGCCGGCGTGAGCGAGGCGATGCTCCAGACGATCATGGTCGACAATCCACGCCGGTTCCTGGCCTTCGTGCCGCGAGCGTGACCGGCACTCTCGAACCGGAACCGGAACTCCCGGAACGCTTCGCACGCCGTATCCCTGCGCGTCGGAGATCCGGGCGGTGGCGTCCGCGGTCCCGCGCACCCCTGAACCGGGCCACTGGACTCATTGTTTCAAATCGCGTGAAACGATAAGGCCAATACTGATGTTTCCCCAATCGTATCAATCACTTACGCATATCATCCGGTCCTGTCATCGTTTCAGGCGCGGAATCCGGAATATCATTTCACATTTCATGAAATGATATTTTGATAGGACGGATAACCCATTATATTCAAGTGATATAATCACCTCACGGCTTCGACCGATTCGTTTCGTGCCGCTCACCGACCAAGGCATACTCGACTATATCGCATCCCACCCCGGTGCCGGGCGTGAGGATGTGCGGCGGGGCGTTGCGGCCGACGTGAGCCCGGTCACAGTGTGGCGTGCCCTGAGGCGCCTTGTTGATGAAGGCCGGCTCGAGGTTACCGGAAAGGCCCGCGCCACGGGCTACAGCCTAGCTGGGGCTGCGGTGGTGCGTGTCCATCTGCAAACGCCCCACAACCGCCGCCGGCTTGCCATCTACCGGAAGGAATTCATCGACCGCTATGTCCCGAACAGAAGCTTCTACCTCGGCGAGGCCGACCGGGAGCGCCTGCATGAGGCCGGCCGGCCCGTGCCGGCGCCGCTGCCGGCCGGGACCTTCGCTCGGCGGATACTGGAATCGCTTCTGGTCGATCTGTCCTGGGCATCGTCGCGCATGGAGGGAAACACGTATGACATCCTCGAGACCCGGCGGCTGATCCGCTACGGGGAGGAAGCCTCCGGCAAGGAGAGGAGGGAGGCCGTCATGATCCTGAACCACAAGGAGGCGATCCAGTACGTCGTTGAGCACCTCGCCGAGGTTGCGGTCAGCAGGGGGGACATCTTCGGCATTCATGCCTTGCTGGCTGACGGCCTTCTTGCCGACCCAGCCATGGCGGGGCGGCTGCGGCGCATGCCCGTTGGAATCTCCTATTCCAGTTACCGGCCACTCGATGATCGCTTTTCGATCGAGGAGGAATTCCGTGTCCTGCTCGAGAAGGCGGCGGCAATCGACGATCCGTTCGAGCAGTCTTTCTTCCTTCTGGTACACATTCCCTATCTCCAAGCTTTCGAGGACGTCAACAAGCGGACCTCCCGAATCGCCTCCAACATCCCGCTCCTAAAGTCCGATCTTGCGCCCATGTCCTTTGTCACGATGGATGACTCCGCCTATATCGACGGTCTGATCGGCATATACGAGCTCAACAATGTTTCACTCTTGCGCGAGATCTACGTCGACGCCTATGTCGCCTCGGCCGGGAACTACGGCGTGCTTCGCGCCGCGGTCGAATCGCCCGACAAGGCGGCGCTGGCATACCGGGATTTCGTGCGGAAGGCCGTTCGGTGCAGCGTTCTCGAATGGAAGCGTTTCCGGCCTGACCGTGTCAGGGCCATGGCGGCGGAGAACGGCGTTCCCGAAGCCGACCGTGAGCAGGTTGTCGACTATGTCGGTGCCCAGTTCCGCGGACTGCACGAGGGCAACGTGATCCGCTACCGACTACGGCCCGAGGACCTTACCGGGATCGAAGGGGACTGATCTCCAGTCCCGTACTCCCCGCGCCCGGCCAGCCTCGCGGAGGGCGCATCCAGCGTTTTCCCCTCATCGCTAGGTAGTGGAGATTGAGTCCGTCAACATAGACGAAGGTACGCATCGCCTCCGCCACAAAGAGCAAGGGCTTCCGAAACGGTCCCGCGCCCTGCGATCAAAACCTCACCTAGTCCAGGTCGTCCGTCCGAGCAAGGTGGCAGGTGGCCAGATGAAACCTTGACACACTCTCCGTTCTGCCCGATGCGTTGAGACGTCTGCCCACCCTGCGGCTGGAGTACTGTGGTAGCAGTCGCGAACGATGTGCCCGCGCCCTGCGGGCAAGCCACGACGAAACACAGATCAGATAGGAGGCATACCTTGACCGCACTCGTAGCTGGAAACGACGCGCCGGACTTCTCCCTCTTGCGGGCACTGGGCGAAGACCCGGTCACCCTCTCCGAGCACCAGGGCGAACCCGTCGTGCTGATGTTCGTGCCGCTGGCCTTCAGTGGCGTTTGCACGAAGGAGTTCTGCCACGTCGCGGAGAATTGGGAGGTGTGGGGGTCCCTGGGGGCGCGCGTCTATGGGATCAGCATCGATTCACCCTTCGTCAACCAGAAGTGGGGCGAGGAGATGGGGGTGCCGTTCCCGATCCTCTCCGATTTCAACAAGACGGCGGCCGCGGCGTACGGGGTGCTGCGCGAGGAGCTGGCGGGGCTCCGCGGGATCGCCGACCGCTCGGTCTTCGTCGTTGATGCGGACGGGCGTATCAGCTACCGCTGGGTCAGCGAAGACCCTCACGTGCTCCCCCCCTTCGACGAGGTCGTCGAGGCCGTCAGGGCGCTGGGTTGAGAGTCAAGGGGCCGCCCCGTGGCGAGCCGGAGCCGGAGGCGCGACCCGAGGGCTGATCCCGCAGGACCCTCCACGGGAGACCCGTCGGGAGAAGACCCGACCGCGGCCGCTTCCGCCCCGGAGCCGGCGTTGACCCGGCCGGGGCAAGGGAGGCCCCTTCCGGACGGGGTCCATCCTCCCTCTATTCCGGTCCCGCCCCCATTCCCGAGGCCTGCACATCGGCCGCGCAAGCCGGTCGGAGGCGCCGTTCCGGGAGGGCGAGCACCTGCTGTGCGCTCGCATCCCTCCGGAGGAAGAAAATAAGGGCCGCATACGCCCACTCTCCGTCCCGGCCGAGGGGCGAATCCAACCCAAGGAGACCCGAGTTGTCGCCCATGCCCGCACTGCAGAGAGAACTCGACCACTTCATGGATGGCCTCAGGAAACGGAACCCGTACCAGACGGAGTTCCATCAGGCCGTGGAGGAGGTCGCGGCCTCCGTGATGCCCTGGTACCTGCAGCACGACGACTACCGGACGGCGCAGATCCTGGAGCGGCTCACCGAACCGGACCGGATCATCGCCTTCCGGGTCTCGTGGGAGACCGACGGCGGAGACATCCGGGCGAACCGGGCCTGGCGCGTGCAGTTCAATCATGCTCTCGGGCCCTACAAGGGCGGCCTCCGGTTTCACCCGACCGTGACGGAGAGCGTGCTCAAGTTCCTCGGTTTCGAGCAGATCCTCAAGAACAGCCTCACGGGTCTGCCGATGGGGGGAGCCAAGGGCGGCTCCAACTTCAATCCGAAGGGGAAGAGCGAGCGCGAGGTGATGCGGTTCTGCCAGTCCCTGATG
>JAAXGI010000174.1 GCA_012267505.1 Gemmatimonadota bacterium
GGCGTGCCCCGCCTTCCGCAAGGTCTACTGCCTCGGCCCCACGTTCCGGGCCGAGAAGTCGAAGACGCGGCGGCACCTGACGGAGTTCTGGATGGCCGAGCCCGAAGTCGCCTTCGCCGACTCGGACGCGAACATGCGGCTCCAGGAACGGCTCGTCTCCTACCTTGTCGATCGGGTGCTCGGTCGCTGCGGCGAGGCGCTCCAGCACCTCGGCCGGGATACCGCCAGGCTCGAGGCGATCTCGCCTCCCTTCCCGCGCATCTCCTACACCGAAGCGGTGGAGCTCCTGCGCTCGAAAGGTAGCGATGTCGGATGGGGGCAGGATCTCCGGGGTTCGGACGAGACGCTCATCGCTGAGGAGTTCGCGCTCCCCGTCATGGTCCACGACTACCCGCGGGAGGCGAAAGCCTTCTACATGAAGGAGAACCCGGACGATCCGAGGACTGTGCTCTCGAACGACATGATTGCGCCCGAGGGCTATGGCGAGATCATCGGGGGCAGCCAGCGTGAGGACGATCTGGAGCGGCTCCGCGCCCGGATCGCCGAGGAGGGCCTCCCCGAGACATCCTACGGGTGGTACCTCGACCTGCGGAGATACGGGAGTTTCGTGCACTCGGGCTTCGGCCTCGGCGTCGAACGGACGGTCGCGTGGATCACGGGCCGGCCGCATGTGCGCGAACTGATCCCCTTCCCGAGGCTCATCAACAGGCTGGCTCCATGACCCGCGTTGTGCTCGACCTTGAGGACAGGCGGCCGGTATGGGCGATGCCGCGGTGGGCCGTCGACGAGCTCGCCGCCGCGCTCCCAGAGGGCTGGGAGCTCCACGTCTCGACGAGCCCGGCTGACGGTTCCGGAGACGGGGGCGGTGCCCCGAGCGCGGAGGTCCTTGCCGCCGTGAGAGGCGCGCGCGTCTACATCGGATTCGGGATCCCGGAGGCCGTTCTCGACGCCGGCGGGGAAACGCTCGAGTGGGTGCACTCGGGGGCGGCCGGTGTGGGCAGTTCCCTCTACGGTGCCATGCTGTCGAGCCGTGCACACTTCACGAATTCGGCTGGTATCCACGGGCCCCCGATCGCCGAGACGGTGGTGGCGATGGTTCTCCACTTTGTGCGCGGACTCGACCTCGCGCTCGCTGCACAGGTCCGGGGGGAGTGGGACGACACTCCCTTCCTCGAGGCGGACACCCCGGTCCGGGAACTATCGGCGCTCACAGTGGGGATCCTGGGCTACGGCGGGATCGGCCGTGAGGTCGGAGCGCGGATGGCGCCCCTGGCGCGACGCGTCATCGGGCTCCGCCGCTCCCGCCCGGAGAAACCGGTGGATTCGCACGGGGTCCGACTCCTCTCCGGGGCGAAGGGCCTCCGGCGACTGTTCGCCGAGAGCGATGTCCTCGTTATCGCGGTTCCGGACACGCCGAAGACGAGGAACTTCATCGACCGGGCGCGGATCCGGTCGCTTCCCCGCGGTGCGCTCCTCGTCAATGTGGCGCGCGGAAAGATCGTCGAATCCGGGGCGCTCCTCGATGCGCTCCGGGACGGGCACCTCCGGGGCGCCGCGCTCGATGTCTTTCCGACGGAGCCGCTCCCGCCCAACGACCCGCTCTGGACACTCCCCAACGTCCTGATCACCCCGCATGTCTCCGCGGTCACCCACGGCTTCTGGCGCCGGCAGGTGGACCTCATCCTCGGCAACCTGGGGCGCTTCTGTGAGGGCCGGCCCCTGAGAAACGAGGTGAACCGTGCAGAGGGCTACTGACGCCCGGAGGGATCGCTTTCCTCCCGTTCGGCCTCCTTGATCTCGTCCCAGAGCGCATCCAGTTCCTTGAGGGAGGCGCCCGGGAGCGGTGTGCCGCGTGCCTCCGCGAGCGCCTCGAGCTGCCGGAAGCGTGCCTCGAACTTCGCGTTTGCCCGCGCGAGAGCCGACACCGCGTGACTGCCGGCGAGACGGGCAACGTTCACGACGGAAAAGAGAAGGTCGCCGAGTTCCTCCTCGAGCCTCCGGGCCGAGGCCTCTCCGAGCGCGGCCTCCACCTCCCTGATCTCCTCGTCGAGCTTCCCTAGAGCATTCTCCGGCCGCTCCCAGTCGAACCCGACACTCGAGACGCGCTCTTGAAGCCGGTGGGCGCGGAGAAGGGGATCGAGGCCGTCGGCGAGCTTGTCGAGCACGCTTCCGTCCCCGCCCCGCTCCTCAGCCTTGACGGCTTCCCACGAAACGGATGGCCGGGCTCCGAAGATTCCCGGGTGCCGCCGGACCATCTTCTCTTCGAGCGTGGCAACAACAGCTTCGGCCGTGAATGTCCCTGCCTCCTCGGCCACGACGATCTGAAAGGCCACGTTCAGGAGGAGGTCGCCGAGTTCCTCGCGGATCGCGTCGGGATCACCGTCCTGGATCGCACCGACGGTTTCGCGGGCTTCCTCGACGAGGTGAGCGACGAGGGAGCGGGCGGTCTGGCGGCGGTCCCACTCACACTCCCGCCGGAGAAACCGGACGAGGACAAGTGCGCGGTCCAGCACGCCGCTCTTGGACCGGAAGAGCCCGTCCGGTCCGAGGGGGGGCTCGTGTGACGCGCCGCGCGCGGCGGGAGAATTCCGGCTCATCGGGACCTCCGGGATGAAGCAGCGTCGCCTGCAGCCGACCCGCGCAAAGGGTCATACCCAAGGAGAGAAGGCCGAAGCCCCGAAGCGGGAGCGCGGGCGCGGGCTGAGCCGCGGGTCTGGATGTTGTAGTACAGTATTCACC
>JAAXGI010000127.1 GCA_012267505.1 Gemmatimonadota bacterium
CGATAGCGCGATGAGCCAGCTCATCTCCCCCTGAGCGTCTCGAGGAGATAGATGCCGACGCCCCCGACGAGAACGATCGGAAGGAGGTTCGTCCCGAGCGCCACGAGCCCCACGAGCGGCCAGAAGACGAGATGGATGAAATCGTAGCCGCCTGGAAGCATGTCGTGCCCCATGGTCTCTGTGAACGGCACGGAGCGCGGATTCAGGCCGCGCATCCGCGGGAAGGTCCGAATATGGTCCGGTCCGCCGCGCGTGTCGAGCCGGTCGGCCCGGCGGACCCGACCCTCATCGGGAGGGGGAACCTCGTTCCAGCTCGGCGGCCTTCCGGTACATGCGCGCCGCCTCTCCCCGGCGCCCCTTCTTGTCGTACAGCATCCCGAGCAGGTAGTAGGTACGCGGCCGTTCCGGCCGGAGTTCGGCCGCGTGCTTGAGGACCCTGATGCCCTCTTCGACACGCCCGAGGCGATTGAGCGCCTCGCCGCGGTACATATGCGCGGGCACGTGCCCTGGATCCTCGCGGCAGACCCTGCGCAGCTCCTCGTCGGCCCGGGCATAGAGGCCGCGACGGAAGAGCACGAATCCGAGATTGGCCCGGATTTCCGTTCCTCCGGGGTCCAGCTTGGCCGCCGTCCTCAGCTGGGCTTCCGCCTCCTGATACCGCCCGCATGAGGCCAGCACGGCGCCGATGTTCATGATCACCTCGGCGTTGTGGGGCTCGGTATCAAGCGCCGCATACAGGCAATCGAGCGCGGCATCGTAGTCCCCGATCTGGTCGAGGACGATGGCCATGTTGTTGCGGGCCCGGATGTGACCCGGTTCCATCGCGATCACGTCGCGGTACAGGCTGAGCGCCTCCTGGAGGCGGCCTTCGGCCGAAGCGGCCTTCGCATCCTCGAACCGCTGCTCGACCTCGTCGACCGGGTCGGGTGGCGGCGTGGGGGACGGCTCCACCGATTCGACCGTCACCGGGGCCTCACCAGAGGCACTATCGTTCCCTGACTCCACTGCAGCATCTCCTGAACATCGTTCCCGTCCCGGACGCGGGGCATCGCCCGCAGAGTCCGCTCCCGGAAGAGGTGCGTCGCTGACCCCCGGACCACCCTACGGCTCGTCCGTCCTTCCCGCGGCCGCCGGACCGTCGTCGTCCCCCACCGGCTCGGTCTCCCGAACCACCCACTCCGTGTAGGCCTCGTCCCCTGCCTCCACCCCGAGGACCAGCACCTCCGGCACATCGTACGGGTGCAGGCCCCGGATGGTCTGCATCAGATCGGCGACCCTGGAACGCGCCGTCTTTAGGACCACGAATGCCTCAGCCTCATCCTCCACCCGCCCTTCCCACCGGTAGATCGAGCGCGCGCCGGGGAGGACTGTGCCGCACGCGATGAGCCGCTCGGCGAGCAGCGCACGGCAGAGCCTCGCCCCCGACTCGGTGTCAGGGACCGTGGTCAGGACGGTCCGGATCGCCCGGGCTGCCAAGCCGTGAATACCCTCCGGTTCTCATTTTCCTTCCTGTAGAGCGCATCGATCTGCCCCGCGTACCGTGTCTCCACGACACGCCGCTTCACCTTCTGGGTCGGCGTGAGCGAGCCGTCCTCGATCGTGAAGCCCTGGTCCAGGAGAAGGAGCTTCTTCGGCGTCTCGACTCTCGAGAGATGGCCGAGTTCACCGAGTACCTGGTCGCAGAGGAATTCCTGGACCCGAGGCACCTCGAGCAACGTGCGCGGGCCGGCGGCCGCAGCCTCCGCTTCTCCCTCTTCCCGCGCCCACGCCTCCAACGCCTCGAAGTCGGGGGCCACCAGGAGGACAACGAACTTCCGCAGGTCCCCGATCAGCACCGGCTGGTCGACGAACCTGTTCTTCCGGAGAACGTTTTCGATGGGCTGGGGCGCGATGTTCTTCCCGCCCGCCGTGACGATGATGTCCTTCTTCCGGTCGGTGATCGTCAGGAAGCCGTCTTCGTCGATCTCCCCGATGTCGCCCGTATGGAACCACCCGTCAGGGTCGATCGCTTCCGCCGTCCGGTCGGGGAGATTGTAGTAGCCCTTCATGATCTGCGGACCCCGCACGAGGATCTCCCCATCCTCGGCGATGCGCTCCTCCGTGCCCGGGACCGGCCGGCCCACTGTTCCTACACGGAGATTCCGCGGGAAGTCCCGCATGCTGTTGACGTTCAGCACGGGACTCGTCTCGGTCAGGCCATAGCCCTCGAGGATCGTCAGCCCCGCAGCGAAGAAAAACCGGTTGATCTCGGGCGAGAGCGGCGCGCCGCCACTCACGAAGAACTTGAGGCGACCTCCGACCGCAGCGCGGATCTTGCCGAAGAGGACCCGGTCGGCAACGAGGTGCCGGAGGCGCGTCGCGAGATCCGGCTCGCGCCCCGCGAGTCGCGCGTCCGCCCACCGGAGCCCGGCCCGGATCGACCACTCGACGATCCGGCCTTTGAGCCCCCCGGCCGCGCGGACCGAGGCATACACCTTCTCGTAGAGGCGGGGGACAGAGACGGCCAGGGTCGGCCGGATTTCCTTCAGGTCCTCGGTGACGAGCTGGATGGAGCGGGCATAGGCGACCGGGCACCCGACGTGGAAGAAGAGGTAATCCGCCATCCTCTGGAAGACGTGCGACAGCGGGAGGAAGGAGAGGGTCGAGTCCGTCTCTCCGATCGGGAGGACTCCGGCGGACACGAGTATGTTCCAGTGGAGGTTGCGGTGCGTAAGCATCACCCCCTTCGGATCCCCCGTCGTGCCCGACGTATAGAGGATCGTCGCGACATCCTCCGGCCGGGCCCGCTCCGCCTCCTCGCGGAAGTGCTCCGGAGACTCCCCCGCATCCGCCCCGGCCTGCACGAAATCGGACCAGGAGACAGTGCCGGGGGAAGCGGAGCCGGGCGGATCGAACACCACGACGGACTCGAGCCGGGGGCACTCCGCCCGGATCTCCTCGAGCTTCCCGAGCTGGGCGGCATCCGATACGAAGGCGAGCCGGGCCCCCGAATCGTTCACGATATAACGGATCTGGGGGGCCGTCAGGCTCGGGTAGACCGGGACGTCGACCACCCCGGCCGAGAGGCAGGCGTAGTCTGCGAGCGCCCATTCCACCCGGTTCTCCGAGAGGATCACGGCGCGGTCGCCCCGCCTGAGCCCCGTCCCGCGGAGTGCGGCCGCAAGGCGTGCGACCCGTTCGGCGACCTCCCCGTAGCTCACGTCCGACCACTCCGTCTCACCCCGCGAGCGGAAGGCCGGGCGGGAAGCGAAGCGTCCGGTGGCCTCGAGGAAGAGATCGACGACCGTGCCCGCGCCCGGCACCGATCCTTGCGGCCGCGCCGTCATGGCAGCCAACGCAAGGGTGTGCGGCGCTGCGCCGGGGCCATGGCTAGGCGCGCACCGCTGAGAGCTTCACCTGCAGGTCGGGACGCAGAGAATGGAAGACGCTGCAGTACCGGTCATGCGAGAGCTGGACAGCCCGGTCCAGCTTGGCCTGGTCCGCCTCCGTCGGTCCCTCGGCCCGCACTTCGATCTCGAGGGAGGTGAAGCGGCGCGGAGGGTCGGGCGCCCGCACACCCGCCACCTCGACGACGAGGTCCGTGAGTTCGACCCGGCCCTTGCCCAGCACGACGGCCACGTCGATCGCCATGCACCCTGCGAGGCTCATGAGGAGCGCCTCCATCGGGGAAGGTCCGGCGAGGGAATCACCGTCCAGGCGAATCGGCGCGGCATCGCCTGTCCGCGCCTCGAAGATCCGCCCCGAACCCGTCCAGCGAACCCTGACGTTGCGCTCGAGCCTCATGCGTCGGCGTCCGGAGCGGACCGGGCGATGAGATCCGCGAGGGTTGCCCGGGCATGCGCCACGTGCTCGGCCGCGTCGGGCCCGCCCGGAGGCTTGCTCAGGAAGGCTTCGAGGTGGCGAGCCGCCTTCTCCTCCTGGCCGTCCCTCAGGAGAAGGAACGCAAGCCCGTAGTGCGCGCCGGGCGCGGACGGATCCCACTCAAGGGCGCTCCGGTACGTCTTGGCCGCCTCTTCCGTCATCCCGATGCGGGTGTATGCGATCGCGATCTGCTGCAGAACCGCCACATCCCCCTGACTCTCCTTCAGCATGAGCCGGAGCGAGGTGAGTCCCTCGTGGAACCGCCCTTCCTTGATGAGCTCAAGCCCCTCCTCGTAGTAGTCGACCCGCTTCGAGTCCAGGTCACTCCCGAGGATCTTCTTCCACCAAGCCATGTTTTCGAGAAGGGGCGTGAGGGAGGGGAGCGAACCGCTCCCGTGCGACCTGCCACTGCCAAAATTACCAGCGGATCCCCGTGCCACGCAACGCCGCGCACCGGCCGAAAGACGCCTACGAATCAGCTACTTGCGGACGCCCACGACGCCGTCCGCCGACATCGTCCGGAGCGCGAGGCCGGCAGCCTCCATCTCCGCTCCGGCGCCCTCACCGGGCTCCAGGCACACGAGCCGGGAGCCCGGAGAGAGTACGCGGGCAAGCTCACGGATGAAGGACACCTCGGCGGGCCCCTTCACGGCAACGCCGCCCAGGCTCCCGGAGAGGAGGGGGAGGCGTCCGGCGCCCACGCCGAGGCGGCTGATGCCCTCCCTCTCTCCCGCCTCCGACAGATCCGCGTGAAGCGCAAGGAGTTCGATGCCCTCCATCCACCCGCCGAGAAGGCCCGCCTGTCCCGCAACTTCTCCGACCAGCGCCACCGGCCGCGCACCGGCCCCCTCTCCCAGGAGGGCCCCCAGGCGGAGCGCCTCCCGGGCGTTCTCGGCGTCAAGGGGTTCCAGAAAGCCGGGTCCGGAAGCGGGGAAGCGGAGATCGGCAAATCCGCGACTGACCGGGTACTGGGTGCGGCAGTTCGCGCACGCGAGCCATCCCTCGATCACCCGGCGATCCAGCAACTCGTCGGCCCGAAGGATGAGCCCGAACTCCGGGCCGCAGCGCGGGCAGGCCAGGAGGTCGGTGACAAGGATGTGCATCCGTGCGCGCGCGCACTCAGGCGGCGTCCCCGCCCGGGGGGCGCGGCGGCGGCAGGCCGGTGCCCGCCGGCCCGTACTGGGCCCACTGGATCGGTGTTTCCCAGACGCGCGCATAGAGGAGCCCGTCGCGCACAGCCGGAGGGAGGAGGGCCCGCATCCGCTCGTAGAAGAAGCGCGCCTGGATCTCGGCGCTCGTCTCCTCCCCGGCGAACTCGGGCAGATCGTTCAGGTTCCGGTGGTCCAGCCGTCCGGCCAGATCGCGAAGGTGCCGCTTGAGCTCCACGAAGTCGACGGCGATCCCCGCTTCGTCCAGTTCCGGCGTCTCGACGGCGACCTCGACGACGTACCGGTGACCATGCAGCCTCTCGCACTTGCCCTTGTAGTTCCGGAGGAAGTGGGCCGCGTCGTAGTGGGCCCGAACGCTGACCGTGTACATCAGTGGGCGGCCTCCACCGCCAGGTAGGGGATCTGCACGTTCGGGGGCCGCGAAGCCACGAAGAGCGCGCATGCCGCCACCGACCGGGGATCGAGCATAGACCCCCGCGGCGGCAAGCCTGGGCTCTGATCCGGATCGATCGGATCCCAGAGCGGCGTATCCGTCGCCGCAGGCTCGAGGAGCGTCGCCCGCACGCCCGTGCCGCGAAGCTCCTGTAGGAGGACCTCGTGAAACCCCCTGAGCCCGAACTTGGAGGCGGCGTAGGCCCCGTTGCCGGAAAACGCCCGCCGTCCCGCAACCGATCCCATCTGGACGATGAGGCCGCTGCCGCGCGCGAGGAGATCCGGGAGGAAGGCCCGGACGGTGAGGAAGCTGCCCTGCAGATTCACCGAGAGCGTCCTAAAGAGCGTCACGGGTGCGGTGTCCGCAACCGCGTCGAGCGAAAAGACCCCTGCGGAGGCGACCAGGATGTCGGGCGGCCCGCCCGCGAGTCCGATGAAGTCGCGGCGGAGCGCATCGACCCCCCGAGGGTCGGCGACGTCGCAGTGGAGTGCCCACCCCCCGCATTCCCGGGCCGGCGGTCCCGCGTCGCCGCGGTCCGATGCGACGAAACCGACGCGGGCTCCCTCGGCGGCGAGCGCGCGGGCTGTCGCGAGCCCGATGCCGCTCGACGCGCCCGTGACGAGAGCCGTCCGCCCCGCGAGAGATCCGCCACCGTGCACCCCGCTGTCCACCAGGCTCAGCCGACGGGAATGCGGTCGGCCTCGCACAACCGGAGGAACTCGTCCCTCGTCCGGGCATCCTCCAGAAACGCGCCCCGCATGGCGGAGGTGATCGTGAAGGAATTCTGTTTCTGCACGCCGCGCATCATCATGCAGAGGTGGTAGGCCTCGACGACGACCCCGACGCCCTGGGGCTTCACGACGTCCCAGAAGCTCTCCGCGATCTGCTCGGTGAGCCGCTCCTGGACCTGTAGCCGGCGGGCGTAGAGTTCGACCAGCCGCGCCATCTTCGAGAGACCGAGGATCTGGCCGTCGGGGATGTAGGCGATGTGCACCTTCCCGAAGAAGGGGAGGATGTGGTGCTCGCAGAGGGAGTACATCTCGATGTCCTTGACGATCACCATATTGTGGTGGTGCTCATCGAAGAGGGCGTCGCCGATCACCTCGCGGGGAGAGCTGGCGTATCCCCGGGTCAGGAAGCGGAGCGACTCGTCGACCCGCTCGGGCGTGCGGCGCAGTCCCGCCCTCTCGGGGTCGTCGCCCAGCCTGCGGATCAACTCGCGCACCAGCGCCGGCACCGGGTAGCCGGCGAGCCCGCCGCCCACCCCGGGCGGCGCCGGGGATGCGTGGCGACCGGCACCTGCCGGCGGCGCCTCAGCCGCCCTCGTACTCGACATAGTTGCGCGGCGTCTCCCGGAGGACCAGTCGCTTGAGCTCGACGCCTTCGGGGAGCCGGGGACGGATCCGCTCCCAGATCGCCACCACCAGGTTCTCCGTGGTCGGGTTCTCGCTCATCCAGTCGACATCGAGGTTCAGGTTCCGGTGGTCCACATCCCGAACGACCGAGGCGTGCACGACGTCCCGGAGCCGCTTGAGGTCGAGCACATACCCGGTTTCACCGTCCAGCTCCCCCTCGACCGTGACATCCAGCTCGTAGTTGTGACCGTGCCAGTTGGGGTTGGCACACTCCCCGAAGACCTCCCGGTTCTTCTCCTCGCTCCACCCCGGGCGGTAGAGCCGGTGCGCAGCCGAGAAGTGGACCCTCCGGGTCACGCTCACCCGGGGCACGGAACGTACCTTCGCGCCACCGTGCTCACCGGGGAGAGGGCAGGTTCAGTGGCAGAGGAAAGGCCGGCACCCTTACGGATGCCGGCCCGCGGTGTGTACCGGAAGGTGACATTGAAGCCCGGGTTCAAGTACTTGCGACTCCCCCGTGAACCTTCGAAGTCCCCGCGATGGGGCTTTTCGGCCGCTCCGGGAGTAAGTCCCGGCCTCAGATTTGTTGGCTCAATTGTCGAGCCCTCCGGCACCACCGGACCCGCATAGTAGCCCCTCGCACGGGCGGCGTAAAGGACCGGACGCCGGTACCGGCTCAGTTCGATTCTAACGGCATCCCCCCCAGCCTCCTCCCGGCCGCATCGTTCATGCGTGAGCATCAGCCGCGGGGCAAGGAGGGGGGAGACATGAACGAGACACCCACGGGCCTCGGGTCCTCCAATGGGATCGAGGGCGCGGCTCTACGCCATCAAGTATCCGGCCGACGGCAGCGCCGAGGGCACGTTCGAGGTGTTCTCCAACGGCCACGCGTTCGGTGGAGGGCACCGCCCGCCGGCACAGATCAGCAACAAGGCGGAGGGCGCCGGCCTGCGGAAGGACGACTTCAGCCGGATCTCAAGGTCGCGGCGAGGAAGTTGCACGTCGACCTGAGCAGGCTCGCGATCAGGATGTGCCGGGACTACGCGAGGTAGGGCGGGGCTGAGGCCCCTCAGTGCAGCCCACACCGTGAAGTTCGGGGGAATCTGCTCTATTGTGCGGGCTCAGCCCGGATGTTCAGGGCATCGATAACAAGGTCCAGCTTGCCCTCGATCGAGCTGATCCTAGAGTCGATGGCCGCGATATCCGACTTGAGGTCGGTCCGCACAGACCCGATCTCGGTCCGCACAGACTCGATCTCGATCCGCACGTCCCCGAACCCGGACGTCACAAGCCAAGCTGCGCCCCCCACCGCAATCAAGATCGGCCAAGTCATACCGATCCATTCGTTCAAGGTATTCACACTCTTCAAGGCTCTTGACGCTCCCTACACTCTTGCGCGTTTCGGCAACATGCGTGACACCCCAATCCCCTGACAAGTTCGCTTGAAGGTGGGCCCGTCACGCCGCAAACAGCTCCCCCAGCACTGAACGGTCCGCCGCGCCCAACGACAACAGGCGCTTCCACGCGGCCTGGGCATACTCCGGGCGCTGCGTTTCGACGAGACCGCGTCGACGCCGAGATCAACCGGATCGACCTCAACAAGAACCCGACCAACCGGATCATCGCGGACATCGACGGTGACGGCGGGCAGATCGAGCTCGGACTGCCCCCGCTACTTCTGCCGCCCGGCGTGATCTACGCGAAGATCGTGGTCCGGTGCGGCGATCGAGAGTACTGGAAGACCCGGAGCGAAGGACATCACCGACATCTTCCCGCGCATGGTGGAGCGCCTGAACGGGCTGCTGGCCAATCTCGCCAACAATGCGCTCGTCGAGTGGTTCGGGGGGTCCACGACGAGTTGCGGGCTTCGATCACAGAGTCGGTCACCCGCGAGGTCGCAACCGACATGGTCGCGCAGCGCATCCTGACCCGGCCCGTCTTCAACGCGCTATTCGAGGACTACGACTTTGCCGCCGGCAACCCGGTCGCGCGGGCGTTGGAGGAGCTCCGCGGGTACGGAGCGCCGTGGTGGAGCACCGGGAGCCGAAGGTCCTACCCCTTCCGCCAGCGTCCGGAAGCACGGTAGCATGGACGCGCAGCTGTGGGCCGGGGTGGCGAAACTGGCAACCGCAAGGGACCTAAGATCGAGAAGCGAGGGTCGCTCAGAGGTCGGTGGGCGCACCAGATAAGGGGTTCCGGCCTCCTGACGTCCCTCGGAAACCCTCCGTGACCGTTGCGGTTAGTGACCGGGGGGACGGCGCTGGTGGATCGCTCCAGATCGAGGTCTCTCGATGCACCTCGCACTACTTTTCAACGACCAAGGGCACCCGTCCGTCGCCTACGCGGGGATGCGCTCGGCGTTGCGTGCGATCCTTTCCCAGGATATAGAGCGCCCGATCACCCTGCGAAGCGGGTCCCTCGTTCTCGGCCACCTGCCGGCCCCCCTCGAAGTCGCAGACAGGCTATTCACGGGGGACACGTTTCGGCTCCTTGATCCTGAGCGATTCCGGCGAGAGGTCCGCGAGTCCTCCATCTACGTCGTCGTTCTCGCGAACATCGATCGGTCTACCGCGGTCAAGCTGGATCGCGTTCTTGCATCCGAGACGACCTACGTCGGGATGGGGGCCGTGAACCTGGTGGATCCGACGCACGTGTTTCTGTTTCTGCGGCTCGGGCTCAGGCTTCGGATCTGCGGGCGGCGGTGCGGCGTCTTCTGGCGAAGCTTCGACCCCGAGGGGCGGGACGACGAGCTCTTCGCCGAGATAGCACACGTTGGATTCGAGAGCGTCGAGTGGGAGGATCTTGGCCTGAGGGGAACTATCTTCGACGACTTCGACTCCCTGGACCACTGGGGTCGCCTCGCCGCTCTTCGCGACCACCTCGCGATGGCTGTGCCGGGAGGGCAGGATCAGGCGGACGAACTCCTCCTGCTCCTGGAGGACCTGAACCCGCAGTTGGCGGCGACACTCGGCACCGCTGCCCGGACCCACGGCACTGGGACAACAGCGGAAGACTTCTCGCAAGCCGGCGTCTCGGCCCGCCGATACATGGAGCAACTTGCCGACGCCTTGTTCCCTCCGCGCGACGAGCCGGTGGCCGGACGGGACGTATCGCGCCCCAAGTACAAGAATCGGCTCTGGGCATATGTGGACGAAAGGTTGCAAAGGTGGCCCGCCGGCCTGCCGGATCCGAGCGATTTGGGCCGTGAAGTCGATCGCTTGCTGTCGCGATGCTGCGCAGCCGTTCATGGGCATCCCAGAAGGGAGGAGGTCGGAAAGCTTATCAGCGATCTCGCGTTGCTCACGGTCGGGCTCATCCTGCTT
>JAAXGI010000278.1 GCA_012267505.1 Gemmatimonadota bacterium
GGGGATGGGGATCGTCGAAGGCGGCGAGATCCCCTACCTCCCGGAGGCGCGGGCCCGCCGGGACGAGAACCGCGGGAACTGGCTCGAGCGCGATCCCGAGATCCGGTGCTTTCTCCCAGGGGTCCCCCGGGCCACGTACATGCCCTTCCCCTTCCAGATCTTCCAGAGCGAGAGCCACTTCTTCATCACCTACGAATTCGCCGGAGCGGACCGGAACATCTACCTGGAGGACCCGGGTCCGCCGCAGGTCGACTCGTGGATGGGCCAGTCGTTCGGCCAGTGGGAGGGCGACACCTTCGTCGTTGAGGTCACCGGCCAGAACGGGCAGAGCTGGTTCGACCGGGCGGGCAACCACGCGAGCTTCCAGCTCCGGGTCACGGAGCGCTACACGATGCTCGGTCCCGACCACATCGAGTACGAGGCGACGATGGAGGACCCGTCCACCTTCAGCCGCCCGTGGACGATCCGCCTGATCCTCTACCGCGACATCAACGCAGATGCCCGGATCGGGGTATTCAAGTGCGTGGAATTCGTGGAGGAACTCCTCTACGGGGAATACCGGAGAGCGCCCGAGGGAGAAGCGGAGGCCAGATGAAGGGACGGCTCTCCCTCCTCCTCCTGCTCGGGGGACTCGCCGGCGGCTTCCCCGGATCCGTCCCGGCCGCCCTCGCCCAGTCGCCCGAAGCGGAAGCCTGGACGATGCCGCGCACCCCCGACGGCGACCCCGACCTCCAGGGCAACTGGTCGAACGCGACACTCACGCCCTTCGAGCGCGCGCGCGGAAGCGGGCCGACGATGACCGCCGAGGAGGCGGCCGCGGTCGAGGCGGGCCAGGCGGAGATCGTGGCCGAGCGTTCCGAGGCGAGCGACCCCGACCGGCCGCCGCCGGAGGCGGGAGGCACCTTCACCGTCTGCATCGATTCGGCCACCGGCTGCTACAACGAAGTCTACCGGGCGCCTGGAGAGCGGGTAGCGCGCGTGGGCGGCGAGTTCCGCTCCTCGCTCGTCACCTTCCCGGCCGACGGCCGCATTCCCGAGGTAACCGACCGCAGTCGACGGGCCATGCGGGAAGACCGGGCGTTCCGCGACCGGTTCGGGCCGTACGACCATCCGGAGCTCCGCCCGCTCGCCGAGCGCTGCCTGATGTCGTTCGGAAGCAGCGCCGGCCCGCCGATGCTTCCCAACTACTGGTACAACAACAACTACACGATCGTGCAGACACCGGACCATCTCCTGATCATGGCCGAAATGGTGCACGACGCGAGGATCATCCGGATCGGCGACGGGTCCCGGCTCCCGTCCCATGTCCGGCCCTGGATGGGTGATTCCTGGGGGCGCTGGGAAGGCGACACGCTGGTCGTCGAGACGACGAACTTCCATCCTCTCCAGCGATTCCGCGGATACCCGTCGGAGAACCTGAGGGTCGAGGAGCGCTTCACCCGGGTCGACGCGGAGACGATCCTCTACGAGTTTACGGTCGACGACCTTTCGGTGTATTCCGAGACCTGGGGCGGGCAGATCCCGATGAAGGCGATGGGCGACCAGATCTTCGAGTACGCCTGCCATGAGGGGAATTACTCGCTCTCCAACGTGCTGAGCGGTGCTCGATACCAGGAGGCCATGGAGGCCGTGGACGCGGCAGCCGGAACAGGGGAACAGAGGTAGAATCTCATCCGAGAGGTGGCATCATGGGAAAGAGGCTGATCTACGGGGCCGTGGCGCTCGGCGCGCTGGCCGTGCTCGGGTACTCCGTCCCGCTCGTGGCGCATCATGCATTCGGCGCCGAATTCGACGCGAACGCGCCGATCCGCCTCGAGGGGCGCATCGTGAGGGTCGAGTGGGTGAACCCCCACTCCTGGATCCACATCGAGGTGGACAACCCGGACGGGAGCGCGGACGTCTGGATGGTCGAGGGCGGCACGCCGAACGTGCTGCTCCGCCGGGGACTCAGGCGCGAGTGTCTCCAGATCGGCGAGGTGCTCGTCGTGGACGGCTACCAGGCGAAGAACCACTCGCTCATGCGGGCGAACGGCCGGGATGTGACATTCACCGATGGCCGGAAGTTCTTCATGGGATCCTCCGGAACGGGCGCGCCGGTGGACGGGGCCGAGCGCCGGTCCCTCGAGCAGGGCCGGGTACGCTGCTGACCGGCTCCCTCCCGCTGCGGAGCCGCTGACGCGGCGCCCCGCGCCGCAGCCATCTCCCTCCCTCCAGGGAGGATCGCGTCTGCACGGCGGGCTTCACGTCACCGGGCGTGGGGTCCGCTCCGCTCTGTTGCAGTGGAGGCCACGGCCGGGAGTCCGACGCCGCCCCGTCCGGTGCGTGCCACCTGCATCCCGCTCCCGGCGATACCCTTCGGCCGCCCACCTCCCGGCCCCCCGTGGCGGACCGCATCCGGCACCGAGACGCATAGCGGGCAGCCCGGGCACCGGGCGGCCACCGCAGGCAGGAGAGCGGTGTCAGCCGGGGCCGGCTCCCCCGGCCGCGGTCAGGAGAATCCGATCCAGCGCCCCGCCGCGGCGACCGTGAACCAGAGCACGATCGAGAGTACGCCGAGAACGCGGCTCCGCGCGGAGGTCTCGAGCGTCCGGTCCGCCGCTATCCGCCCCTTGACGCCGAAGGTGAAGCCCAGGGCGAAGGGGAGGGTGGACATCTTCACCCAGAAGGAGGTGTTGTAGTAGCACTTGATCGCCTCTGAGAGGAAGAGGGGGACCCCTGTCAGAAGCATGATGGCGATCCCGCCCATGAGCCAAGGCCGCGCCCGCGCGGCGATCTCCGCGATCGCCGACCGCCTGAGCCCGACCCCGAGGAGCCTGAGGTCCACGATCAGCACCGAGCCGCCGAGAAGGCAGAGCCCGAGGAGGTGGACGGCCTCGATCACGGGGAAAGCCCAGAGCGACTGCCGGACGGCGGTGCCAAGCGCCGTCGCCTCGAACCATTCGAAGAGTGGGAGCAGCAAGGGAGGTTTCCTCCTATTCCGCCTGGAGGACGCAGCCGGAGGCCCAGTTCACGAAGTCGGGCTGCGGCTGGATGTCACAGTCGAACCAGTTGTAGGCGATGAACCGCCCGGTCACGACGACGAGAGCCCAGACCAGAAGCGACACCGCCCCGGCCACGCGTACGGCCTGCGGCGGCCGCGGGTCCCGGTCCCACTCCGCCACACGCCGGTACGTCCTCGCGTGGAACCACCAGACGTTGACGGCTGCGACGACCAGGAGTATCACCTTGACCCGGAAGAAGATGTTGTGGTAGTAGCGGACCGGGTTCGAGTAGAGGAGCAGGAAACCGGTCACCGCCATGACCGCGAAGCCGCCCCGCGTCCACGGCAGCATCCGGTTCCGGAACTCGGAGACGGGCACGGCCCGGAAGGAGAGCCCGAGGAGCCGGAGATCCATCATCCACGCCGTGCCGGCGAAGAGGCCGAGCGCCAGGACGTGCGTGGACTCGACGAGGGGCCAGACCCAGAAGGACTCGAGGAGCGCGATGCTCCACGGCGTCTGGCCGAGCCACTCGAGAAAACTCCGCATCCGCGCCGCGCGCCCGCCGCCTCAGTCGGGCCTGTCGGCCGGGTTCAGCGTCTGGATCGCGTAGGTGGCGTGGCAGGCCGTACAGGTGAAGTAGACCTCGGCCCCCACATCGAAGACCCCCTGCGCGTCGCGCGCCTCGGCCACCGCGATCGCACGGACGGCCGTCTCGGTCATCGCCTGCGCCATCCCCATCCACGGCCCGCCGTCGGGAACCCGACCCTCCATCATGAGAAGGTTCCCGGACTCGGCGATCACGAAGGCGGCGTTCCGGACGGCCTCCCACTCCTCCGGCGTGCCCGGACGGATCTCCGTCGTGCCCGACGCGTCCACGATCCATCCCACGGCGTCCCAGTAGACCTCGGAGGCCGGCTCGAGGATCGTGGCCATGAGCTGCTGCGTGTCGGCGACGGGCGTGAAGGGGACCGGGGACGCCTCGGGCGCCGTGCCTCCGCAGGCCGGGAGGAGAAGCACGAGGAGGAGGCCGGCACGGCGAACGCACCGCAGCGCCGTGCGACCGGGCGGGCGCGTGCCCGAGGGTCGCGCGGCGCCGGGCGTGTGTGCGGCGCCCGCCCGGGTGGGCCTAGGGAGGATCGTCATCGTAGAGCCACGGACGCCGCAGCCGGTCCGCGTCCCTCATCCTCCGGGCCGCGTCGCTGTGCTCGAGCCGCTCCTCGAGCTCCATCTCGTCGGAGCCGAGCAGGAGCCGGTTCCTGAGCCGGGCATCGATCCCGAAGGGGACGGGATCCATGTCGGCCCGCTCGACGACCTGCCGCTCCAGGTCGACGGTCATCGGCACCCGTGGACGCGATGTGGCGCGTTCGGCGAATCCCTCGACCGTCCGCGGGGGGAGCGTCACCGGAAGAAGGCCGTAGTCGATACAGTCGTCGTGGAACACCGGACCGAAGCTCGGCGCGATGACCACCCGGAATCCGCACGCGAGCAGGCGCACGACCGCGAAGCCCTGGACCGTTCCGATCCCGAAGTTCTCGCCGGCAAGCAGGATCGAGGCTTCGCGGTACGGCTCCCGGTTCAGGATGAAGTCCGGGTTCTCCGAGCCGTCCGTCCGGTAGCGGAACCCCTCGAACGCATGCCCCACGGGGGAGGTGTTTTCGTCGTGGGTGTGGGGCGTGATCTCCGGCATGCCGGGGCCGGTGTGCAGGATGTGGAGATCCGGACCGAGCGGCGCGATGAACTCGACCTCCACGTCGCGCCGCATGTAGGGCGCCGCGATCCCGGTGTGGCGCACGAACGGCGGACGCGCACCCCGCGAAGACCTCGCTTGCTCTCCCATGACCGCTCCTTCGATGAGAAGCTGCCGTCGGGTCCGGGGCCCCGGCCCGCCGGGACCCGGGTGCGGGCGCCGGCCCGACGCGGCGGACCGGCTTCTGCCCGCGTCCGTACCCGTCAGGGAAGCGTCAGCGCCTGGAGCTGCCCGGGCTCCCCGCGCCGCGCGCTTCCCGACTGGAGCACTATGTACTGCCGGCCCTCATGCATGTAGGACATCATCCCGTACTGGGCCGGCACGGGAATCTCCACGCTCGCAAGCACCTCCCCCGTTAACTTGTCGCGGGCGTTCAGGACGGGCATCCCGTTCTCGCTCAGCTCCGTATCCCCCCGCAGGTCTTCCGTCGCCTGGACGAGGAGGTCGCCCACGACCATCTGGATCGAGTTGCCCGTCCCGCCGGTGCCGATATCCCCGACGCCCTGGAGGAGCGGGTGGTTCAGGATCCGTTCGGGGGTCTCGCCGATCGGGATATCCCAGAGCTTCTCCCCGGTGTTCATGTCATAGGCGGCGAGCGCCTGGTAGAGGGGCTTGAAGACCGGGAGGCCGTCGATGAGCGGGAGCGAGACCGGGATCCCGCCCGGGGCCCATGCGGCCACGGTCGTGCCGGTCGTCGGCGTGTGGCGCTCCCGTCCCCGCCAGGCTTCGGCGCTCATCCCGGGCAGTCCCCGGGGTTCGTCGATCCCGTTCGTCGGCACCATGAAGCGGGGCGCGCTGCACCCCCGCCTGTGCGACGCGTACATGATCCCGGTCGAGGCATCCGCTATCGAGGGGTGGTAGATGTTCAGCCCGCCCGAGCAGCCGACCACGTTCACGTAGTCGTTGCCGTGCTCGATCGGGAGCGGGGGCATGTAGAGTCCCCCGACCTCGAAGTCGGCCAGGATCGCGAGCGCCTCCTCCCGGAGCTCGGGCGTGTAGTCGAGCAGGAATTCGTCGGTGATCCCGTTGAGCACGATCCGGTCGAGCGGCTCCGGCCGGGTGGGATACGGCTGGGTGGGCGAGGTGTAGTTGCCGGGCACCTGGGTCTGCATGACCGGCCGCTCCTCGATCGGCCA
>JAAXGI010000237.1 GCA_012267505.1 Gemmatimonadota bacterium
ATGTCCTCCGTAAACGGCGGAGGAGGCGAGTATCCTGCAAACCCCGGATAGCCCGGATAGCCCGGATAGCCCGGATAGCCCGGATAGCCCGGATAGCCACGGTACGGCATGTTGGTGCGGCGATAGAATCGACGACCGGAGAAGATCGTTCCCAAATAGCTTCCGTTAGATTCCACGACATCCACGTCGTTCCACGGCAGCCATCCAATCCAGTTACCGTTGGTGTCGAATACGTAGCGCCCCTTCTGGAAGGCAATCCATCTACCCGACGAATCGAACAAGTGTCTGACTGCTAGCGATGTGGCCACTGGGCTAGCACCTCCTCGGGCACCAATTTCGAAGTTGAACCTCAGTCCAATACCGCGATCGAGCTGGTGGTCTACTGTGCTAGGGTATCCCGGCCGCTTCCGTTACACGATCAATTCAGCTCAACTCTGTCCGAATCGCGGGGTTAGCCTTCAATCAAGGGCGATTGGGTTGCGGAATCTAACAAGTGAATTGGAATGGTTTACCCCGGAACGAGATAGGAGGATCCGGGGGCCAGTCAGTGGATCCAACTAGGAGGCCATGCCGAGCGCACCGGTCTCCTCGAACAGCGAAGATAGCATATTGCCCGTCTCAGGAGCTCCACGCCGCCGCGTGGCGGTCGCAAGTTGAATCTAGTGCTGTATCAGGGACCGAGTAGGATCCATCCCGAGATCTGGGATGGGATCGGGGTGATGAGATTCGGTGGGATCGGAGTCATCCGGCCGCGTGGCCCATGCTGTTTCAGTCGGCATCCTGCGAACCTGGCCCGTACCGTTCTTGTGGCCGTCCCCTGCCGCTGACGCGAACCCCATGAATGCTTACGCGGCGGTCAGACTGCGGCTACCCGTCTGCTGGCGGGATCACTCGACGCGCGTCAGATCGTCGCGATCGCACAGATGCCCCTCCGGCTCACTAGCGCCTCGGCTATGGGTCTGTGCGACCATTCGTCGCGACCGGCGGGTTGACTGGGTCGTCGATCTCGAAGTTACCCCGTTATGTGCACTGCAACATACCGGAACCGGTACACCCTGCAGACTCCGAAGGCGAGAGCCTAGGGAAAGGTGGCCGACGCGGTCACTGGCCATTCAGCACGAAGGTGCCGACCTCTTCCGTGCCGCAGTCGCGTGTCGACCAGGTGCCCTCCAGCCGCATGTCCCGGACGAGCGCCACCACCGAGATCGTGCACGCGCCCGGCGCGTACGGCCGGAGCATCAGGAGCGCGGTCGACCCGGCGACGGTCCCTGTCAGGTTGCCGGATGCCGGTCCGTCCGCCTCGAAGATCGTCCAGAATCCGGTCAGGGCCGGTCCAACCTGGAAGAGGGTCATCGTGGCCGTCCTGGTCCCCCCCGAGAGGCTGGCGAACCATCCCACCCATGACTGTCTGAGCGACGGAGCGGATGAGAGCGTCGGGATGGCCGTGCCGAGATCGCCGCATGCGTTGACGACAAGGGCCAGCAGGAGGCCAGCCGTCAGCCGCCGGCAGCGCGAGCCGAGGATGTGGGCACCCTCGCGACGACCGTTGGCTGGGCCAACCACATCCCTCGCCCTGCACTGGATGGCGGCCACAGGATCCCGGTGACGGCGGGCGACCGCGGACTCCGGCGAGCGGCCGCCACCATTCGGGGAGGGACGTTTCATCGATCCTTCCGGCGCGGGTTCCTCCCGCGTGCTGCGGGCCCTTGACCCTTCGCTTGAGACATACCGCCGTCAACCCCTCGACCAAAGGCAGGGAGTCCCCCGGGCTCGCCATCCGTGCCGCTACAGGGTACACACTCTCCATATGGGTCCGTAGCTTCCGCCACCGGGGTCTGGTGCGCCTGTACGAGCACGGGGATCGGAGTCGGGGGGGCGCCGACCAGGCCCACCTGGCTCTGGCCGACCTCGACGATGCCGTCTCGCCAACCGATATCGATCTGCCCGGATACAGACTCCATCCCCTGAAGGGTCATCTGAAGGGTTTCTGGAGCATCACGATCTCGGCAAACTGGCGGATCATCTTCCGATTCGAAGACGGAGACATCTACGATGTCGGTCTGGTCGATTACCACTAACCACCAGGAGGCCAACCCGATGTCCATGTTGAGTCCCCCCCACCCTGGCCCTGGCATCCGGGAGAACTGCCTGATCCCGCTGGGCGTGAATGTCACCGAAGCCGCTCGAGTCCTTGCGGTCGCCCGTCACACCCTCTCTCGCGTCCTGAATGGTCACGCGGCGATCTCGCCGGAAATGGCCATCCGCCTGGAGAAGGCCGGCTGGTCGAATGCCGGGTTTTGGCTCCGCCGCCAAGCCAGCTACGATCTGGCCCAGGCGAGGAAGAGAGAACACGAGATCAAGGTTGCCCGCTACCAAGCCCCCTCAGCCGTCTCAGGCTGAGCCAGGATCCCGAATGACCTTCCAAGAAAGGCCCACCCCTCCACCGTGCCCTCCCGCTAACAGAACGATCGGCGCCACCGCGGGGGGAACGGACCCAGACTAACGCGTCAGAATTCGAAAAAGCACGCCAAGAGATGAGGCGCGTTTACATCCGATCCGAGCCACCGGCAATGTTGGTCTCAACCCTGCGCCGTCTCCGGGAGAGGAAGGACGACCACGCCGGTCCCCGCCCTAGGCCTTCGTTGGTCGACGGCGCTTCACCGTGAAGTTGGCCGCGCAGGGAGAAGAGACCAGCGTAGAACCTCGGCCGAGGAGGACACCATGACCAGAGAGAATACAGGGCCGGAGTCTGGTGGCGCCGTCACCGGTGGACCTGACAAGAGCCGCTCCGATGCGGATCACGGCACGTCTCGTCATACGACGCACCCTGTTTCCAAGCGGTCTGAGGCTATCATCAAAGAGGTCTCGGTCCGGAGACGGACCGCCATGCAGGTCCTAGCCAATCGCTGAAGGCCACTACCGCGTCACCTAGGCCGACGCGATCCGCGCTCACGACGAGGCGCGGCTGGATGCTGGTGCCCCGGGGCATACTCAACGGCTCGGGCGTCGAGTCCGCGATCACCCGTCCCCATCACGGCTACCATCCACGTATCGAACAGAAAGCGGCGGCCTTGGTCCACGGCATCGTTTCCAACCACGGCTTCGTGGACGGCAACAAGCGCACGGCTGTCTGCATGGTGGAGGTGCTGGCGGTCCGTAGCGGGTATCGACTGGCGGTGGAGGATCTCGTCCTGGCAGATGTCGTGACGGCTGTGGCCCCGGGGAGACTTGGACTGCGACGAGCCTGCTACGTGGTTCAGAGGACGCTTGGAACCGGTCGCCACCACCGGACCGCATGCCTCGGCTCGGCGGACCGAATCGACGGATAGCCAATAGACGAGCCGCCGGTCGTGCCCCCGAGGATCCCTTGCGGGAGATCAGGCAATCGGTTGTCGGAAGGCCGCTGCCCTGCTCCACGGCATCGTTTCCGATGACGGTTTTGTGGATGGCAACAGGCGAACCGTACTGGCTCTTCTGGAACTGCTCGTGCAGAGGAGCGGCTATGAGTTCCTTGAAGAAGACGACATCGTAGCGGCAACCATCACGCGCGTGGCCCGCCGTGAGATGATTTACGAGGACCTCGCAGAGTGGTTTCGTGAACGGATGGGACGGCCCACCACCCCACAGCTGCATCGCTGAGGGCGCTTTCCTGACGGGCATCAGCACGGGTTGCCCCGCACACGTCCACCCGCCGGCACTCTTCCGGGAACGGTATGCATGAGGGCGGGCCGCACAGTTTCTTCCCGGTTCAGTCAGCCGGGATGCAGCCTGTCCCGCCCAGTCTATCTGCCGTGGCACAAGGGCTAGTATGCCAACTTGACGTGGGATAGGATCCAGAATCCTGATCCCCATGGAAAAGAGCAGATGAGTCGTTACCGGACCGGCATCCGACTGCTAGCGGTGCTAGCGGCTGTGGTCCTAGGGAGAGGGTGCGGGGACGGCGACGGCCCCACCGCACCTCCAGCACCAGAGCCCGCCCGTCCGACGACGGTCACTGTCAGCCCGGCAACGGTCGAGCTGCCGGCGTTGGCCGCGACCGTTCAGCTGACGGCGGAGGTGCGTGACCAGAACGGACAGGTCATGGGCGGCACCACCGTCACCTGGTTATCGAGCGATGGATCGGTGGCGACGGTGGACGCGTCGGGCCTGGTGACAGGGGTCGCCGGAGGGGTGGCGACGATCACCGCGAGTGCGGGGTCGGCCTCGGGGTCTGCGTCAGTGACGGTGATGCAGAAGGTGGCCTCGGTGGAGATGTCGCCAGCCAGGGCCGAGCTGACCGCATTGGGTGCGACCGTTCAGCTGAAGGCAGAGGCATTCGACGAGAGTGGCCACGTGGTACCGGGCATCGAGTTTCTGTGGGAATCTAGTGATGATGCAGTGGTGACGGTGGACGTTTCAGGCTTGGTGACGGCGGTGAGCGTAGGGGCAGCGGCGATCACGGGGAGCGCGGCGTCCACATCGGGGAGCGCGGAAATCACTGTGAGCCAAACGGTTGAGTCGATAGCGGTGTCGCCCATCGACGCGATCATCGGTTCAGCAGAAACTTTGCAGCTGTCGGCGGAGGCGTTCGACCAGAACGGCCATACGGTGGCCGACGCGGAGTTCTCGTGGGAGTCCAGCGACACGTCGATAGCGACGGTGGATGCATCGGGACTGGTGACGGGGCTAGACATTGGGGCGGCCACGATCACGGCGAGGGCAGACGGCAGAGAGGGAACGGCGGCGATCACGGTGGCGGATGAGGCAGGTCTCGCCGCTCGGGACCGGGCGGCGCTCGTGGCACTCTACCATGCGACGGACGGGCCGAACTGGACCTACTCCGATAATTGGCTGACCGACGCGCCGCTCGCGGACTGGCACGGCGTAGATACTGATGCTTCCGGCCGGGTCATCGTGTTGTTCATGAGGTGGACCGACGACCAAGCCCAAGGTCGACTTTCGGGGCCGCTCCCACCCGAACTCGGAACTCTGACGAAGCTTCGACTACTGTGGATCAGTGGGCACGAGATTTCGGGCCCGATTCCGCCCGAACTCGGCAACCTCGCCAACCTGGAGAGGTTGCATCTATACAACAACAACCTAACGGGTGTGATCCCACCCGAACTCGGCAGTCTCTCGAACTTGGACGAGCTTTGGCTCCACTGGAACGACCTGACTGGTGAGACCCCACCCGAGTTGGGTGATCTCACTAGCCTCGGGTATCTGGACCTCGAACTCAACGCTCTCACGGGTGAGGTACCGCCGGAGCTAGGCAGACTCACAAGCCTGGTGTCTTTAAGACTCAACGACAACGACCTGAGGGGCCCAATCCCACTCGAAATTACGGAGCTATCCAGCTTGGAAGCCCTAGAGATCCGTGGGAACAACCTGACGGGTCCGATCCCACCCGAACTTGCGAGATTGGCCACACTGAGAGGGCTAGGGCTAGGAAACAACAACCTGACGGGCGAAATCCCGCCCGAACTGGGCAACCTCGTGAGCCTCAGGTATCTCTTTCTTGAAGACAACCACCTAACGGGTCCGATTCCGCCAGGGCTTAGCAACCTCAGCAGCTTGGAGAATCTAACGCTCGGGAGCAATAACCTAACGGGTGTGATTCCGCAGGAATTCGGCAATCTCACCAGCCTACAGAGGCTGAAGTTAAATGACAACGGCCTTTGGGGTCCGATTCCACCCGAGCTCGGCAACCTCAGCAACCTGCAGTTGCTGTGGCTCAGGGAGAACCAGCTAACGGGCCCGATCCCGCCGGACTTCCGCAATCTCACGAGCCTGCTATGGCTGAGGCTCAATGACAACGACCTTTCCGGTCCCATCCCACCGGAGCTGGCCGACATCTCTAGCCTCCGGATCCTTTATCTTGGCAGCAACAACTTAGCGGGCCCGATCCCGCCGGAATTGGGCAATCTCACGAACCTGCGGAGGCTGACTCTCAATGACAACAGCCTGACTAGCGTGATTCCGCAAAACTATCTCCAACTCGATCAGCTGAGTCTGTTACACTTCGGGCAGAACGCGGGTCTCTGCGCACCGGACACTACGGCTTTTCGCACGTGGCTACAGGCCATTCGATATGTTTCCGGGCCTTTCTGCGCTGCGTCTACTTCAGCGTCAAACTGATCCAGCCCGCTGCACGGGCCCGCAGGGAACGTATGACGGCGGGTGACCAGTGGCATCGGTTGCAGCGACATCGACCAGGGTATGCAGACAGGGGTAGTGAGCCCATGGCCCCGCCCCTTTGATACGGGTGCGGACGCCCAGTTGCTTGGTGGCGTGGGAGAAGGTGGTAGACGGCCCGCTACCAGGCTGAAGTGCCTGTGAGTCGTGGATTTCCGGGGTGCCTGGTACCGAGGCTTCCAGCCCTGCACCCTCCGGTCGTTGGCTGGGCTGGCGACGGCGACCGGCGAGATGATCGGGGCCTAGGTCCGGTGTTGGGGCTGCAGTCCCGCTCGTCCCTCAATCTACCTTGGTGCATCCGCTGTCTCCCGTGACCTGGGGGATAAACGGTAACTGGGCATCCCACCGGGCGGCGGTTGCCTCGCCCGGTACGGCGAGACTCCTGTGTGTGCCCGCTGTTGTAGATCATGTCCTCGGGACACCGCGTGCCGGGCTGCAGGCAAATGCGGCTCGGGATGGCCCGGACGCCCTCGTGTCTGCCCAGGCGCGACCGCGAATGCCGTGGCTTCCCGGAATCGTAGACGCGGGGCGTCCCGGGAGCGCCGTTCCGTCCCGGTCCCACCCGAACGGGTGGTGTCTCACGGAGGACGGCTTCCCCGCACCCAGTCACCCATCCGGTGGGCGGGTTCATCCGGCCCGGGCACGCGCCGCACGGCCTGTCGTCGACCGGGCACGCCCGCCAACCAGGCGGCCAGTCGGGGGTAGGCCTGCAGAACCCGGCGCATCGACGCCCCCACCATTCCCCCGACCGTAGGCGCCCGGACGTGCAATCCCGACACCTGCGGCGCCGGCAGGTCCGCGCCCTTCTCACCGCGGCGGCCGCGGCCACCCCGTGCGTCGCTCAGGCTGCGGCCCAGGAAGTCACCTACCAGGTGGAGTTCGAGGGCAACTGGACCATCTCGAGCACGCCCGGCGGCGTGGTCGGAGGGGCGCACTTCACCACGCTGATCGGTGCCGTGCACTCGGGCGACGTGACGTTCTGGTCGAGCGGGAGCATGGCCAGCGCAGGGGTTGAGGACGTGGCCGAGCTGGGCGCGGTGGCCACCTTCCGGAGCGAGGTCCGGGCGAGCCCGCATACCCGCTCCGTCATCCAGGAGGGCGTCTCCGGGGGCGGCAGGGGGAGGTCGACCTTCACCATCGCCCTCACGCCGTCCCACCCCCGTGTCACTCTCCTCTCCATGATCGGACCGAGCCCCGACTGGTTCGTCGGCGTCTCCGGCGTCTCGCTCCTCGACGACTCGGACAACTGGCGCGACGTGCACGTCGTGGACCTCTACCCCTACGACGCCGGCACCGAGGACGGCACCGAGTTCACGCTCTCCAACCCCCCCACGAGCCCCCAGGGCGTCATCAGGAGCATCCGCGGCCGGGGGAAGTTCTCGAACGTGCGGATGGCTCGCCTCACCTTCACGAGGCAGAGGTCCGACCCGGAAGCGTCGTTTGCCTCGGCATCGTCGAGCGCGGCTGAGGACACCGGCACGCGGGACGTCACGGTGAACCTCTCCCCGGGGCCGGACGCGGAGCTGACCCTCCGCTACACGCTTTCGGGGACCGCGACCGGGGGGAGCGACTACACGATCGCGGGTGTCACCGGCAGCTCCGGCACGGTCGCCGTCTCCTCCGGCCAGACGGCCGTCTCCGTTCCCGTGGCGATCACCGACGACAACGCGGAAGAGGGGACCGAGACCGTGGTCCTGACGCTCGCGGCGGGTGACGGCTATACGGTCGGGCGTCCGGCGGCCCACACACTGACCATCACGGACAACGACCCAACGGGGCCGCCTCGGATCCCCTCGGTGAGCCTCTCGGCCGCCCCGAACCCGGTCGCGGAAGGCCGGGACGTTACGGTGACGGCGCGGCTCTCCGAGGCCCTCGAGACCGACGTCACGATCCCCCTGACGCTCACTCCCGGGACTGCCGAACCGGCCGACTACGGCGCCCTCCCGAGCATCGCCCTCACCGCCGGCGCGACCCGCGGCACCGGCACGGTCACCACGGCCGAGGACGCTGACGAGGACGATGAGACGTTCACCGTCGCGCTCGGCACCCTCCCGCCGGAGGTGACGGAGGGAATCCCCTCCTCGGTCACGGTGACTATCGCCGACGACGACGGGCCGGGACCGACGGGCAACCGTCCCCCGCTGGTGACCGTGTCCTGCGCGCCGTGCGAGGTGGAGCCCGGCGGGGAGGTCCGCCTGACGGCCGAGGCGTCGGACGCCGACGGCGACCCGCTGACCTACGCGTGGAGCGCGCCGGCGGGCCGGTTCGTCGGCGGGACCGACGGTGCCACGGCGCGCTGGACGGCCCCGCCGGAGACGGGCCGCTACATGGTCGGTGTGCGGGTCTCCGACGGAGAGGGCGGATCGGCGAAAGCGACGGCGTCGGTCACGGTCGCGCTCCCCAACAGGCCTCCGGCCGCGGTCGGGACCATCCCGGACCAGACGCTCGAGGCGGGGGGTGAGGCGGCCACGGTGGATCTCGCGGCCTATTTCGAGGATCCGGACGGGGAGGCGCTCGCCTTCCGGGCGATCTCGTCCGACACGGCCGTCGTGAGGAGCGCGGTGGAGGGGCCGGCCCTCATCCTGACGCCGGTGTCGGCCGGATCGGCTCTGGTGACCGTGGGCGCGGAGGATGCCGCGGGCGAGACGGCGATGCAGGTGCTTGGCGTCGCGGTGGGGAGGAACCGGATGGAACGGGTCGTGCTCGAGGAGACGCTCGCGGCGATGGCACGCTCGCAGCTCGCGAGCGCGAGGATGGCCGTCGGGCGCCGGGTGCGGCGGCCGCGACCGGCGGCCGGACCGGATGCGCTCGTGATGGGAGGCGCGGTCCCGCTCGGCCGGGAAGAGGGATGGGCCGGGCTCAGGGGAGCGGCCGAGGGGTGGCTTTCGGCCCGGGCGCCCCTCCAGCCCGGGAACGGAGACGGGTCGGGCGGACGGCCGATGCCCCCCGGTTCGGGGCCTGGACCGGTGGGGACGCCCTCTCCCTGGGAGACACCGGTGTCGTGGCCGGAGCTCACCGAGGGGATCGGGATCGCAGGCGGCTCTGGAGCGCTCTTCCGCGGGACGGAGTTCGAGGTGGTCTGGGGTGGCCAGGAAGGCGCGAGCGGAAGTCGCTGGGCGCTCTGGGGCGAGGGCGACGTCCAGACATTCGCCGGAGCGGCTTCGGGAGCGACCGACGATGACGGCGACGTGCGGACCGGCTACGTGGGGATCGACACCGAACTGACGGACCGCTGGCTCTTGGGGGCTGCGGTATCGAGGAGCCGCGGCGGCGGGGACTGGCGGGCGGGGGCCGGAAGCGGCCGTCTGGAGTCCACGCTGACCGCGGCGCAACCCTACGCACGGTGGTCGAACGGGACGACGTCGATATGGATGCTCGCCGGGGGCGGCCGGGGCGAGCTCGAGAAGCTGGGCGGGGCAGCGGACCGGAGCGTGAGCGGGTTGGACCTCAGGCTCGGGCTGATCGAGTTCCGGCGGCGCGTGGGCAGTGCGGCCGGCGCAGAGGTCGCAATCCGGGCCGACGCGGGATGGGCGGAGCTGGCGAGCGAGGAGGGCGACGGCTCGGTGGACGGGCTCGAGGCGGCGGTCAACCAGGCGAGGATAGGTGCGGACGTCTCACGGACGATGCGCTTGGGCGCCCTCGTGCTCGAGCCCTTCGGCGAGGGACACGTCCGCCGGGACGGCGGGGCGGGTCAGACCGGGAGCGGACTCGAGGTCGCGGGGGGACTTAGGGCCGTGGCGGGCGCGGTCCGGATCGATGCCCAGGGGCGGATCCTCGCCGTGCACTCGGCGGAGGGCTACCGGGAGCGGGGAGCGGGGCTCTCGCTGGCCGTGGGCGGCCGGGGAGCCGAAGGGCTCTCGCTTGCGGTGTCGTCACGCTGGGGCGATACGGGGGCCGGAACCGGCGTGCTCTGGGAAAACGGGAGGCTCCACGGCCGCAGCCTGCCGGGCCCGGCGGGCGGGGCCTGGACGCTGGATGCGCGGGGCCGCTACGGGCTCCGGCTCGGAAACCGCCTCCTGAGTTGGTTCGGCACCGTGGGCCGCTCGACCGGGGAGTCCAGGCTCACGATCGGTGGCCGCTTC
>JAAXGI010000184.1 GCA_012267505.1 Gemmatimonadota bacterium
AAGAAGATCCAGGTCATCAAGGCCGTCCGCGAGCTCACGAGCCTCGGGCTCAAGGAGGCCAAGGAGCTCGTCGAGAGCGCGCCGGTGGCCGTCCGCGAGAGTGTCACGAGGGAGGAGGCCGAGCAGGTGGTCGCGAAGCTCGAGGCACAGGGCGCCACGGCCGAGCTCAAATAGGAGATCCGGACCACTCCGCCCGCGCGGACGAGAGACTGAGCGCGCGCTGTCCGCCTCGGCCCGTCCTGAACCGTCCTCCGTCGCGCAGGAGCCGGCCGGGGGGCCATATCCGACCAAGGGGGGATTCCACTTGCAGACCGTGAATGCATCCCGGCCCGTAGTTCGTTTCTCCAAGTTGGCGACGGTCATGCCGATGCCGAACCTGCTGGACGTCCAGCTGCGTTCGTTCGGGGACCTGATCGAGCCGGGAGAGGAGACCGGACAACAGTGGGACTTCAGCCTCGACCGTGTGTTCGGCGACATCTTCCCGATCAGCGACGTGAACGAGCGATTCACGCTCGAATACGTCTCGGCCAACCTCGGCGAACCGAAGTACTCCGTCGAGGAATGCATCGAGCGGGATATGACGTATGCATCGCCGCTGAAGGCCGAGCTTCGCCTTGTCGTGTGGGAGCGCCTCGGCGGCGAGCGTCGGCCCAAGGACATCATCGACAAGGAGGTGTACCTCGGTGACCTTCCCCTCCTGACCGATCTCGGGACCTTCATCATCAATGGGGCCGAGCGGGTCGTGGTGAGCCAGATGCACCGGTCGCCCGGGGTCGTCTTCGAGGAGAGCGTGCACCCCAACGGCACCCGCCTCCACAGTGCGCGGATCATCCCCTTCCGCGGCTCGTGGGTCGAGTTCACGATTGACATCAACGATGTTTGCTTCGTGCACATCGACAAGAAGAAGAAATTTCCGGCAACAGCGCTTCTCCGGGCCTTCGGATACGGAGAGAACGAGGAGATCTTCGGGCTGTTCCACCGGAAACGGGAGAAGGAACTAACAGAATCGGACTTCGGGCCGAACTCCGAGCTCCTTGGCTCGATCGTCCGCGAAGAGGAGGTTGACGCCGAAACGGGCGAGGTCACTGGCGAATCCTGGGGGGCGCTCGACGAGGACAGCCTGGGCCGGCTACAGCGCCTCGGTGAGGAGCGCGTCGAGTTCTATGACTCCGAGGTGAAGGACGGCCGGGGCCAGAGCCGGGTCGTGAGCTGCACGATCGCGCGGGAAGAGAAGGACTGGTCGCGCACCGAGGAAGAGGCGCTAAGGGGGATCTATCGGCTCCTCCGGCCCGGGGACGCACCGAACGTAGAGACGGCCCGCGAGGCCGTGGAGCGCATCTTCTTCAGCCCGCAGCGCTATGACCTCGGTCGTGTCGGGCGCTTCAAGATCAACCAGCGCCTCGGGCTCGATACTGCCGAGAGCACAACGGTCCTCACGCGAGAGGATTTTGTCGAGATCTTCCGCTATCTCCTGACGCTCAACGCGGGCCACGGGTTCACGGACGATATCGACCATCTGGGGAACCGGAGGGTTCGGACGGTAGGAGAGCTCATTGCCGGGCAGCTCTCCGTCGGACTATCCCGGATGGCCCGGCTCGTCCGGGAACGGATGTCGATGAACACCGATCCGGAGAAGATCTCGATCGACGACCTCGTCAATGCGCGTACAGTCTCCGCGGTGATCCAGGCCTTCTTCGGATCGTCGCAGCTCTCCCAGTTCATGGACCAGACGAACCCGCTCGGCGAGATGACGCACAAGCGGAGAGTCTCGGCACTCGGTCCCGGCGGGCTTTCGCGCGAGCGCGCCGGATTCGAGGTGCGCGACGTCCACTACTCGCACTACGGCAGGCTCTGCCCGGTCGAGACGCCCGAGGGCCCGAACATCGGCCTCATCTCGTCTCTCACGACGAACGCCCGGATCAACGAGCTCGGATTCATCGAGACGCCGTACCGGAGGGTCGTCGACGGCAGGGTGACCGATCGGATCACCTGGTTGTCTGCGAGCGAGGAAGAGAAGGTGCGGATCGCGCAGGCGAACGCCCCGCTCGATCCGGAGGGCCGATTCGTGAACGACACGGTCCTCTGCCGGGAGCGGGGCGACTTCCCGCTTCTCCGCCCGGCGGACATCGACTTCATGGATGTCGGGACGGACCAGCTCGTCTCCGTTGCCGCGGCGCTGATTCCCTTCCTCGAGCATGATGACGCGAACCGCGCGCTCATGGGCTCGAACATGCAGCGCCAAGCCGTTCCCCTCCTCTTCACGGATGCACCGCTCGTGGGCACGGGCCTCGAGGGGAAGGTGGCTGCCGACTCCGGTGCGGTGATCACCGCACGGCGCGGCGGCGACGTTGTCCGCGTCACGGCGGACGAAATCGTGATCGACACCGGAGCGGTCGCGGCGAAGAAGACAGACCGGCCGCTCGCCCGGCTCACGCAGTTCGACCGCTATCCGCTGAAGAAATTCCGGCGCACGAACCAGGATACCGCGATCAACCAGCGTCCCCTGGTCCAGACCGGCGATTCGGTCAGAGCGGGAGAGATCATCGCGGACGGTCCGTCGACCGACCACGGGGAGCTTGCGCTGGGCCGGAACCTGACGGCCGCCTTCATGCCGTGGTTCGGCTACAATTTCGAGGATGCCATCGTCCTCTCGGAGCGTCTCGTCAAGGAGGACGCGCTCACCTCGATCCACATCCAAGAACTCGAGCTTCACGTGCGGGACACGAAGCGCGGGATGGAGGAGATCACACGCGAGATCCCGAATGTGGCCGATGAGGTGCTCGTCGATCTCGACGAGCGCGGGATTGTCCGGATCGGGGCACGGGTGCGGGCCGGCGACATCCTCTCCGGGAAGATCACTCCCAAGGGCGAGACGGAACTCTCTCCAGAGGAGAAGCTCCTCACGGCAATCTTCGGTGAGAAGGCGAAGGACGTGAAGGACTCCTCCCTGCGGGTGCCTCCCGGGATGGCGGGCGATGTCATCGACGTGAAGGTGTTCTCACGGCGGATCGACGATCCGCTCCTTGAGAGGGAACACGGGGCCCGGATCGGGGAGCTCAGGCTATGGGAGCGCGCCGAAGCGCGCCGGATTGCCGAAGCTAGGGACCAAGAGCTCCTCGAGCTCCTCCACCTCCAGACCGCAACTCTGATCCTGCGGAAGGGGACGGTTGATCCGGCGGTGCCGGAGGGGACGAAGCTCACCAAGCCGGTTCTCCGCTCGATCAGCCCCAGAGACATCGATCTCCAGACGATCAAGGTCCAAAACCCGGACGTCTCCAAGCGAATCCGGGAGCTGGTCGACCGGGCCCAGGAACGGATCGATAACGTGAAGGTCCGGACGGAGGATGAGATCGACAAGGTGTTCCAGCCGGACGATCTTCCCCCGGGCGTCGTTCAGCTCGTCAAGGTCTACATCGCCGAGAAACGGAAGATCGCCGTCGGGGACAAGATGGCGGGCCGGCACGGAAACAAGGGGATCATCGCCAGGATCGCCCCCGAAGAGGACATGCCGTTCCTCCCGGACGGTTCTCCCGTGGAAATCGTTCTCAATCCGCTCGGTGTCCCGTCCCGGATGAATGTGGGCCAGATCCTGGAGACCCATCTGGGATGGGCATCGCGGATCCTCGGTTTCGAGGCGAAGACGCCCGTCTTCCAGGGTGCGTCCGAGGACGAGGTCGGCCTCCTGATCAAGGTGGCCGGTCTTCGCTGGGCCAGGGACGCCGCCGGCCTCGAGACGAAGTTTCCCCTAGGGGATCCCGCCGAAGACATCCCCGTGCTCATGCGAGCGGCCAACCTTCCGTCTTCGGGGGTCGCCCGGGCCCGACCGCGTGCCAACGGCTCGGGTCGCGACGCAGGGGTGCGTGGACTCGGAAGGAGTGTGGACGAATACCTGGTCGATGATCTCCCGGAGGAGGTGCGGGCCAGTTTCGCGGCGCTCGCGACATTCGTCGTCGATGCCGCGAAGGAGTGGGCAGGCCAGCTCGGCGAGACGTTCACGGAGGCTTTCCCGGCGGCAGCCGCGATCTCCAGGAAACGGAAGCTCAACGGGGGACTCGATGCTGCCATCGTCGAGTTCATGCTCCGGGCCGGGATCCGCCCGGACGGCAAGATCTGGCTTCGGGACGGACGAAGCGGCCGGCGCTTCGACCATCCCGTGACGGTGGGCTCGATGTACATGCTGAAGCTCGCGCATCTCGTCGACGACAAGATCCACGCCCGAAGCATCGGCCCCTACTCACTCGTCACGCAGCAGCCGCTCGCGGGGAAGGCGCAGTTCGGAGGACAGCGTTTCGGGGAAATGGAGGTCTGGGCACTCGAGGCGTACGGGGCAGGGCACACCCTGCAGGAGATCCTGACCGTCAAGTCAGATGACGTCACCGGACGCTCGAAGGTGTATGAGGCGATCGTCAAGGGCGAGAACCTCCCCGATCCCGGGATCCCGGAGTCCTTCAACGTGCTTGTCAAGGAGCTGCAGGCGCTCGGCCTGTCCGTCACGCTCGGGTCCGAGGAATAGCGTCGGGTGCCCGAACCCGCCCCGACTCTGCCGCTTACCATTCCACTCCCATTCAGGGGTGTCTAGCGCATGATCGATTTTCCCCGCTCGAGAGATACTCGCGGCTCGGACTTCGATTTCATCCAGATCAAGATCGCCTCGCCCGAGGAGATCCGGAGCTGGTCGTATGGCGAAGTCACCAAGCCCGAGACCATCAACTACAGGTCCTTCAAGCCTGAGAAGGACGGGCTATTCTGCGAGAGGATCTTCGGGCCGGTGAAGGACTGGGAATGTCACTGCGGGAAGTTCAAGCGGATCCGCTTCCGCGGTCATGTGTGCGACCGGTGCGGAGTGGAAGTGACGCTCTCGAAGGTGCGCCGTGAGCGGATGGGGCACATCGAACTCGCGGTGCCCGTCTGCCATATCTGGTTCTTCAAGACGCTACCATCCCAGCTCGGCTACCTGGTCGGCATGTCGCTCCGCGACCTCGAGAAGGTCATCTACTACGCCTCGTACGTAGTGGTGAACCCGGGAATGCAGGAACTCGACTTCCTCCACCTCCTGGATGAGGACGAGTACTACGACATGCGTGTGAAGGCCCGCGAGGACGGGGACGAGGAGTTCAAGGCCGAGATCGGCGCGGAGGCGGTTCGCACGCTCCTTCGGCTCCTCGACTCTCCCGAACGGCCCGTGCAGAAGAAAAACAAGGACGGCAAGGGCCTCGACAGGCTGGCGGAGTGGCTTCGCGAGGAGATCCGGACCGAGACCTCGCAACACCGCAAGAAGAAGAAGCTCAAGCGCCTCCGGGTGGTCGACGCCCTCAGGAACTCGGGCGGCACGGTCGACCAGAGAAACCGGCCCGAGTGGATGGTCATGGACGTGGTCCCGGTCATCCCCCCGGACCTGAGGCCACTCGTTCCCCTCGACGGGGGACGATTTGCGACCTCGGACCTGAACGACCTCTACCGGCGCGTGATCAACCGCAACAACCGGCTCAAGAAGCTGATCGAGATGCGGGCGCCGGAGGTGATTCTCAGGAACGAGAAACGGATGCTTCAGGAGGCGGTCGACGCGCTCTTTGACAATGGCCGCCGGGCCAAGGCGATCCGCGGGCGCGGGAAGCGGCCGCTCAAGTCCCTCTCCGACATGCTGAAGGGAAAGCAGGGGCGCTTCCGGCAGAATCTCCTCGGGAAGCGGGTGGACTACTCCGGCCGCTCCGTCATCGTTGTGGGGCCCGAGCTCAAGCTCCATCAGTGCGGCCTCCCGAAAGCGATGGCCGTCGAGCTCTTCAAGCCGTTCATCATTCACGAACTCGAACGGAGGGGGGAGGCCGAGACTGTCAAGCGGGCGAAGAAGATCGTCGAGGAGGACGACGCGAAGGTCTACGAAGTGCTCGAGGACATCATCCGCGATCACCCGGTCCTTCTCAACCGCGCGCCGACGCTGCACCGGCTGGGCATCCAGGCATTCGAGCCCGTCCTCGTTGAGGGAAAGGCGATTCGTATCCACCCGCTGGTCTGCGCGGCCTTCAACGCGGACTTCGACGGGGACCAGATGGCCGTCCACCTCCCGCTCTCCTTCGAGGCACAGCTAGAGGCCCGGGTCCTCATGCTCTCGTCGAATAACGTGCTCCTGCCGTCCAACGGCCGGCCGGTCGCGGCGCCGACCCAGGACATGGTGATGGGATCCTTCTACCTGTCGAAAGCCCCGCTCGAAATCCAGGACTGGGAAGCCTCCGGCCAGGAGCTGACGGCGAGCACGGTGGCCGGGGGTAATGGGTCGGGACCGCTCGGCGAGATCTACAGCAACGCCCCGCGCTACGGGAGCTACGGGGAGATCGACATGGCTCTCGCCGCCGACCAGGTTGGCTTCCACGTCCCCTGCTGGTTCTGGTTCGTGAAGCCGGATGGGGCAGGGGACGGGCAGGGTGCGCCGGGCGAGTGGATCCCGACGACGGTGGGTCGTGTCGTCTTCAACTCCATCATCCCCGATGAAATCGGATTCCTGAACACGGCGTTCGGGAAGCGTGAACTCGGCGACCTCGTCTTCCGATGCTTCACGGAGGTCGGGCTTGCGCGCACAACGGAGTTCCTCGACGCGCTCAAGGATTTCGGTTTCCGCTACGCCACGCTCGGGGGCGTGAGCGTGGGCATCGACGATCTTGAGGTTCCGCCCGCGAAAACGGAGCTCATCCGTGAGGCCGAGGCCGAGGTCACGAAGTTCGAGAATTACTATGAGTCCGGCTACATTTCAAACGGCGAGCGTTACAACAAGGTGATCGACACTTGGACGCACGCGAACAACCATGTCGCCGATGCCATGGTCCGGAGGCTTGAGCGCTCGAAGAACGGATACAACCCGGTCTATATGATGATGGTCTCGGGGGCACGAGGAAACAGGGACCAGATGCGCCAGCTTGCCGGAATGCGCGGCCTCATGGCGAAGCCGCAGAAGAAGCTGACCGGCGGGATCGGGGAAATCATCGAGAGCCCGATCAAGGCGAATTTCCGCGAGGGGCTGAGTGTCGTCGAGTACTTTATTTCGACGCACGGGGCGAGGAAGGGACTCGCCGACACCGCGCTTAAGACGGCCGATGCAGGCTACCTCACCCGGCGTCTCGTGGATGTGTCGCAGGATGTGACGGTGAGCGAGAAGGACTGCGGGACGATCCGGGGACTCGACATGACCGCGCTCAAGGAGGGCGAGGACATCATCGAGCCGCTGAGGGACCGGATCGTCGGAAACGTCGCGCTCGAAGACATCGTAGATCCGATCGACAGGGAGGTCTTGGTCGTTGCTGGGGATGTCGTCGACGAGGCCGCGGCGGACGCCGTAGAGGAGGCCGGAATCCAGGTCGTGAAGATCCGCTCCGTCCTGACCTGCGAGGCGCCCCGCGGCGTATGCCGCATGTGTTACGGGCGCAATCTCGCCACCATGGAACTCGTGGACATCGGCGAGGCCGTCGGGATCTTGGCAGCGCAGTCGATTGGGGAGCCGGGTACGCAGCTGACCCTCAGGACGTTCCACATCGGCGGAACCGCCGCGAGGATCGCCGCCCAGACGCAGCGTAAGTCGAAGATTGACGCAAACATCGAATTCGAGCGCGTTAGCACGGTAGCGAACGCCCGCGGGGAACAGATCGTGACCTCCCGGGAGGGCGAGCTCATTCTCAAGACGGACGAAGGTCAGATCCGGAGCCGCCTATCGGTTCCATACGGCGCGAAGCTGGGCGTCGGGGAAGGGCAGGCAATCAAGGCGGGGGAGCTCGTCTTCGAGTGGGATCCCTACTCGGAGCCGATCGTGGCCGACACGGCGGGAGTTGTCCGGTTCCACGATGTTGTCGATGGACAGACGATGCGTGAGGAATTCGACGAGATCACGGGGCGCCGGCAGATTGTGATCACCGAGGACCGGAACAAGAAACTCCACCCGACGATCCGGGTCTGGAGCGATGAGGGAGAGGCCTCGAGGAAACTCCGGGAATACATCGTGCCGGTAGGAGCGCAGCTTGCCGTCAAGGACGGTGACAACGTGCTCCCGGGGGATCCGTTGGCAAAGATCAGCCGCGAGGTCTACAAGACGCGGGATATCACCGGGGGCTTGCCCCGGGTCGCGGAACTCTTCGAGGCGCGCCGCCCGAAGGATCCGGCCGTCATCACCGAGATCGACGGAGACGTACGCTTCGGGGACATCAAACGCGGGAAGCGCGAGGTGGTAGTCACCCCCGAGTCCGGCGTGCCCCGCACCTACGAGGTTCCGGTCGGAAAGCACATGCGGGTACACGCAGGCGACCAGGTCAGGGCCGGGGACCGGCTCTCCGAGGGTCCGATCAATCCGCATGACATCCTTCGGATCAAGGGCCCAAGGGCCGTCCAGGAGTACCTCCTGAACGAGATCCAGGAGGTGTACCGCCTCCAGGGCGTGAAGATCAACGACAAGCA
>JAAXGI010000194.1 GCA_012267505.1 Gemmatimonadota bacterium
GATCCCGCGCCCCCGGCTCGAGAGCCCGGCTCCGGCGCTGGATGAACGGCGGGACGGATCCGGTCGGCGTTCATGACGTCGATGCCCCAGATGCCGGATGCCCCGTAGACGACGAAATCCACCTCGGCACCCGCTCGCGTGCGCCAGTAGTAGAGCTTGTCGTCCGTACCCGAGTAGGCAAGCCACGCGCGCAGGTGCTGCGCGATGAGCCCCTCGAAGGCGGGGCCGGGGATCTCGTCGGGCCGGTCTAGGGGCCCCCTCGGACGAAGGCTTCGGAAGACGCCGCAGTCGAAGTAGAAGAAGCGGGGATGCGCAACGAGGCGCCGCTTCGCTCGCCGCGTGAAGACGGGGAGACGGAATGCCAGCAACAGGTCTTCGAGCAACTCAAGGTATCCCGAGACGGTGGACCGGCTCGTCTCGCACTCCCGCGCGACTTCGCTGACGTTGAGCGTCGCCGCGTGGGAGAAAGCAGCGGCCTCCAGGAAACGCGAGAAGCTGCCCACATCCCGGGTCAGGCCCTCGGACCGCACTTCCTGCTCCACATAGAGGGAAGCGTAGGCCGCCAGTGCCGACGGCGGGTCGTCGGAGGAAAGGACGGTCGGAACGGTTCCCAGCGCGAGGGCGCTCGACAGATCGAACCCGGATCCGAGCTCCCGGGCCATGAAGGGATGCATCGTCCGCAAGATCGCGCGTCCGGCCAGCAGGTTCGCCCCTCCGCGGCGCAGCTTCCGGGCGCTGGATCCGGTCAGGACGAACCGGCATCGGGACGAGGACGACGGCCGAGGCGAATTGGGGTTGACCGGAAGCGACAACAGAGTCAGACTACATCGCAATTGCGATACAGGAGGCTCGGATGAAGACGCACAGTTCGATGCTCCACGTCCGGATGGACACGGAGATGAAGCGGAAGGCGACTGCGGCACTCGCAGCCATGGGGCTGACGGCCTCGGAGGCAGTCCGGCTGTTGTTCCACCGAATCGTGGTCGATCAGGCCTTTCCCCTCGAACTCAAAGTGCCGAATGCCCAGACCCGGACGGCGATGGCCGAGTCGGAGGAGATGATGAAGCGGGGGACGGCTCGATTCGCCAGCGCGGACGACATGTTTGCGGAGCTTGAAGAAGTCGGCAGCGCGTCCGCCTAGGCGGGTTGACTTTACGCGCGGATTCCTCAACGACTGGGAACGGCTTTCGCGTTCCGGCCGATACGACATGAATCGGCTCAAAGCGGTCATGCTCGACCTCATCGCCAACGAGGCCCCGCTCGGTCCCGAACGGAGGGACCACGCGCTGAGAGGCGCATGGGCGAATCACCGGGAGTGCCATGTCGGCGGAGATTTTCTTCTGATCTACCAGGTCGATGACTCGCCGAAGCCGGGCGGCTCCATCAACTTTGTCCGCGCTGGCACCCACGCCGAACTCTTCGAATGACCTCGCTCCAGGGGTATTGCCCAGTCTACGGCATCCTGAGGTGCCTCACGCTCGATCGAAGATGCCTCGTCAATTCCGTTGATCAGGATCGGAGCGGAGGCCGGTGCGGAGCGCCGGGACTGGCCCGCGCCCGCTCGATGCGTTACCGATGCCGCTCGGGCGGGCAGGGGAGCCCCCGGGGAACCCGAGACTAATGGAGGCTCGCCGCCTAGGGCACAGCTCGCCGTGACGTTCCCGGGGCCAGACTACCGTTCGCAGGCCCAGCCGTCTCTGTCCCGGTCCATGCTCGGTCGGTACGCGCAGTGGTCGCTCGCTACGCCTCGGGGATAGTCACGCCGAAGGGCCGTACAGTTCCTGTACGGCTGTTCGCAGCCGGGCTGGGCTGTCGTCTCTCGTGACCTTGCCCGGGCCGGTGCCTGGCCGCCGCCACCCGACTCGCATACGACTCCGTCCCCGTCCCCGTCGCGCATGAACGGGTAGGCGGGATGATCGCTCCGCACGGGAGCAATCCCGTGGGCGCGCGCCTCGGCGCAGCTGACGAATCCGTCCCGGTTGTCGTCCCACTCCGCGACGACCGGGCCGGCCAGAGCGCTTCCCGGAGGAAGCACGACCATTGCCGTCGAGGTACACCCGGCCAGCACCTGGTCCAGCGCCTCCGCTTCGGCCCGGTCGATCGTCAGGCGGTACTTCCGGCGAACGTCGATCACCCGGGCCGCGAACCAGCACCGGTTCCGCTCCGGCAGCCACTCCCCCGGGTCGCGGTCGACCTTTAGGTACCGGTTCACGCTCGGGGCGGCGAGCGTCAGATTGAGGAGGTCGCTGGCGAAACGTCGCCGCGTCTCGCTGTTGGCGGCGCACAGGCCGCTGTCGTGCGCCTCCGAGCGCGCTACGATGTGCTCGATGTCGGTCTCCGACGTGGACCGGAACCAGCGTCCCGTGTACGGGCCGTACACGCCTCCGAGCCCGGCGACGATCCGGTCCTCGAGGGACTGCGAGTACCGGTACTCATCCGCCCTGTACGGTGAACAGCGCCGCTCAGGTGCCACCACCAACCCGCGCCACGTGGGCTGCGCCTGCGCTTCACCCCATGCCGACGCGCCGAACGCCAGCGCCCAGGCGATCGATCCCACTACGGTGGCGGTTCGCCGGCCCCTCATCCGCCCAAGCTCGTCGCCACGACCGCCTCAGGGCCCGGATCTCCCCCCGTCCCGTCCCGAAACCGGAGCATCAGCACGCCCTCGAGCTCACCCGGCCGTCCGCCGGGACACCGGCGTCCTTGTACGCACGGAGACCTCCTTCGCGCGCGTCACGTCCTGTCGGGGCCCCCGGGACTCCGGACGGCCCTTGCGACTCGAACCACAAGAACTAGATAAAGGGCAGGTCTGCAATTCACAACAAGCTGGGAGGCGTCGGCTCGGACGCTTGAAATCCGCGCGCCGGTCGACGTGTCAGCGAGCCTGCGTGGGAGGGGGAACATGACGATCGCGGAGACTCTCTTGCCGGAGTACGACCACGAGATCGCAGGGGTTCGTGAGACACTGAAGCGTGTGCCGGCGGCCAAGTTCGACTGGAAGCCGCACCCGAAGTCGGGCTCGATGCTCTGGCTGGCGTCGCACCTGGCGAACCTGCCGACCTGGGGCACGCTGACGGTCGACAGCGACGAACTCGACATGGCGCCCGGCGGCAAGCCGATGGAGCCGCCGCCTCCCCCGGCGGATACCGCCGGACTGGTCGCGGCGCTCGGCAAGAACGCTGCCGAGGCGCGCGCGGCGATCGCCCGGGCGAGCGACGCGGACCTGATGAAGTCGTGGTCTCTGCTGACCAACGGCAAGGTGCTCTTCACGATGCCGAAGGTGAGCGTGCTGAGGAGCTTCGTCATGAACCACATGATCCACCATCGGGCACAGCTGGGCGTGTACCTGCGGATGAACGACGTCGCGGTCCCCTCGCTCTACGGACCGTCCGCCGACGAGGCTCCGCCGGAGTTCTGAGGCCAGAGCTCCGGGAGACGGCGGACACGCAGCCCGCTCCGGGGCGCTCTGGCACGCTGCGGCCGCTGGCGAGTGACCGGACCGCTCGGGTGCGTGGTCCCCGGCGAGACGAGGTCCCGACTACGCGGGAGGATTTCGGGCAACGTCGACAGAGTCCGGGGAAGCGGCCAGCGCGGGAGGCTCGTCCAACCAGAGATCGACGGGCTCGAAGGCTTCGACGTCCACGAGCCCCAGGTCCGTGATCTTCAGCTCCGGGATGACCTCGAGACCCAGGAAGGACATGGCCATGAACGGGTCGTGCAGGGGGGATCCGAGCGCCCGGGCCGACTTCACCACGTCGTCGAGTGAGGCCCTGATCGCCTCCACGGGAGCCTCCGACACGAGCCCTCCCACCGGCAGGGCCAGCGACGCCAGTACCTGGTCGCCGTGCGTGACGGCCAGGCCACCCCGAAGTTCCGCGACGGCCTGCACGGCGCTGTGCATGGACGTGTCGTCCGCCCCGATCACGATGATGTTGTGATGGTCGTGGGCCAC
>JAAXGI010000162.1 GCA_012267505.1 Gemmatimonadota bacterium
CCCCAGAGGGGCGGCCGCCGACGCACACCCGCCCGCCCCCCTGTCCACGCTCCCCTCACTGTCCGCACCCCGTCCCGCCGCTGAGTAAGGGAGGGCGGTCCGCGTCCCCGCACCGGTGACCACCGCCCGCGACCCGTAGCCGCCCCGGTCCAGGGCGCCGGCGTCCCCGAAATCCTCGCCTCTGCGCGCGCGGCCACCGCCGGGCCGCCCGCCCCCGTCCCGTGACGGCCCGTGGTGCCCGCACCCGCACCCGGGCATCGTCGGCCTGTCCGCGTTATCCGGTGCGGGTGTTCCCCATCGCTTGCCCCTTGCTGCTCCACTCTGTACCATTTATATCCACTTTATCCCACTGCATCCCACGAGAAGAGGTTCGGGTGACGGGCTTCCTCGGGCGCTACGAGTACCAGCTGGACGAAAAGGGGCGGCTGAGCCTCCCGGCGGAATACCGCCGGAGGGCGTCGGGCAGCCGCTTCGTTCTGCTCAAGTGGGAGCCCACGCATCTGACGCTCTTCCCGGAGGATGTGTGGCAGGAGGTGAGTGAGCGTCTGCTGGAGTTGCGTCGCGGGCGCCGGGATCTCGCGACCCGGCTTCGTGATGTCATGTCCAGGGCTACGGAGGTCGTGCCGGACAAGCAGGGGCGGTTCCTGATCCCCGCGTGGTTGCGCGAACAAGCCGGCCTCGGTTCCTCCGTCTTCCTTATCGGGGCGATGGACCGCGTCGAGCTCTGGAATCCGGAGTCGTTCCGGAGGCAGCATCCCGACGACCTCGATGCGGAGGGAGGCGGGGTCGAGGAGATGCACAGGATCTTTGGCTGAGGGTGGCGGGCCCGGGCGCGTTTCACGAGCCCGTTATGGTCGGGCAGGTGCTGGCCCAACTTGAGCCAGCTGGCGACGGGGAGATCATGGACGGTACTGCGGGAGGCGGTGGGCACAGCCGGGCACTCCTGGCCCGGTATCCCGGATGTCGCGTCCTTCTCGCAGACCGTGATCCTGCCGCCCTCCGCGAGGCCGCCCGCACCGTAGCCGCCTACGCCGACCGGATCTCGCTCGTCGAGGGCACCTTCGACGAGGTCGCACTGGAGGCGGGAGCCACCGGCCCCAGGCTTGCAGGCGCACTCCTCGATCTGGGTGTGAGCACACATCAGCTCGCGTCGGACAGAAGGGGGTTCTCCTTCCGTCCGGAGGCCGCGCTCGACATGAGAATGGCGGGCCCGTCCGGGGGCGGGGCGAGTGCTGCGGATCTCCTCAACGGCCTCCCGGAAGACGAGCTTGGTCGGCTGTTCCGCGAGTACGGCGAGGAGCGGCGCTGGAGGCGGCTCGCGCGCGCCGTCGTGCTCCTACGCCGCGACCGGCCCTTCCGGGTCGCCCGTCACCTGGTCGAAGCGCTGGGGAAGGCCTACCGGCGCCCTCCGGGCATGAAGGAGAAGGCCCGTGTCTTCCAGGCGGTCCGCTACGCGGTAAACCGCGAGCCCGAGCTCCTGCGCGCGGCCCTCCCGGCCCTCCTGGATGCGCTCCTTCCCGCCGGTGTCATTGTAGTCATTGCGTACGAGTCCCTTACCGACCGGATCGTGAAGGAAACGTTCGCGGAATGGAGCCGGTCCTGCGTCTGTCCGCCCCGGTTCCCGCAGTGCGCCTGCAGGGGCAGGCCTCTGGGGTCGCTCGCGACCCGGGGGGCCCTCCGGGCCTCCCGGGCCGAGGTGGAGTCGAACCCCCGTGCGAGAAGCGCACGCCTGCGCTCATGGAGGAAGGCGGCATGAAGTCCTTCCTGGCGAGCACGTGTGTCGTCGGCCTCCTCCTCGCGGCGCTGACCCAAGTAACCTGGCGGCAGGCGCGCGCGCTCGAGGGGCTGGCGGAGCTCGACCGCGTCCGTCGAGAGACCTCGCTCGTGATAGCCGAGCAGCACGACCATACAAACCGGATCCGGACTCTCGAGAGCCGGGCCCACGCTACGCGCGTCGCGCGTGAGCGCCTCGGCATGCGTGCACCGGATGCGACCGAGATCGTCTGGCTTTCCCGCCCCGCCACGGCCTATCCCGGAGGTGTCCGGTGAGTCTGGATCTAAGACCCGGTCCGTCGCGGCGCGTCCCGGATGCCACGGTGCTGCTCCGCTGCCGGATCGTGTTCGGAATCTGGGGCCTCGCAGCCGCTGGGCTGTTCTTGAGTGCCGCCCGCCTGCAGGTCGCCGATGTGGACCGGTGGAGGGACTTGGCGAGCCGGCAACACCGGATCGAGACACGGATGCCGGCCGAGCGGGGATCGATAGTGGACCGTGGCGGCGTCCCACTGGCTCTCTCCCACGAGACGGTCCGGATTGGGATCGCGCCCCGGGAACTCGCCGATCGCGGCCGGACGGCGGCGCTACTCGGTGAAGCGCTCCAGATCCCTGTCGCCGAGGCCGAGCGGCTGGCGTTCTCCGAGGGGCGCTGGGTCATGGTGCCCGGCTGGTTCCCGCCCTCCGCCGGCGAGGCACTCTCAGGTCATCGGGGCGTCTATGTCCAGCGTGAACTGAGTCGCTTCTATACCCAGGACGCCGTGGGCCGCGGCCTCCTCGGAGCCGTGATCGACCGGTCCGGGGCGGGCGGCATCGAGCAGCAGTTCGAGACGCACCTGCGTGGGAGTCTCGGCACGGGACTCGTCGCGCGTGACTCGCGTGGCGGGGCGATTCCGGGCGAAGCGTGGGAGATCCTCGCGCCACGTGCCGGCGGTTCAGTCGTCTTGGCCATCGATGCTGCGGTCCAGGAGATCGTGGTTGAGGCGCTGCGTGAGGCGGTGGAGTCCACGCAGTCGGTGGGGGGGGACGTCATCGTCACCGATCCGCGGACCGGGGAGATCCTCGCGATGGCGTCGCTCAGGAACGGGGAGGCGGGACGCTTGGGAGGGATCACGACTTCCTATGAGCCGGGCTCGACACTAAAGCCGTTCACCGTGGCCGCTCTTCTGCGCGAGCAAAAGGCGACGTTCGACGACTCGGTGGATACGGGACGCGGGAGCTGGACATTCGCCGGCCGGACGATCAACGACGTCTCGACGGTCGGGAGGGCTTCGCTGCGGGATGTGCTCGTCGTCTCGTCGAACGTGGGGGTTGCAAAACTCGCGCAGAGGCTCACGCCTGGCGAGCAGTACGAGACCCTTCGGGATTTCGGCTTCGGGGTCCGGAGCGGGATCCTGCTGCCGGGCGAGGCGTCGGGGCGGCTGCGCCGCCCGGAGGACTGGAGCGGGCAGTCGCCCGCCTCTCTGGCCATCGGCTACGAGATTTCCGTGACCCCTCTCCAGATGGCGATGGCGTACGGTGCGATCGCCAACGGAGGGGTCCTGATGCAGCCCGTCTTGGTCAGGGAGATCAGGGATTCCGACGGCCGTACGACACGGACGTTTCCCCCGCGCCCGGTCCGGAGAGTCGTGTCCCGGCAGGTGGCGCGCGAGATTACCGACGTCCTGGTTAGCGTGGTCGAGGAGGGCACGGGCACCCGCGCGCGCCTCGGCTCCTTCGCGGTTGCCGGAAAGAGCGGAACGAGCCGGGCGTACGCCCGCGATGTCGGCTATGCGTCGCGGGCCTATCTCCCCTCCTTCGTCGCCTTCTTCCCCGCAAATGATCCCCAGATCCTGGTCGTCGTGAAGCTCGAGCGGCCGCGCGGCGCATACTATGGAGGCTCGACTGCGGCCCCCGTCACCCGGGCCACGATGGAGGCGATCCTCGCGGTGCGCGAACCTCCCGTCGACCGGGGGGCATTCGTTGCGCTCGCCCGCCCGCGGCCGGGAACCGTCGAGGCGACCGATCCCGTTGGTTCCCTCGCGAGTTTCGCCCTTCGGGTGGCGACGCCGCGCCGCCTGCCTACGCCGTCCACTGTCGTCGAACGCGGGTCGCACGGCGAATTCGCGCTTCCCGTCCTGACCGGCCAATCCGGCCGTGCCGCCGCCCGCCGCCTTCATGCGCTCGGGCTCGAGGTGCTCTGGGAATCGCCGGGCCCCGTAGCCGGGACGGAGCCCGCCGCCGGGACGCCCGTCGTGGCGGGCGATACCGTGCGTCTCGTCGCCGATCCCGCCCACCACAGCGGCTCCCAAGCGGTGCCCAGGGGTGCGGTGGATGAGTAGTCGCCCCCAAGGGCCGGGCGGAGTGACGCTCGCATGCCTCCTCGCCGCGATTCACGGGAGAGGCATCGCGTGCGAGCTCCGGGGCTCACCCGCGGTCACGGTCTCAGGCGTGTCCGACGACTCCCGCGCGATTGCAGGGGGCGAGCTCTTTCTCGCACGGCGCGGCACAGTCCGCGATGCGCACGACTTCGTGGCGGATGCCGTCGACCGCGGCGCCGCCGCGGCGATGGTCGAGCGCTACGTGGACGTGGCGGTCCCGCAGATCCGTGTTCGGGAGGCAAGGCGGGCAGCGGCGATACTCGCCGAGGCGGTTGCCGGCGACCCGGCACGTCAACTCCATCTGACGGCGGTCACCGGCACGAACGGGAAGACCACCTGTTCGCTCCTCATCCGGCACATCCTTGCGGCGAGGGGACCCTCCGTCGCAGTGGGGACGCTGGGCGTGGTAGGCGTGGATGGGGAAATCGAGTCTGGCACCGAAGGGCTCACGACCCCGGGGGCGGTCGAACTGTCGGGACGCATGCGGAAATGGGTCACTGCGGGCGTGAAGACGGTGACGGTCGAGGCGTCCTCCCACGCCCTCGACCAGCATAGGCTCGACGGAGTTGGCGTCGATGTGGCCGTGCTGACGAATCTGACGCGCGATCATCTCGACTACCACGGAAGCATGGAGTGCTACAGAAAGGCCAAGGCGCGGATCCTCTTCCTGATGCGGAGGGGTGGTGGGGTGGTGGTGAATGGAGAGGATCCCGCCTGGTCTCATCTTCCGGCGATTGACGCGCGGCTCATCGTGACCCGTGCCGAGGGCCGGACTGCGGCTGGGCGTCCGCCGTGGGGATCCGGTGCGCTCCCGGACCTTGTAGCCCGGGATGTCGTGCTGTCGGGGGAAGGGAGCCGCTTCCGGGTGGGGTGGGGCGGTGATGAGGCGGCGGTCTCCCTTCCCCTCCTCGGTCGCTTCAATGTGGAGAACGCCCTCTCAGCGATCGGCGCGGCGCTTCTCGCCGATCTCACGCTTGAGGCGACCGCGGAGGCGCTCGCCGAAGTCCCGCCCGTCGCGGGGCGGCTTGAGGTGACGGTGACCGACCCCGTGCCCGTCATTCTGGACTACGCGCACACGCCCCACGCGCTCGAGCAGGTACTGGATACCCTGCGTCCCCTCTGCCCCGGCCGGATCATTCTCGTATTCGGTGCCGGCGGGGATCGGGACCCGACGAAGCGGGCCAAGATGGGGAGTGTTGCAGCCGCGGGTGCCGATGTCTCGATCGTCACCTCGGACAATCCCCGCACGGAAGACCCTGAGGCCATCGTGGACCAGATTCTTGCCGGGATGCGGGGTTCGCCGTGCGAGAGGATCACGGATCGGCGGGCCGCGATTGCCCGTGCGCTCGAGCGCGCCGAGCCGGGGGATGTAGTTCTCCTCGCCGGCAAAGGACACGAACGATACCAGATCATCGGGACCGAGCGTCGGGCATTCGACGAACGGGCGGTGGTTCGGGAACTGCTCGGATCCGGACGGGCGGCGTGAACACCCGGTTCCGGTGGACGGACCGGACCGTCTCGGAAGCGCTCGGGCTCACATGGGACCCGGACACCGGGACGACCTCGTATCGTCGCGTCTCGACCGATTCCCGAGCGGTGGGCGCCGGCGACCTCTTCGTGGCACTGCGGGGTGAGCGCTTCGATGGTCACGACTTCGCTGCCCAGGCGGTGCGGGGAGGGGCGCGGGGCATCGTCGTTTCCCGGATGGTCGAGCTCCCCGCAGCGGTCGGCGGCGTCTCGTGCTTCCGCGTCGCCAACACCCTCGCTGCGCTCGGGGACCTAGCGAACCACCGCCGCCTGGCGCTCGGCGCAGACGTGGTTGCGGTGACGGGGTCCTCCGGCAAGACGACCGTCAAGGAGCTTCTCCTAGGTGCGTTGCACTCCTCCCGGCGGGTGCATGCCACACACGGCAACCGGAACAACCGCATCGGCGTTCCGCTGACGATTCTGGAAGCGCCGGCGGACGCCGAGATGCTCGTCCTCGAGATGGGCACGAGCGAGCCGGGCGAGATCGCCCTTCTCACCTCCGTCGCACAGCCAGACCACGCTGTCGTGACCACGGTGAGCGAGGCGCACCTGACGGGGCTCGGCAGCCTTGCCGGCGTCCTGGACGAGAAGCTGGATCTCATCCGCGGCGCGGCCGTTTCCGGGATCGCGGTCGTAGGTGATGAGCCCGCTGAGCTCGCCCGCGCGGCCCGGGCGATCCGTCCGGACACACGCGTGGCTGGGCTCTCGGCGCGCGCCGACGCCGGACTGCGGGGCCGCGCACTCGATCCGGGACCAGACGGCACATACCGGATCGAGGTCGGCGGGCGTGTGCTCCGGCCAGGGCTTCCAGGGCTTCACGGGGCCAGGAACGTGCTCCTCGCCCTCGCGGTGGCACGGCTGCTCGGGGTCGCGGAGGATGCCGCGATCGCGGGAGCGTCCGAGGTCACGCCCGCGCCGTTCCGGGGCGAAATGCGCGCCGTCGGCGGGCTCACGATGATCCTCGACTGCTACAACGCGAACCCGCAGTCCCTCGCTGCAGCGCTCGAGCTTCTCGCGGGCCTCGCCGCCCCGTCGCGCAAGGTGGCCGTGCTCGGGAGCATGCTCGAACTCGGGGAGCGCTCCGGCCAGCTGCACAGGCGCGTGCTGGAAAAGGCCAGGTCGCTTCCGCTCGACGTTCTGGTGGCGACGGGCGAGTTCGCGGCCGCCGCCTCAGGGGGAAATCCCTCCTCCGGGCGGGGGAGTGGCCCCGAACTCGTCGTGTCCCGGACCGTCGACGGAGGCTACGAGGCGCTCCGGTCCCGGCTTGACGGCACCGAGACCGTACTGCTCAAGGGGTCGCGGAGCGTCCGCCTTGAGAGGCTCCTGCCCCTCTTCGAGCGCGACTTCGGTGTCCCCGCCGCCTCCGGGCGAGGTGGCTGAATGCTCTACCACCTCCTCCCCCAGTTCGCCGACGTCCATATCCTCTTCAACGTCTTCAACTACCTGACCTTCCGCTCGGTCGGCGCCGTTGTGACCTCCTATGTCCTCGTCTTCGTGGCGGGTCCCGCGACGATCCGGCGGCTGCAGCTGCACCGGGTGGGGCAGGTGATCAGGGAGGACGGGATCGAGGCGCATCTGAGCAAGGCCGGCACGCCCACGATGGGGGGGAGCCTGATCGTTCTCTCGGCCGCGCTTTCGACGCTGCTCTGGGCCGAACTGACGAACGCCTTTGTCCTCCTCGCGCTCCTCGGCCTCCTCTGGATGGGCGCGATCGGCTTCATGGACGACTACCTGAAGATCGTCCGCAACCAGCCGCGCGGGCTTGTCGCCAAGTACAAGCTGCTCGGCCAGCTCTCCTTCGGGCTCGCCCTTGGACTCCTTCTCCTGCTTCGCCCCGTCTCGTCCATCCCGCCCACATGGACGATGGTGCCCTTCTTCGAGGGTTGGGTGGCAGCCTTCTGGCCGCCGGCCTACGTCGCCTTCGTGGCGTTTGTGGTGTGTGGCACATCGAACGCGGTGAACCTGTCGGACGGCTTGGACGGTCTTGCGGCCGGACTCGGCGCGATCGCGCTCGCCACCTTTGCTGTCTTCGCCTACCTGATCGGGCGGATCGATACATCCGCCTACCTCGGACTCCTCTACCTCCCCGGCTCGGGAGAGCTCGCGATCTTCGCAGCAGCGCTGGCAGGCGGCGCCGTGGGGTTCCTCTGGTTCAACTCGCACCCGGCACAGGTGTTCATGGGCGACACCGGGTCGCTCGCGATCGGCGGTGCCCTCGCCGTCCTCGCCATCCTTCTCAAGGCCGAGTTCCTCCTCCTCCTGGTGGGGGCCGTCTTCGTCGCCGAAGTACTCTCGGTGATCCTCCAGGTGGGATGGTTCAAGTATACCCGAAGGCAGAGCGGTACCGGTCGCCGCATCCTCCGGATGGCTCCGCTGCATCACCACTTCGAGAAGGTGGGGTGGGCCGAGTCGCAGGTGGTCGTGCGGTTCTGGATCCTCGGGGTCCTCTCGGCTCTCGTCGCACTCAGCACCCTGAAGGTCCGGTGAGGAGCGCGGCGGCAGGGTCCACCCGGACGCCCGTCCGGAACGTCCCGCAGGGGGTCGCGGTCCTCGGCCTCGGTGCGAGCGGCGATGCGGCGGCCCGGCTTGCCCTCGAAAAGTACGGCAGCGTCTACGTCTCGGATCACTCGGACGATGGCGGGACGCGGCGCCGCGCCCGCGCACTTGAAGCGCTCGGTGCGGACGTCCATCTGGGCGGCCACGACCTCGGGCGGATCGCCGGCGCCGGGGTCGTCGTCACTTCTCCGGGGATTCCCGGGAACGCTCCCGTCCTGCGCCGCCTGCGTGCCCGGGGCGTGCGCTGGATCTCCGAGCCCGAGTTCGCCGCGCGTTTCCGGACCGGTGCGCTGATCGGCGTGACCGGAACGAATGGGAAGACGACCACCTCGGTGTTGATCGGCCACCTGCTCGTCGCCGCAGGGATCGACGCGGCTGTCGGGGGCAACGTCGGCGGGGGAATCGCGCCTCCGGCCTCCGCGCTCGCACTCCGGTCCCCCCGCGCCGAGTGGTGGGTTCTCGAGCTGAGCTCGTTCCAGCTCGCCGGCATCGAGCGGTTCTCCCCTGAGATCGGCGTCCTGACGAACCTCTCGGAGGACCATCTGGATCGTTACGGGGAGGTGGCCCGCTATTTCGCAGACAAGAAGAGGCTCTTCCGCAACGCGACGGCGGCGAGCCGGTGGGTGGTGAACGGGGAGGACGCGGAGGCTCTCGCGCTTGCCGGGGACGCCGTCGGGGAGCTTCATCTCTTCGCCGGCAAGCCCAGGGACGCGGAGCCCCTCCCGGCACGGGCGCGCCTATCGGCATTCGTCCGCGACGGGGTCCTCACGCTCCGCACGGGCGCGGCGCGTGGTCCGGATGCTTCCGACGAGCCACTTGTCCCCCGCGAGAAGCTCCGGCTGCTCGGTCGGCACAACGTCATGAACGCGCTCGCCGCAGCGCTCGCCGCGCGGCTAGCGGGCGCGGCACCCGCCAGCCTCCGTCGCGGCCTCGCGAGCTTCGCCCCCCTCCCGCACCGTCTTGAGCCCGTCACGGAACGGAGTGGTGTCCTCTGGGTGAATGACTCCAAGGCCACGAATGTGACGGCCACGCTGAGTGCGCTCGCGAGCATCGCGCGCCCCGTTGTTCTCATCCTCGGCGGGAAGGACAAGGGGGAGGATCCGCTGCCGCTCGTCCCCGCTCTCGGGAGCGCGGCCGCGCGGGCCGTCGTGCTCTACGGCGAGACGGCCGGGCGATGGGCCCGTGAGCTTTCGGGTCCACTCTCCGAAGGCGCGGGGAGTGGCGGCGACCGGATTCCGGTGGTGGTGGCCGCGGGACTTGACGACGCTGTCGCCGTGGCGAGGCGGCACGCCCTTCCGGGCGACGCGCTCCTCCTCTCACCCGCGTGTCCCTCCTTCGATCTCTTCCGAAGCTACGAGGAGCGCGGGGCCAGATTTGCCGGGCTGGCCAGGGAGCGTGCCCGGTGACCGGGCCCGTGGCGCCTGCGACGCCGGAGACGGGAGGCCTTGCCTCCCGCGGGAGCTGGGAGCGGCCCGTACTCGCGGTTCTCACGCTCCTCCTCCTCTCCTTCGGCCTCGTCAACCTCTACTCGGCCTCGGCGCCCCTGGCCCAGCGGCAGGGGCTGCCCGACACATTCTACCTTCTCCGCCAGGCGGTAGGCGCGGTGGCGGGTCTCGTCGTGCTCGTCGTCTTCGCCCGCATCCCCTACCAGACGTGGCGCCGGTTCGCTTGGCCGCTCGTCTTCGCCTCGAGCGTGGTCCTCGTGGTCCTCCTCCTCCCGGTCGCCCGGGGCATTGCGCCCGAGATCAACGGCGCGCGGCGGTGGCTTGAGCTCCCCGGGTTCCGCTTCCAGCCGTCGGAACTCGCCAAGCTCGCGATCGTGGTCTGGACAGCCCACATCGCCGTCGCGGGCCAACACCGGTTCCGCAGCCTCTCGCGGGGGATGCTCCCCTTTCTCCTGGTGTGGGCGGTGCTCATCGTTCCGATCGTGCTCGAGCCCGACCTCTCCACGGCCTTTGTCGTCGGGGCCGGGGCGGCGATCACGCTCTTCGTGGGCGGAGCCCGCATCGGCCACTTCGTCTTCCTCGGCTTGCTCCTTGCCCCGGTGGGTGCGCTGTTGCTCGGCACGGCGACGCGGCGGGCTCGGATCCTTGCCTTCCGCGACCTCGCCACGCATGCCGAGGGGGCCGGCTACCAGGTGTACCAGTCCCTCATCGCGCTCGGGTCGGGCGGCATCGCGGGCAGGGGATTCGGAGAGGGACGCCAGAAATTCGGGTTCGTTCCCGAGCCGCACAACGACTTCATCTTCTCGATGATCGGCGAGGAGTGGGGGTTCCTGGGTGTGGGGACCCTGCTCGGCCTCTACGTGACGATCTTGTTCATCGGGTACCGGATCGCGGCGGGCGCCACCGACCGGTTCGGCCAGCTCCTCGCGACCGGCATCACGAGCATACTCGCCCTCCACGCTCTCCTCCACATGGGCGTCGGCCTGGGGCTCGTCCCTCCCACGGGGCTCGCGCTTCCGCTCGTGTCCTACGGGCGCTCGAACCTCCTCGTCACGATGGCGGGGATCGGTATGCTTCTCGCAGTGGCCCGCGTCCGCCCGGCGGCCGGGGTGGAGGGGACGTGAACCGGCCGCCGGTGGTCGTCTTCTCGGGAGGTGGTACGGGAGGGCATCTCTACCCGGCGCTTGCGCTCGCCGCCGCGCTCGAGGAGCGACGACCGGACGTGATGTCCCTCTTCGTGGGTGCCGAGCGGGGGATCGAGGCGAGGATCCTCCCCGAGCGCGGTCTGAGACACCTCCTGGTCCGCGTCGAGGGGCTTCGCAGGGGCCCCTTCCTCGCGAACCTCGGGGTGCTGACCCTCATGGCGCGGGCGACGTGGCAGGTGGCCGAGGCCTTCCGGCGGGTGAGGCCCCAGCTGACGGTGGTTACCGGGGGGTATGCAGGTGGGCCCGCCGGCCTCGCGGCCATCCTCACACGGACCCGGCTCGTGCTTCAGGAGCAGAACTCGCTCCCGGGCGTCACCACCCGGGTTCTGGCCCCCTACGCTCGCGAGATCCATCTGGCCTTTCCCGAGGCGCTCCGGGCGCTCCCGCGAGGGGCCCGGCGGAGAGCCGCGTTCTCGGGTAACCCGATCCGCCCGCCCGTCCGCCCGCCGCGCCGCGAGGCTGCGGCGGCGCTCGGCGTCGACCCGGCGAGCCGGATCGTTCTCGTGACGGGCGGCAGCCAGGGCTCGAGGGCCCTCAACCGGATCGTTCTCGAGGTGGTGCGGGGCGTCCAGGCGGGCGAACTCGAGCGGCCCGCCGGGCTCGAGCTCTTCTGGGTCACCGGGCTCTCGGAACTCCCGGGGGTGGAGTCGGGGCTCGAGGCGAGCGGGTCCCCCCGATGGGTGCGGGCGGTTGGCTACACCGACGAGATGCCGCTTGCCCTCTCGCTCGCCGAGGTGGCAGTAAGCCGTGCCGGGGCGATGACGACGTCCGAGTTGCTGGCCTACGGTGTCCCGTCCGTCCTCGTGCCGCTCCCGACGGCGGCCGCGGACCACCAGACGAGAAACGCGCTGGCGCTCCACGAAGCCGGTGCGGCGCTTCACCTCCGGGAGGAGAACGCGACGGGGGCAGATCTCTGGTCGCTCCTCGAGCCGCTCCTCCGGGACCGCCGCCTCCGCGGGGAAATGGCCGCCGCCGCACGGAGGCGGGGCCGTCCGTTCGCTGCCCGCGAGATCGCCGCCTCGATCGCGAAGCTCCTCCCGAAACCGGCTGCGGGGTTGGCGACCCGCGCCGCCGGGGTCGTCCCGTGATGGCACGGCCGACGGGACTGGGGTCCGCCGGGCCGGGTCGGTCGCGCGACCGGTTGACGGGGGGGAACCTGCACTTCATGGGGATCGGCGGGGCGGGGATGTGCGCCCTTGCCGAAGCGGTTGCACGCCGGGGCGGGAGAGTCAGCGGGTGCGATCTCGCTCCGGGAGAATCGGTCCGGCCCCTCGAGCGTCTCGGGGTCCGTGTCTATCCGGAACACGGGGTGGCCCATCTCGATGGTGCCGGAGCGCTCGTGGTCTCTTCGGCGATTCCGGCCGACCATCCGGAAATCTTGGCGGCCGCCCGGGCGGGGATCCCCGTGTGGAAGCGGGCCGAGGCGCTCGGCGCATGGGTCGGCGCCGGTCGCGTGGTTGCTGTCTCGGGAACGCACGGGAAGACGACGACGACGGCCATGGTCACCGAGATCCTGGCGCGGGCCGGGCGCGACCCCACCGGGTTCGCGGGCGGGTGGGTCCCCGAGTGGGACGGCCACCTCCGCCCCGGTGGCGACGAGCTCTTCGTCGTGGAGGCCGACGAGTACGACCGCTCCTTCCACCATCTGCGTCCGTCCCTTGCGGTCGTGACGAATGTGGACGCCGATCACCTCGACACCTACGGCGACATGGCGGGTGTGCGCGAGGGCTTCCTCGGGTTCCTCGCCGGGGTGGCGCGGGGCGGCCGGGTACTCGTCTGTGCGGACGATCCGGGGGCCGCGTCGCTCATCCCGTGGCTCGCGTCGCCCCCGCGCACCTTCGGGTTCTCGCCCGGGAGCCAGCTCCGGGGGCGGGACCTCTCTCGCGGCGCCGCCGGGAGCCGTATCCGGATCGTCGAGGACGGTCGACGCCGCGGCGTCCTCGAGATCGCGATCGCCGGCCGCCACAACGCCAAGAACGCGCTGGCCGCGGCTGCCGCTGCCCGCTCGCTCGGGGTCGGCTGGCAGCCGATCCGCGCCTCGCTTCGGGACTTCACCGGCGTCGTCCGGCGTTTCCAGCGGCTTGGCACAGCGGCGGGTGTCACGGTCGTCGATGACTACGCGCATCATCCGAGGGAAGTCAGTGCGGCAATTGGCGCCGCCCGGACGAGTTTTCCGGACCGCCGGCTGGTCGCCGTCTTCCAGCCTCACCTCTTCACCCGCACCCGGGATTTCGCCGGAGCCTTCGCCTCGGCGCTCGCCCGTGCCGACGCGGTATGGATCACCGAGATCTACGCGGCCCGGGAGTCTCCGATCCCCGGGATCGATGGAGAATTCGTGGCGCACGCTGTCGAACAGGCGTCCGCGGACGCCCCGGAGCGTTCGCCGGAGGTCCGGTTCCACCGCGAGGTGGAGTCGCTGCCCACTGCCCTCGCCGATGCGCTTCGCCCAGGCGACCTCTGCCTGACGTTGGGAGCGGGCTCCATCGGCGAGGTCGGGCCGGCGCTTGTTCAGAGGCTCCGCGCGAGACAGGGCGGAGGCCACGATGCATAGCCGCGCCCGCTTCTTTCCGGCTGTGGCGCTCGGTCTCCTCCTTCTCGTTGCCGTTCCGGAGATCCGGACCGCGCTTGCCGGGCTCGAGTACTTCCGCGTCCGGGAAGTCGAGGTTCTCGGGATGGAGAATCTCACGCATGGCGTGGTCCTCTCCCAGGCGTCGCTCCGGCCCCAGGCGAATGTCTGGGACGACCTCTCGGCCACGAAAGCGCGGCTCGCCGCCCACCCCCTCGTCCGGACGGTCGAAGTGCGCCGCGATCTTCCGGACGGACTCGTCATCGAGCTCGAGGAGCGTCGACCCGTGGCATTCCTCCCGGCACCCGTGCTCACACCCGTCGACGCCGAGGCACGCCTGCTCCCGTTGCCCGAGGTCGCCCGGCGGCTCGACCTCCCGCTCCTACAGGCCAGCCTGGATGCCCCCGGCGAGCCGGTCGAGCTCACCCCTGCACAGTTGCGGCGGCTCACTTCCGAGCTTGCCAGGCTCAGGGAGATGGATCCGGCGAGCTTCGCCTTGGTGTCGGAGGCGAGCATCGACGCGGTCGGCGACATCGTGCTCCACCTCGGCGAGCCGCGCGTCGCGATCCACTACCGGGCGCCGCTCGCGCCAGACCACCTAAGGGAGGCCAGTCACGTCCTTCGCGATGCGCTCCGGCGGACGCCGGGTCGGATCCCGGGCCGGGTGGACCTCCGGTTCCAAGGCCAGGTCGTGGTGCATTTCGTGGACACGCGGGCGAACCAGGGGAGTTGAGCGTGAAAGGAAATCCCGTTGCGGGCCTCGATATCGGAACGACGAAGACCTGTGCGGTGATCGCCGTTCCCGACGGCGAGCCCGGTCGCCGGCCCCGGCTTGAGATCGTGGGGGTCGGCCAAGCCCGGTCCGGTGGGATCCGGCGCGAGGTCGTGGCACACATCGACGAGGCGGCCGCTGCAGTCCGGAGCGCGATGCGGGAGGCCGAGCTCATGGCCGGGATCACGGTCGGGCCTCTCTGGGTCGGAATCGGCGGCGACCACCTGCGCACCCAGTCCTCTCTCGGGGTTGTGGCGCTCGGGGACGAGGAGATCACGCGCGGGGACGTGGCCGAAGTCCACAGGGTGGCCAGGGCCGTCGCGCTCTCCTCCGACCGGGCATTCCTGCACGAGGTCGCCCAGGAGTACCTCGTCGACGGCCGGGGCGGGATCAGCGATCCGGTCGGGATGTCGGGCGTGCGGCTCGAGACCGACGTCTTCCTGACGAGTTGCTCCTCGTCGGTCGCCAACAACATCCGGAAGGCCGTGTCGAAGGCCGGCTACCGGATCCAGTCGCTCGTTCCCGCTTCGCTCGCGGCGGCGCGGGCCGTTCTCTCCGAGGACGAGAAGGAGGTGGGTGTGGCGATGGTGGGCATCGGGGGATCGACGACGGAGCTCGTGGTCTACCGCGATGGCCAGATCCGCCACGTCGGGATCCTCGCCATCGGGGGCAGCGCGGTGACACGTGATCTGGTCAAGGGCCTCGCCGTCACCTTTGCCGAGGCGGAGAGGGCCAAGGCGCTCCACGGGGTGGCCTCCGTCCAGCTCGCCGACCCGAAGGAGATGGTGGAGGTCGCCGGCCCGAGCCCCGGCCAGACGCGCGAGGTCTCCGTCGAGCTGATGGCTCACATCGTTGAAGAGCGGCTGGACGAGCTCTTCGGGCTCGTGCACGGGGAACTCGAGAAGGAGGGGCTTCTTGGCGAGCTCGGGGCCGGTGTGGTCCTGACCGGCGGATCGGCGGCGCTCAAGGGGATCGTCGATCTCGCCTCCAGAGTCTTTTCCTGCCCAGTACGGTTGGGAACGCCAGCGGGTCTCGGCGGACTGGCGGAGTCGGTCCAGCGTCCGCGGTTCGCGACGGCGACGGGCCTCTGCCTTCACTGGCTGGACATCGTGCACGAGACGAGGGAGAGGGCGTCGCCGCCGTCCCTTGGCGGGCGGATCTGGCGATGGATCCGCGAATTTTTCTGACGAGGTAGCGCTGGTCCGCGCGGCCCGCCCAGGGCTGCCGGGCACGAACGGTGGACTTCGGTCGCCGACACTGAGAGAGAGGGCTGGATCCCCAAACGGAGGAGGAGGGAGAGATCATGATCTTCGAGTTCGAGGACACGCCGGTCAGAAACGCCGTGATGACCGTGATCGGAGTCGGTGGAGCGGGCGGCAACGCGGTCAACCGCATGGTGGACGAAGAGCTTGAGGGAGTTGAGTTCGTCTCGGCGAACACGGATGCGCAGGCCCTCGAGAGTTCGCGCGCCCACTACGCCATTCAGCTCGGAAAGAAGCTCACGCGCGGGCTCGGCGCGGGTTCCCGGCCGGAGATCGGGCGGCAGGCGATCGCCGAGTCGGAAGAGGAGGTGCGCTCGCTGCTCGAGGGAGCGGACCTCGTCTTCATCACGGCCGGGATGGGCGGCGGCACCGGCACCGGGGCCGCTCCCGTCATCGGCGAGATGGCCAAGGAGCTCGGGGCCCTGACGATCGCGATCGTGACGCGCCCCTTCTCCTTCGAGGGGCCGAAGCGGATGCGGCAAGCGAACCAGGGGCTTGCCGAACTCGAGCGGATCGTCGACACCATGATCGTCGTGCAGAACGATCGGCTCCTCTCGGTTGTGGGCAAGGGGACCTCCTTCAGGGACGCGCTCAAGAAGGCCGACGAGGTTCTTCTCCACGCGACGCAGGGCATCACGGACCTGATCCGGGTGAACGGAGAAGTGAATGTGGACTTCGCCGACGTACGCACGATCCTCGCCTGCCGCGGCGCCGCCCTCATGTGCTGTGGTGCCGGCGAGGGTCAGAGCCGGGCGGTCGAGGCAGCACAGGAAGCGCTCTCGTCTCCTCTTCTGGACAACGTCTCGATCCGCGGCGCGGGCGGAGTACTCATCAACATCACTGGCGGAACGGACTTAGCTATTGACGAAGTTGCGGAAATCTCTACGATTGTTCGGGACGAGGCGGGCGACGAGGCCGAGATCATCTTCGGTGCCGTCCACGATGAGGCGCTCGACGGTCAGATCCGGGTCACGGTGATCGCGACCGGATTCGAGGCCGAGCAGGACTGGATGCCGCCGCAGGGGTATCGTCACGACGCCCGCATCAGTCCGACCCGGAAGGTGCCGGGCTGGGCCGGTAGCGAGAGTCAGACCGGTCCCGGCCGTGGGCCTGCGGGTGCGCCTGTGGGCGCGCCCGCGGGAGACCGGGATGTCGTTCCGCTCAGGCGGCCCCAGAGGAATACAGTTGACCGGGGCCAGATCGATGAGCTAGACATTCCCACGTTCATCCGCCGGCAGATGGACTGACGGACCCCGGTTCGCCACCTTGCGGGTGCGGTAGTGCCCCGGAGGACGGATCCGGGCGCGGCCGAAGGGCGGATCCACAATCGAGGGCATTGCTGCGATGCACCGACTCTTGGCGCTGGTCCGAAGCCGTGCCCATCTCCTCGCCGGAATGGGCGGGCTCCTAGGGATCGGTGCCGTAGGGCTCGCACCGGAGTACGATTCCACCCCCGATGCCGGGGTCCTCGATCCCCTCGAGGTGGCCTCCGCGGAGAAGACCGAGGTCCTGACGCTCGAATCCGGCAGGTTTCTCGGGCCCCTCCTCCGCGAGAGCGACCTGCCGGAACCGATCCAGAATGAGGTCGTGGCCGCGATAGAGCGGCACGCCAACCCCTCGCGCCTCCCGGAGAACACCGAGGTCCGCATTCGCTACGTGCGTGACACCCGCCGGGTCCTCGGGATCGAGGTGCAGCACTCCGACGACGCGCTGGTCCGAATCGATCCCCGCCCCTGGGGATGGCAGTCCGCACTCGTGGTCACACCCGTGCGGACCGACACTCTTGCGGTGGGAGGGTTGATCGACACGAGCCTCTGGACCTCGGTGATGCGCAATGCCGGGCTGGCTGACGTTCCCGAGAATGGCCGGGAACAGATCATCGGCCTCCTTGACCGCGTCTTCCGCTGGTCAGTGGACTTCTCCCGCCAGAGCCAGCCCGGCGACACCTACCGTGTGGTCCTCGAACGCGAAGTCCGTCCCAACGGAAGCATGCGCTCCGCCCGGATCCTCGCGGCAGAACTTGTGAATGCGGACCGGCCGCTCCATGCCGTCTGGTTCGATGTGCATGGTGACGGCGAAGGCGGCTACTACGACCTGGAGGGGGAGTCGACCCGGGCGGCGTTCATCCGTGCACCGGTCGAGTTCCTCCGGATCTCCTCACGCTTCAGCCGCAACCGGTTCCATCCCATCCTCAGGGTACCCCGGCCGCACGTCGGGGTGGATTACGCTGCGGCGACGGGAACGCCTGTGATGGCCACGGCCGACGGTGTGGTGACCTACAGTGGGCGAAACGGCGGCTACGGCATCTTCGTCGAGATCAGGCACAGCGAAGAATACACGACGCGCTATGCCCACCTCAGCGTGGCCACGGTCCGCGTCGGGAGCAGGGTCGCTCAGGGCCAGACGATCGGGGAAGTCGGGATGACCGGGCTCGCCACGGGGCCTCACCTCCACTACGAGTTGCACCGGCGGGGCTCACCAATCGACCCGCTCACCCTGGCGGACATCCCGACGGGGGACCCGATCCCGCCCCTCGAACGGGCACGGTGGGCAGCGGAGCTCGAGGGGCGGCTCGCGATCCTCCGCACGATCCCGGGCAGGGCGGTCCTCCGGGTCGCGCAGGCGCAGACACCCAAGCCAGAGGCCGCCGCGGCGATCCGGCGGTGAGCCGCCCTGGTCCGGCCGCGCGGCCGGAGCAGCGGGAACCGGCCGGGCGCGTGACTTGACCCCCCTCCTCTGGGTCACGGGCGCGATCGGTCTCGGCGGCATCCTCCTTGCCGTCGTCCTCTATCTCAGAGCCGGTCCCTCCCACCTGCCGGGCCGACATCTCCTTCTCCTTCTCCGGGTGGGAAGCCTCCTGGTCGTGACCCTCCTCCTCTTCGATCCGGTCGTTCGGGGCGAGGATCCCGACCGGGCCGCTCGGGACCGGGGCCACTGGCTCGTCGTGGATCCGGATTTCTCGCTCTCCCTTCCAGGGCCCGGCGGCACGACGCTCTGGAACGAGCTCGTGAGCCGTGCGCTTGAGGCGGAGGCATCGGGCACCCGCCTCGCACTTGCCCTTCCGGGGGAGGGGGGCATCGAGGGGGTGAGCGGGGAAGTTCTCGCGGCGCGCGCCCCCCAGGCTCCGATGGCCGCGCTCGGAGTGGCCGTTTCGCGCCTTGCCGAGGGCGGTGCTGACTCGGTCCTGATCCTCTCGAGCCTCCGCCGCCCGCCCGACGAGATCCGGCGACTCGTCGACGAAGCCCCCGTCCCGATCCGGCTCGAACGGGTGGGCGAACGTACACGGAACGCTGGGATCGGGGAGTTCTCACTCCCGGCTGCGGTTCCTGCGGGCGCCGGCGTGACGGCCCGGGTGGGCCTCTTCGGCGAGGGCGGTCTACCGGGCGACTCGGTCGTGATCGAGATCCGTGCGGGGGACGAGCCTGCCGGCGGTGCACGCGTCCCGATGCCAGCCGACGGGGAAGAGACGGACTTCGTCTTCGAGCTGCCTTCTCCTCCCGGGACGGGGCCGGTGCGCTACACCGTCGGGGTGGAACTCGAGGGTGACCTATTCGGGCCGGATGACCGCCGGTCGCACTGGCTCACGAGCGGGGTGGACAGCCGCGGGATCGTCCTCGTCTCCCTTGTTCCGGATTGGGAGCCGAGAGTGCTCCTCCCGATCCTCGAGGCTGTGACGGGGCTCGAGGGCGAGGGCTACCTGAGGCTCGGCGACGGGCGCTTCCTCCCGCTCGTCGCGGGGAGCGCCCCCACGGTCCCGGTGGATCCGGACACCTTCTCGGACCGGCTCCACGACGCCGAGATTCTCGCCGTCCAAGGTGGCCTCGAAGAGCCTCCTGCGTGGCTCGTTGATGTCCTCGCCCGCCACCCGCGGGCCATTCACCTGCCGGGAACGGGGGCTGGTTCGGCGCTCGCAGGCCTCGCGACCGGAGAAGCGCTCCCCGGCGAATGGGCGCCGCGCACGGATCTCCCGCCCTCCCCGCTCTCTCCCTTCCTCGCGGGCATCGGTCTCGGGAGCCTGCCCCCGCTCTCGACAGTCCTTCCGGTCTCCGAGCCGGTGCCACTCATCGTCGCGCTCGACGCAGAGGGTCCCGGTGGCAGCGACGCGCCCGTGCTCGTTCTTGCTGAGAACGAGGGGTCCAGGCGGGCCATCGCCCTCGCCGAGGGATTCTGGCGATGGGGGGTGCGGGAC
>JAAXGI010000274.1 GCA_012267505.1 Gemmatimonadota bacterium
ACTTTATCCACGGGCTGCTAGGGGGCCGGCTCTCCGTCGGCTCGCCCCGGGACCGCTCGCGCACCGCGCTGCCTCGGACCAGTAGGGCGATTCCGGGGCGCGCGGGATACGCCGGAGTTCGCCGCTCCCGGTGAATTCGCTCTCGGTAGGCGTGGGGATCCTGCAGGGAAAAAAGGTGCACTCCGACGAGGCGGATGCGGGTGGATCACTCTCTCGCCGGGGCGCGTGGATTCCATGAGGTTCTGCCTGCGTGGACTCGCTACGCGGACAGCGACGGGGCCGGGGGCGGGAAACCCGATTCGGGACCGTGCGGCCTGGCCCGATCCGTTCCCCTCAGCTCGAGCGCCGGAGTACGAGGCACGTCATGTCGTCGGCCGCCGGCGCCCCGGTCGAGTAGTTGCCAATCTCCGTCCAGACATGGCCGACCATGTCCTTGGGCGAGTACGTCGATGCGCTGTCGAGCGTGGACTCGAGTCCCGCCTTCCCGAAGAGATCGCCCGACAGATTCACCGCGTCGGTGAGGCCGTCGGTGTAAAGGAAAATCGAATCTCCGGGGCACAGCGGTTCGCGGTGGCTCTGATACTCGAAGTCGTCGAACACACCCATCGGCATTCCCTGCGTCATCGGGAGCGTCCGCCGGGAGCCGTCCGTGTCGAACAGGTAGGCAGGCTCGTGGCCTGCGCAGACGTACTCCATCTCCGCGCAGTCCAGGTCGAGGACGGCGAGTATCCCGGTGACGAAGAGTCCCATTGGATTCTCACCGCATAGCTGTCGGTTCGCTTCGTTCGCAATCGCCCGGATATTGAGTGCCTGGTTCTTTGTCGCGGCCGCGTTGATGGCCCCCTGCGAGGCCGCCATGAAGAGGGCTGCGGCCACGCCCTTCCCCGAAACGTCACAGACACAGAAGAAGAGCCGACGATTTGTGGGCTGAAACATGTCCACGAAATCGCCGCCCACCTGCTGCGCGGGTGTCATCCGCGCGTAGGCTGAGAAATCCCCCACCTCAAGGTCACCTTCCCGGACGAGTGCGGCCTGCACCACTCGGGCCATCTCGAGATCCTGCTGCATCGCCTTGTGCGCCCGACGTAGGCTCTGGTTGCTCTCCTCGAGCTCGGTGGTGCGTGCCGCGACCATCAGTTCAAGCTGCTCTTCCCTATCGAAGACTTGGATGGTCATCGCGTCGAAGACCCGCGCGAGCCTTCCGAGCTCGTCGGTCCGTTCCGCCACCGGCTCGATCAGGCGTGCGTCCGGCATCTGCCCCATCTCGACCTGCTGGGCCGCGCTGGCGATCGCCTCGATCGGGCGCGTCAGCCACCGGGTGCCCCAGAGTGCTCCGGCCGCGGTCAGGGCGAAGAGAACCAGGGCAATCAGCGTCGTCTTCGAGAATTCGCTCATTACGGTGCCCGCGATGTCGTCCAGGCTGATCGCCATGGCAATCGCGCCGATCGGGATACCTCCGGCGTTGATGACAGGGGAGGCCACCCAGATCCCGCGCTCGGGCGGCGCCAGAAGCGAGAGACTCGCCTCGCTCACCACTTCGCTGCGGTCCAGTGCCGATTCCACGACCGACTGCGCGCGATCAGCAAAGACCTCAGCCGCGCTCACGGTGGCCGTGCCAAGCTGCCCGGCGCGCGGGGCGGACGCAGCCAGCTCGCGGTCGAGGTTGACGACCCAGAGTGCCTCGAGATTGCGGGATTGGACGAGGAGATCCGCCTCGCGCTGGTACACGGTATAGAGCAGGTTGCCCGAACTCCCCTCGATCGGGATTCCGATCTGGACCGCCCTCGGGGAGGCGGCGCTGGCCACGGCCACGTACTTGAAGATCTCGCCGTCCGAGTCCCGCTGCTGGGTCGCGAACTCGAGGGTTGCCCGGCCACCCTCGAGCAGCGGCAGCATCTCGCCGGCGTGCGGCACCAGAGACCGGCCGGCGTGTGGCACGTTCGAATAGGCTACCGAGCCGTCCGGCTCGATGATCCGAACCTCCCCGATGACGGTTGCGCGGACAATGCGCCCGAGACGGCTGTCGATCTCGTCGGCCGCCCAGCCGGCCTCCGCTGCGGCCGCCACGAAGTGGTCCACCATCGTGGCCTGGACGAGCATGTGCTGGCCGATGATCCCTTCGACGACTGCCGATACGTCCGCCCGCTCGGAGGCGTACGTGTTCGTCAGGATCTCCTGTTCCCCGAAGACAAGCGCGTTGCCGATCTGCACGATCCGCGGCTGGTCAATGCCCCCGACCCCGACGTACTTGTAGACTTCCTGATCGATCTCGCGGACCTGCGCCGGCTGCGTGATGAAGCTCTCAGCGTCAGGATCCGAATCCAGCAGCACGTAGAACTTCGACGCCTGCGGCTGCACAGCCGGATCCGGGTCGAACCCGAAGGGAACGAGTTCGCCGTTCTCGTCGCGGACGTTCGTGAGATACGCGAATCCCGTGGCGTCGGTGATCCAGAATTCGTCGAGAACGGTCCGGGCTACAATGGCATCCAGCGTCTCGATGATGCGGTCCGGTTCCTGCCCCGCGGACTCCGCTGCGGCAACGAGGTGAGCCGCGATCCGCGCCTGCGCAATCATCTGGTCATCGAGGGTCGCATCGAGCGTCCGCGCGATGTTGGCGAGCGAGATCTCGCCGATATCAGCGAAGCTCGCCGCGAGGAGGTCAGCCAGGTTCACGGCGGCGGCCTCCGCCTCGTCGCGAAGCGCGTTCGCGGAGTTGTACAGCATCGTTGCCGAAGTGGCCGTGATCGTGACTGTGAGGAGGGCGGCGAGCGCGAGGAAGCCCCGCACCGCAAGGGGGAGTCCCGCCCTCTTTGATCGGCCTGCCTCTTTCGACGCCGCCTTCTTGCCGGTCACAGTCGCTAATGCCTCAACTTCCGATGTTTGTCGGTGGACCAACTACCCAATAGACGCCAGCCGCGACGGTCCGCGCAAGTGATTATGTGCCACTACCGAGGAGGGCCTCGTCCTGCGTTGCCTGCGTCCGGTCGCATCCGTCTGTCCTCATCCGATGCCGGACCGGCGCCGATCACATAAGCAGTGCGCGGACCCCCCGCTCCGGTCCCCGCCGGCGTGGTGCCCTCGAGTTGTGCCGCATCGCTTGCGAACGGCGCGGCCGGTGCATTGCGCCTCGGTGCCCTGGCCATCGCGTCCCTGCAGGCTTCCCGCGCCGTTGGCACGGGTGCAGCCGGGTTCGTCAGCCTACGTGTCCGATGTCCCCGGGCTGTTCCTGCACGTGAAGTTACGGACGCCGCACGCGACGCCCGGGTCGGAGCCCCGGATCGTGTGTGGTCGGGCCTGGCCCGATCCTGTATACTCCGAAACCGGCCGCATTGGTCGGCACCCGTTCGGATGCGCTGGGAGAAGAACCATGAGGGAATCCTGCCTGATCGTGGCATCGTTGCTGATGAGCAGTGCCCTCGTGGCACCCGTGGCCGCCCAGGAACCCGGTTCGGGGACATCGCCGACGTGGGTCGCAGACGTGGGGCCGATCATGGCGGAGCAATGCATGAACTGTCACCGCCCCGGCCAGATCGCTCCGATGAATCTCCTCACCTATGGGGACGTCCGCCCCTGGGCCCCGTCGATCCGGATGATGGTCGAAGAGCGCATCATGCCTCCGTGGCATGCGGATCCGGCGTACGGGGATTTCGGGAACGATCGGCGCCTGAGCGACGACCAGGTCCGGTCGGTCGTCGAATGGGTGGAAGCGGGAGCTCCGCGCGGGCAAGGGGAGTTCACGCCGCCGGAGTTCGCGAGCGCCACCGACGGGTTTCTCCTGACGGGTGAGCTCGGCCCTCCCGACTACATCTTCCGGATGGAGGACGGATTCCTGGTTCCCCCGGGCGGCCCGGACATCAATCCGGAGATCATGGTGCCCACCCACTTGGAGGAGGACATCTGGGTGCAGGCGGCCGAAGTGCGCGGTAACTTCAATGTCGTCCATCACAACGTTGTCTCGATCATCGGGCCGGACGGCCAGTACGCGTCAACGGGCCGGCTCGCAAGCACTGTTCCGGGGAAGCAGTGGGACCGCTTCCCCCCCGGCTCGGGCAAGCTGATCGAGAAGGGGTCGACGCTCCGTTTCGGCCTTCACTACCACCCGAGCAACGAGGCGGTGGTGGACACGTCGAGCGTGGCCGTGTGGCTCGTGCGGGGCGAGATTACACACGAGCTCCATTCCTCGGTGGTGGCGGACGGGGACCTTCAGATTCCCCCCTACGAACCGAACTACGAGAGCCGAGGGGAGTTCGTGTTCGACTCGGACGCTGCGATCACCCTCTTCAAGCCCCACATGCACTATCGCGGCAAGGACATGCTCTACCGGCTCCACTACCCGGACGGAAGGAGCGAGACGCTCCTCTCGGTACCGAACTACGACATGAACTGGCAGATCTCCTACGAGTTCGCTGATCCGGTCCCGGTCCCGAAGGGCACCCGGCTCGAGGTGGTCGCGCACTTCGACAACTCGCCCGACAACCCTTGGAACCCGGATCCGAGCGTGCAGGTGCTTTGGGGGTCGGACTCGCGTGACGAGATGATGGAGGGGTGGTTCGACTACCAGGTCGAGCTGGACGAACCGATCACGCCCCGGCATCTAGGCTCCGGTTCCGAGGCGCTCTAGATCCGATGCGCATCGACTTGCGGAACTGTCTAGCCCCCGCGGTCCTTGGCGTTGTTCTCGGGCTTGCCGTGGTCTCGGGCCAAGCGGCCGCACAGACGCCGGACCCGTCGGGAACGTGGAACCTGGAGACGAGAAACTTGGCCGAGAGAGCGACCGGGGGCGTGCGCAACGTACTCTTGCGAATCGAACGGGGTGGCGACGGGTACGGCGCCGAGATGACGTCGCCTCGAAATACTTTTCTCGACGTCCAGGAGTTCCGCTACGAGGAGGACACCATCACGCTTCGGTTCGGCGCGTACCTCTACACCCTGACGCTCGAGGACGACCGGCTTGCGGGAACGATGATAAGCCCGGTGGATACGGTGGCGGTGTCCGGACGTCGGCAGGAGGGAACGATGTACGCCGGGGACGCGCCGCCCGAATATGTGGCGACACGGACCGGGATGCTCGGGCACCGCATCCATCTCCTGCCGCCGGAGGGGGAGGCGGATCCCGGGAGCTGGGTGCGGAGCCGGATCGGCGCGGTCGAGGACTTCGCACTCATCCTTCGGGGGATACCTGTCTCCTTCGCGAATCCGGAGGCATTCGAGGCGGAACTTGCAGCGCTCGCGGGCCGGAGGGTGCGTGTCACCGGCGCATGGGTCGGAGAGCGCTACCGGATCGACGAGATCGAGGCGGATAGCCAGTAGCGGCCCCGCTCGGTCGCTGGGGTCGGTGCCCGAATTCGCACCGGCGGCGTTGCAGCGATCCGGGAACGGTAATACGTTTTCGTGCTTGGAGAGGAAGGCCCGCGGGGGCGGCTCGGCCGCTCCTCTCAGGGTCGCTGGTTCGCGTGCTCGGCACACCAAGGGAGAATGCCAATGCGGGACACTCTGTCTGTCTTGACCCTCGCTCTCGTCCTTCTCCTCGGGCTCTCCGCCCCCGCGGCAGCGCAAGAGACCGCAGACACTCCGGTCTTTGCCCCGGACATCGCGGTGATTCTCCAGGAGAATTGCCAGGTGTGCCACCAGCCGGGTGCGATTGGCCCGATGTCGTTTATGAGCTACGAGGAGACGCGGCCCTGGGCGCCGATCATCAAGGAGAAGGTGGTTACCCAGGAGATGCCTCCCTACCAC
>JAAXGI010000032.1 GCA_012267505.1 Gemmatimonadota bacterium
GCCGTAGTAGAGGTAGAGGATCTTCCGCTCGCGCTCGGTGAGATACGACTCGAACATCGTCTCAAGGAAGTCGCGGCGCGCCATCGCCTCGACATCCTCCTCGATGTCGCCGGACTCCGCCCCCGCGAAGCGCTCGCCGAACGATGCGCTGTCGCGGTCGCTGCGGTCGATCGGCGCGTCGAGCGAGAGCTCGCTCGCGGCCACCCGGCGCAGCGCACGGATCGTCTCCACCGGCTCTTCCATGTCCTCGGCCAGCTCCTGGTCCGTCGGAGGACGGCCGAGCTGCTGTGTGAGAGCCGTGTTCGTCCGGGCGAGCCGGGCGAGGTTCGAGTTCTGGTTGAGCGGGATGCGTACGGAGCGGGTCTGTTCGGCGAGGGCCTGGAGAACGGTCTGGCGGATCCACCAGACGGCGTAGGAGATGAACTTCACGCCCTTGTCGGGATCGAATTTCTTCACGGCCTTGAGCAGGCCCTCGTTGCCGATACAGACGAGCTCGGCGAGTCCCAGCCCGCGACCCTGGTACTTCTTCACGTAGGAGATCACGAATCGCAGATTGGCGGTGACAAGGCGTTCGGCGGCCTCCTTGTCACCAGCGCGGGCCCGTCTCGCGAGCGCACGCTCCTCATCCGGATCCTGGATGAGGGGATATTTCTCTACGTCCTGCAGGTACTGATCGAAGGAATCGAGTCCGCGAGTGGCAGAGAACATCAACCCGACGTCATCCCTCCCTGAAGAGTTTCGGACGACCGCGAGACGGGGCCGCCCGGTCGCTCAGCCCCTCGACATCTGCACGGTCTGCGAAGTCAGTCTGGATTGCACTCACCTCCGGGGATCCTTCGACGGAGGGACCTGAAGCTATAAACAGAGGATTCTCGAGTCAAAGGGGTGTCCCGCCCGGACACACCGAAGTGTCATGCCGACAAGCGCTTGAGTACACGCTGCCGGCCGCGCGCCGCCCGGCTCGACCGCGAGACAGCCGGGCGCCAGGCGGTATCCATGGACGAACCTCCGCTTTCACGTCACTTTCTTTGGGCACACGGTGGGGCGGACCGCCCCCCAGAATCGGGCACTGAGGCAACCTGACGATGAAGCAAGGAAGGGAAGGACCCTCCGGGGACAGCGCGGGAAACCAAGGCCGGAACGGTCTCGACCGTCACGGCATCGAGCCCTCCTCCGAGGTGCACTGGGACCTGTCGCCGGCAAGACTCTACGGCACGGCACTCGCCCGGCAGGAGGGAGAGCTCACCGAGGACGGCGCATTCGCCGCCGGAACCGCACCCCACACGGGACGTTCGCCCCTCGACCGATTCATCGTCCGGGACGCAACGACAGCCGACACCGTGGACTGGGGTCCGGTGAACGCACCCCTTCCCGGAGATGCATTCCGGCGCCTCCGGGATGACGTGATCGAGCACCTGGCTTGCCGGGAACTCTTCGTGAAGAACGCCCGGGCCGGCGCGGAGGGCGAGGCCGGCATCCGGGTGCGGGTCATCACCACCTCGGCGTGGCACGCGCTGTTTGCCCACAACATGTTCATTCGGGGCGACCGCTCCGGCGTGCCGGTCCCGCACCCGGACTTCACAGTGCTCCATGCGCCCGAGATGCAGGCCGACCCCGGACGGCACGCAACGCGGTCCGGCACGTTCGTCGTGCTGAACCTGACGGACCGGCTCGCCCTGATCGGCGGCACACGCTATGCGGGGGAGATCAAGAAATCCGTCTTCACCACACTCAACTACCTCCTCCCGGCCCGTGACATCCTCCCGATGCACTGCTCCGCCAACGTGGGCCGGTCGGGCGATGCCGCACTCTTCTTCGGCCTGTCGGGCACGGGAAAGACGACCCTTTCCGCCGATCCCCACCGGGGTCTCATCGGTGACGACGAACACGGGTGGGACGCCGACGGGATCTTCAACTTCGAGGGCGGATGCTACGCGAAGGCGATCCGACTCTCACCCGAAGCGGAACCGGAGATCTACGGCGCCTGCCGGCGCTTCGGCACGATCCTCGAGAATGTGGTTGTGGACGCCGGGACGGGCGCGGTGGACTTCGACGACGCCACGATCACAGAGAACACCCGCGCATCCTACCCGATCCACTTCATCCCGAATGCCATCATCCCCGGGCGAACCGGTCATCCCGACAATGTGGTCTTCCTCAGCTGCGACGCCTTCGGGGTCCTCCCCCCCATCTCGCGCCTCACCCCCGCTCAGGCGATGTACCACTTCCTCTCCGGCTACACGGCGAAGGTCGCGGGCACGGAGCGGGGTGTGACCGAACCGAAGGCTGTCTTCTCGGCCGGCTTTGGCGCGCCGTTCCTGCCGAGACACGCGACCGTCTATGCACGGATGCTCGGAGAACGCCTGCGGAGACACGGGAGCCGCGTCTGGATGGTCAACACCGGGTGGGTCGGGGGCCGGGCGGGAGAGGTCAACCGGATGCGGCTCGGCTATACTCGCACGATGGTCCGAGCTGCTCTCGAGGGCGCGCTGGACGAAGTCGAGACGAAAGCGGACCCCTATTTCGGCGTCGCGGTGCCGACCCGTGTGCCCGGAGTTCCCCCGGAGATCCTCATCCCGAGCGAGTCCTGGGGATCGGCGGAGGCGTACGGGCGCGCGGCGACCCGGCTCGCCGAGATGTTCCGGACGAACTTCCGGAGCTACGAGAGCGAAACGGACCCGGCGGTGGTCGCAGCCGGACCCGTCGGCTAAGGGGTCTACCGGCGCGGATCACCCAGCCGTGAACCTGCGCCACCACATCGGGCGCCTTGATCCGCTGGTGCTTCCGCCACCGATCGCGCCGCCTACAAGCGCCACTCCTGCCTGACGGCCGCACCCGGGGACGCAGCGGTCGAGTCGAGGACCCAACCGGCGGCGCACTTCGGGTCTTTCGCCCGGCGCAAACCGGAATGCGACCGTTCGCCGACAGCCGGGTTCGATGCCGGTCCGGACGCCATATGCGGACGCAGCACACCGGTCGCCCGGGGACGAGGCAACCGGCCTCACACCCCTCAATTCGTTTCGTGCGCCCCGGTGGCGGCCGGGATCCGGCCGGACTTCGCCTCTCCGCGTGTGGGTGGGCCGTCGGTGAGCGTCGCTCCGTTTCCATCGGGCCCGAGGCCCGGCGTGACGGCCTCGAGGGCGAGCGGCACCACCTCGTCGAGCCCCCGAACCAGGTGCACGGTGAGCGTGTCGAGCACCCCCTCCGGGATGTCCTCGAGAGCGGCCTCGTTGTCGGCCGGAAGGATGATCTGGCGGATTCCTGCGCGCACGGCACCAAGGACCTTCTCCTTGACTCCGCCGATCGGGAGGACGCGGCCCGTCAGGGTCAGCTCTCCGGTCATGGCCACATCCCGGTGCACTTTCCGCCGTGAGAGGGCGGAGAGGAGGGCCACGGCCATCGTGATCCCGGCCGACGGACCGTCTTTCGGGACCGCACCCTGCGGGACGTGGATGTGCACGTCGGTCGCCTTGAGCGCCTCCGGAGCTGTGCCGTGCGCAGGGCCGAGGCTCTTGGCCACCGTCCAGGCCGCCCTCCCCGACTCCTGCATGACATCCCCGAGCTGACCGGTCAGGACGAGGCGTTCCTCCCCGGGCATGACGCTAGCCTCCACGAAGAGGATGTCGCCGCCCACCGGGGTGTAGAACATCCCGGTGGCAACACCGACCGCGTTCTCGGTACGCATCTTCTCGGGGTGGACCCGGGGCCGGCCCAGCAGCCCGCGAACGTCGCCGGAGGTCACCCGGAAGCGCTCCACCTCGTTGCCTGCGATCTTCCGCGCCACCTTTCTCGCCACGCGCCCCAGCGCCCGCTCGAGTTGCCGGACACCCGCCTCCCGGGTGTGCTGCGACGTCACACGGAGGATCGCCTCATCGGTGATCTCGAACTCGTCTTCCTGGAGGCCAGCCTCCTCCCGCTGCCTCGGCATCAGGTATCTCCTCGCGATCTCGAGCTTCTCGCCCTCGGTGTAGCCTGAGAACTCGACGCGCTCCATCCGGTCGAGGAGCGGCGAGGGGATCCGGTCGGCGTAGTTCGCCGTGGCGATGAACAGGACCTCCGAGAGGTCGAACGGGACTCCCATGTAGTGGTCCGTGAAACTCGAGTTCTGGGCCGGATCCAGAACCTCGAGGAGCGCCGACGAGGGATCCCCCTGGAAGGAGATGCCAAGCTTGTCCACCTCATCCAGGAGGAAGACGGGATTCTTGGACTTCACCCGCCGCATGCCCTGGAGGATCCGCCCGGGCATCGCCCCGACGTAGGTGCGCCGGTGGCCCCGGACATCGGCTTCGTCCCGTGCCCCGCCGAGCGATATCCGGGCGTACTTCCGCCCGAGGGCACGGGCGATCGAACGGGCGATCGAGGTCTTCCCGACGCCGGGCGGACCAGCGAAGAGGAGGATCGGCCCCTTCCCGATGAGGTTGCCCGGGCCGCTTTCCGACTCGCCGGCCACCCCCTCCTCCTCGGCCTCGCCGCCGTCTGCGGGCGGGTCCCCGGACGCCGGCTCCTCCCCGGCGGGCTCCCGGCGCCGATCCATCTGTAGTTTCCGCACGGCGAGGAACTCCACGATCCGGTCCTTCACATCCTCAAGGCCGTAGTGGTCCTCATGAAGGATCGCCTCGGCGGCCGCCAGGTCGATCTTGTCCTCGGTCCTTGCATTCCAGGGGAGTTCCGTCACCCACTCGAGGAAGGTCCGGATCACCTGGTATTCGGCTGACTGCGGGAGCGTGCGCTCGAGGCGCCTCAACTCGCGGTCCACCTCGACCCGCGCGTCGTCCCCGAGCTCCAGCGCCTCGATTCTCGCGCGGAGCTCCTCGACCTCCTCCTTCTCGTCCTCGTCGCCGAGTTCACGGCGGATCTGCTTCATCTGCTCCCTGAGAAGCATCTCGCGCTGGCGTTCCCCGAGCTCCTCCTGGACCCGCGCCTGGATCTCTTCCTGTGCCTCGATCCTCGCCAGCTCGCGCTCCACCGCCACGAGCGCCCTGCGCATCCGCTCCTCGTCATCGAGCACCTCGAGGAGCCTCTGCTTTTCGGCCGTCGGGAGATCCAGGTAGAAGGCCACGAGGTCGGCGAAGGAGCCGGGCTCGTCCACGCCCTGGATCAGCTGGTTGAGCGCCTCGGCAGGAACGCCCCGCCGCGTCCCGAGCTCGGCGGCACGGTCCCGCAGCTCCTTGTCCAGCGCTTGGAAACCCGGCGCTTCGGGACTCTCCGGCGCGACCCGATCGAGTGAAACCAGCTCGGCTCGGAGCATCTCCTTCCCGCCGCCCTCGAACGCCACGGCCCGGGCGCGCGCATCCCCCTGGACGAGGAGCTGAAGGCCCCCGCGCGTCCGATGCGCCTGGAGGACACGGACCACAGTGCCGACGGAGTAGAGAATCTCCTCGGACGCCTCATCGACGGGTTCCCGCTGTGAGATCGCGAAGAGGCGGCGATCCCCGTCGAGCGCTTCGCGCACCGCTGCCACCGTACCCGGTCGGCCGGCAGCTATCGGAATCGCCACCCCCGGATACACTACCGTCTCCTTCAGGGGAAGGACCGGGAGGTCGAACCTCTTACCCATCACGAATCCTCGCTCGCCGGGGAGCGCGCGGCACCGGCATCGGGCCTCCGATACTCCATCCCGCCGGTGGTCCGGGAGGGGACAGGCGCGCAACCCCTGCAATGTTGCAAGATTCCTGCCATTCCGTCCCCAGCAAGAGTATGCCGCCCCGGCGGGGAACCTGCCATTGTGGCCGCCGATCCCGGAAGATACCGGGCTCCGTTCGGCGGGACTATGCCAACCCTGCCGCGGGGGGTTCAGCCGGCGGTAGGATGCGCATCCGCCACGGCGGCTCGGCGGCGTCCTCGCGGGGTGGGGCTGGGTGCACGGACTGGAAAAGACCATATTATCCATTCCTGTGGACTCGAGGCACGCGCCACGCGGCAGACGGAGGCGGTGGCGGCACCCGGTCACAGGGACTCGGAGGGGGGGATGGGGCGGAACGGGATGGGTCGAGTGCAGGGTGGGACGGGTACGCGGGACCGCGGCGGCGACACTTCCGCCCGAGCCGGGCTCTTTCTCGCGCGAAGGCGGCGCCTCCGCTGCTTCTTCCTTCCGTTGGCCATGGCGGCCGCACCGCTTGTCCGGGCGCCGCTGGCTGCCCAGTCCGCAGCCGGAGCCGCACCGGGGACCGAGAGACTCGCAACGCTCCTCGCCGCACCCGTGCCCAGCCCTGCCGTACAGACCGAGGCGCTCGCACAGCTGAGGGACGCTATCGAGGCGTGGGACGGGGGAAGCACCGCCCCGGCCGCACACCGGGCCGACTCCGCCCTCGCGGCCATCCCGGCCCTCGCCGACTGGCGTCCCCTCATCTTTGCCGAACTGCTTGCCCCAACGGGGGACACTGCCGGGGTGCGCTCGGCCCTGGCCGGGGTGGACGGGGCGGACCCCCACCTCTCGCGCTGGAGTTGGGCTGTGCTCGCCGATGCATACGAGCGCGCTGGAGACCTCGCCGGCGCCGGCCGCATTGCCCGCGAGCATGCGGGCCGCGAACGGAGTCCCGCGCGCGCGGCTGCTGCATGGCTCAGGGCAGGCAGGCTCGCTCTCGACGCGGGCGCCGACGGGCAGGCGGAGGCGGATCTCCGCCAGGCACTAGACTACGGGCCACGCTACGAGGGAGCGCGGGATGCGGCCATCCTCATCGACCGCGAAGGGTGGACGCTCGACCCTCCGGACGAACTCCGCCTCGGACGGGCGCTCCTCGGCGCGCGCGCATGGGGACCGGCCTACCGCCGGCTCGCAACCTACGTCCTCGACGGCGCGGCGCCCGTACCGGCGGACCGCGACGAACTGCTCACAGCGCTGGGGGAAGCTCTCTTCCGGCTCGGCCGCTACAGGGACACGGTGGCGGCGCTCTCGGCGCTGACAGAGGCGGAAGTAGAGGACGAACTCCGTTCGCCCGCGCTCTACTGGACCGGGCGGGCGCTCCTGCGCCAGGGGGAGGTGGCCGCGTCCGAGTCCGCCCTGCTCGGGTTGGCCGAGTCGCATCCGGACTCCCGGTGGGCAGCGCGCGGCCTCCACACCCTCCTGACCTACGAGCTGGAGACCGGGTTCGGCCCGAGAGCGCGCCGGTTCCTGGGCGAACTCGCCCGGGTCGGCCCCCGGAGTACGGAGATGCGCCTGGCCGTCATGGAGCTGGCCTCGTCCGATTACCTCGCGGGCAACTACGATGCTGCTGCCGGGACCTTTGACCGATATCTCGTGTCCGGGTCGAGCGCGTCCGCCCGGCAGCAGGCGGGATTCTGGGCCGCGCTCAGCCACGAGCGGGCGGGAAATCCGGGAGGTGCCCGCGAGCGCCTCCTCGGCGTCTACGGGGAGGACCCGCTCAGCTTCTACGGCGCGCTGGCGGGCGAGCAGGTCGGAGCACCCGTCCTTCCTGCCGACCTGCCGCCGGGACCGGCTCCGGCTCCTCCCAGCGCAGCCACGGAGTTCGCCAACGCCGTCCTCCGGCTCCGGGCTCACCGGCTCGTGCCCACCTCCGGATCGCTGTCATTCGAGTTCGAGCGGCTCATCGAGCATTTCGACAGGCGTTTCGGAAGCAGCTACGAATTCGCCGAGGCATTGATCGAGCTGGGCCTGCCGCTCCAGGCCATCACGCTGGGGCGGAGGATCCGGGCGGCGGAAGGCAGCTGGAATCTCCGGCTGCTCAGGATCGTCCACCCCTTCCGGCACGGTGAGCTCATCGTCCGCGCGGCGCAGGCGCGGGAGCTCGACCCCTTCTTCGTGGCCGGTCTGATCCGGCAGGAGTCCGGATTCGATGCGGAGATCGCCAGCAGGTCGGGAGCCTGGGGCATGATGCAGCTCATGCCGCCGACGGCGAGGGAGGTAGCCGGCAATCTCGGGATCGCGTATTCGCTCGAGGGACTGAGAGACCCCGAGACGAACATCACCCTCGGGACCTCCTACCTCGCGCAGATGGTGCGCCGCTTCGACGGGAAACCGGAAGACATCCTCTCGGCCTACAATGCGGGTCCGGGACGGATGCGCACCTGGCAGGGTGACTCCGCCTACCGGGACCGGGACGTCTTCGTCGAGCACATCCCCTTCGAGGAGACGCGGAACTACGTGAAGCTCGTCCAAGCGTACGCGCGCGTCTACACGGCTCTCTACGGGTGCGGGGACTTCGAGCCATGCCTGGGACTCGACTACCCAGCGCTGCTGGAGGCGAGTCCCCTCGCCGACGGAGCACCGAACACGCTCCGCCCCGACTGACGGGCCGGTCCGCTGCGGAACCCGGGCCACGCCGGGGTGGTACCCGGAGCCTCCGGGCGATCCCGGCACGGCAGGCGGATGCCGGGTGCGGCCGTCTCACCGCGCGCGTGGACCGCCCCGGCTCCGCGAGCGTCCCGGCCCCGGAGCCCCCGCCGACCACCATCGCGATGATCCGGTGATGCCCCCAGCAAGACCCGCCACGCTCGGAGCGCTGAAGGCGAGCGGATACACGGGCCGCTCGGTCAAGGACGAAGTGCGTGCGAACCTGGTCGCCCGACTCCGGCGAGGGGAGAAGCTCTTTCACGGAGTCCACGGATACGGCGACACGGTCATCCCGCAGCTCATCAATGCGATCCTGGCCCGCCAGGACCTGATCCTCCTAGGGCTCAGGGGTCAGGCGAAGAGCCGAATCCTCCGGCAGATGACTGCGTTGCTGGATCCGGAGATTCCCGTTCTCGCCGGCTCGGAGGTCAACGACGACCCGCTGGCACCGATCTCCAGGGAGGGACGCCTTCTGGTCGAAGAAGCCGGCGACGAGGCTCCCGTCAGATGGCTTCCCCGCGGGAACCGCTACGTGGAGAAGCTCGCCACACCCGACGTCACAGTGGCCGACCTCATCGGCGACGTGGATCCAATCAAGGCGGCCCGCGGCGGCCACCTCCTGTCCGACGAGCTGACGATCCACTTCGGGCTCCTTCCGAGGGCGAACCGCGGGCTCTTCGCGCTCAACGAGCTTCCCGACCTCGCGGGCAAGATCCAGGTCGGGCTCTTCAACATCCTCCAGGAGGGGGACATCCAGATCAAGGGGTTTCCCGTCCGCCTCGTACTCGACGTCTTCCTCCTCTTCACTGCGAACCCGGAGGACTACACGGCGCGGGGCAAGATCATCACCCCACTGAAGGACCGGATCGGCGCCGAGATCCGGACGCACTACCCCCACCGTGTGGCGACGGGAATCGAGATCACGCGCCAGGAGGCGTGGGTCGAACGGGGCGGGGCCGCCGTTACCGTGCCGGGCTTCGTCGCCGAGGTCGTCGAACGGATCGCGTTCCTCGCACGAGCGGACAAGCGGGTCGATCAGCGCTCGGGCGTCAGCCAGCGTCTTCCGATCAGCGTGCTCGAGGGGGTGGTCTCGAACGCCGAGCGGCGGGCACTCCGGCTCGGGGAGGACGCGGCCGTGCCCCGGATCGGGGACATCTACGCCTCGCTCCCGATGATCACGGGGAAGCTCGAACTCGAGTACGACGGCGAACTCCAGGGCGCCGAGAGGATCGCGCGCGAACTTATCGCCGGCGCCTCGAAGGAGGCCTACGAGGCGCGGGCGGGCGGCGCGGATGTGGAGCAGATTGTCGAATACTTCGAGTCGGGCGGGGCCCTCCAGGTCTCCGACGACGCCGCAGCCGACGCCTGTATCCGGGGGTTCGCACAGGTCCCGGGACTCCTCGAACTCGTCGCCCTTACAGGCCTCGCCCCGGAGAGTGCGGACACGGGGACGCGCGCGGCGGCGTGCGAACTCGTCCTCGAGGCCCTTGTGGCGGGCCGGCGCATCTCGCGGTCCGAGGGCGGCTACGGAAGGGCGCGGCACTCCTCCCCACTCGGCCACGGACCGGGCCAGGGACGCGATCCCGCGGGCGCATGAACCCGCGCCCAAGGAGCTCCGGCTCGCCTACGAGGGCCAGAGCGACCCGAAGATCCCCGCCGTGACCACGGCGTAGACGAGCCCGTCGAAGACCGTCCTGAGCGTCGCCGCCCAGCTGCGGTGATACCAGATCGAGGCCGGGATGACGCCGAGCGAATACCCCGCGAACGCCACCGTCCCGACGAACTGGAAGACATCCAGGTACTCGGCACCGGGTGGGAGGGCGATGCCGGCAACGTAGCCCGCGAAGATCCCGACAACGACCGTGAAGACGAACCACTGGGCGAGGTTCTTGCCCATCCCGCCGACCCCGGACGGGGCGACAGTCAGGTAGGCAACGGGACCCTCGGTCGCCTTCTCGATCCACTCAGGATCGTTCATCCCCCCCGTGCCTCCGACGTGTGGCATCATGTAGTCGCCCGGAGGGATACCGGCGCTCCGGAGTGCGTTGCGGACATCGTCCTCGGAGGGCACGGGCCCGTAGTCGTTCCTGTGATAGCGGAGGACCATATGGATGATCGAGCTTACCACGAAGACAGCGACTCCCGAGAGCAGAACGGGAAGCCAGAGGGAGAGGACCGGGACCATGGCGGGCTCCTGACGTTCGGGTGGGTTGGAACGCAGCCTCCGGACGAGGCACGAGCAAGGTGGCCGGGTCAGCCGACGCTGACAAGAATGCTGTGGCCGTCCGGCAGTCGAAAGAGACCGACTGGCCCTTCGCGGCGCCTGGGATCGTCAGGTGAACAGGCGAAGGAAAGCTCTCCCGAAGGCACGCGTCAGAACAGCTGCTTCAGCAGCTTGCGCTGTGCCACACCCATCGGGAGTTCGCTCGCCCGACCACGGCCCACCCAGCGGTAGGGACCCGGGAGGTCGGGGAGCCAGTCCACGCCCGACACCTCGAACGCAAACGGGAGATACGTCACCCGGCGGTGTGTGAACTCGTGCCGGACGGGCCGCAACTCCTGCATCGGCCCGATCCGAACAGGCATGCCCCGCATTGGGCGATCCGCCCGGTCCGAACGACCAGTTCCCACCAGGCGTCCGGCCAGTTCGCTTGCCACCCGGCCCGCCTCCGCCGGATCGTCGAATCCCTCCCCGGGCAGCTCCCACATCCCCCCGAGAAGGCCACCGGCAGGCCGTCGCCTGAGGAGGGCCAACGACGACTTCCCCTCTCTGGAAACGAGTCCTGTACACGCCACCGTGAATTCCGGCAGAGGCGCGCGTGGTCGCCGTGTCGGCACCGCGGCCTGCGTACCGGCTTCTCTCGCGCGGCAGTGGTCCGGGATCGGACATTCGCCGCATCGTGGAGACCTAGGGAGGCAGATCCGTGCTCCCAGTTCCATCAAGGCCTGGTTGAAGCCTCCCGGATCCGCCGGGTCCACGAGCGCACCCGCCCACTCCTCGAGCATGCGGGGGGGCGGCTCCGGCTCGTTCATCAGCCGAGCGATCACGCGCCTGGCATTCGCGTCAACCGCAGGCACCGGGCTGCCGTAGGCGATGGAGGCCACGGCCCCGGCCGTGTAGGGACCGATGCCCGGAAGGGTGCGGAGCACATCCGCCGTCGCCGGGACGCGGCCACCGTGGCCGCGAACGATTTCGCGGGCCGCCTGCCGTAGGCGGATGGCCCGCGAGTAGTACCCGAGTCCTTCCCACGCCCTGAGGACTTCCTCCTCGCTCGCGTCAGCAAGCACGGAAATGGTCGGAAACCGTTGCATCCAGCGCTCGAAGTAGGGAGACACCACGGCGGCCCGCGTCTGCTGGAGCATGACCTCGGAAACTAGGACACGGTACGGATCGCTGTCCGACCTCCAGGGGAAGCTGCGGGCGTGCTGGCGGAAATACGCGAGAAGCGCGGCCCGGAGGGAAGCGACGGCACCCGGCACGGGGAAGGCTAGCGGGAGACCGGCGCGCGCCGGTCTCCCGCAGCAGAAGGATGCGCGGGGATCGGCACGCATCGCAGGACCCCGGAACCGGGCGCGATCCGCGACCACCGAGAGCACAAGGCGACGCGGATACTCCGATTACCGCATCCCGCGGGAGATGTCCCGTGCATGTCCGCCACCTTCTCTCCTGCTCCCGCCGCTGTACACTCCGCCGGCCGCAAGGCCCGTGCAGGCAATCCCGGTCCCGGCATGCAACTCCCATACGGGGCGGCGCTGCCAGTCCGCCCCGAAGCGCTCTTCTCCGGTGAGTCCGATCCCGTTGCCGGCTTATCCCTGCCAGCCCAAACACGCGTGGTTCGGGCCCGTCCGTTGAGCACCAGTATCTGCAGGCCGCTCCCGGGGTCCACGAGCCACCGGATCCACACAGAGCCTCTCCCCTGCCCTTCGCACCCTCTACCGGGACGCCGGACACCCCTCCCGCCGAGCCCACCGGGAGTCTCCCACGCGGCAGAGCATCGCCGCCTCAGGGCACGACGGCGGTAGCGTGGATTGCGACCGGACCACGGAGACCCCCACGCCAAGGGCGCGGGCATGAACGAACCGATCCGATGAGCTCGGTAGGTCGAGTCCCTGTTCTGACGTCACCGGCTGTCGGCCATCGGCTGCCGTACCCGGACGGTTACGATATCGACGTCGTGGTACTGCTGATGCCGCACGGACGAGGCCAGGTGCCGGAGGAGGCGGATCGAAACATCCCGCTCAAGCCGCCCCTCGTCGTTCACGTCACCGAGCAGCGCGAGACGCTCCTCAATGTTGTCGTCGCCTCCAATCGCCACCACGAACTCCAGCTTCGCCCCGCGCTGCTCCCTTGTTAGCGACAACCGGAGTTGGCGTGACCTCTTGCCCACGCGACCGTCTCCAGCCTCACGGAGGAGGATCAGGAGCGTCTCCTCGGAGACGGCATCGAGCCGGTTCAACATCGCTTCGCCCCACCCATTCCGAGCTGCGCACTTCCTCAGGAACTCCCGGACTTCCGGGAGCGCGGAGAGGGCGCACACCGTCTCGATGCGGCGGGGACGCGGCGCGGTGACTTCCACGAGCCATGTCATGAGGATGGCGGCAAGGCCACCCGCCGTGAGACCGCTGCCCAGAATTCCGCCGGCGAGGTCCGAGACCAGATCGGGGTAGATCAGGCCGTTCTGGAAGCCGACGCCCAGCCAGAAGGAGAAGCCGACGATCATCACCTTCCGGTAGTCCATCCCATCCTGCAATGCCACGCTCATCCCGATCACGAAGAGCATCGCCATAAGGACGATGAGGTAGGCGCCCACGACCGGACCCGGTATGGCCAGGACCACGGCGAGCACCTTGGGCAGCCAGACCACCAGAAGGAAGATTGCGCCCGTGGCGATGCCAACCGCCCGCGACGCGATCCCCGTGATCTCGGCAAGCGGAGCGGCCAGCGAGTAGGTCGTGTTCGGGACCGTACCGGCCAGCCCGGCGAACAGGTTGCCCATCCCTTCCACCGTGACGGATCCCTGGACAGAGCGGAAATCGACGGGGCGCCGGTTCCGCCACGATACCCGCTGCATCGCGATGCAGCTGCTCATCGTCCGGATGGACCCGATGAGCGCGGCGAGGAGGAAGGCCGGCAGGAGCGCCCAGAACGCGGGGCCGAATTCGAGATCCAGCCCCGGCGCCCGCCACTCGGGAAGACCGACCCAGGGGGCCGCGGCGACACGCTCCAGATCGTACATCCCGAAGCCGGCCGCCACGGCGGTGCCAGCAGCGACCCCGAGGATCGGCGACCAGAGGCGGAGCGCGGGGGGGCCTGTCAGCGAGGTGCCTACGATGGCGACAACCGTGGCGAGCGCGGCAGCGGGCCCGGCATGGGCGGGGCTCCCCGCCGGCATATCCTCGAGCATTCCGAAGACGATCGGCACAACCGTGACGGGGACCAGCATGATCACCGTACCGGAGACGGCCGGTGTGAGGAGCCGCCGGAAGAGCGCCAGCCGCGCGGCCACGAGGAGCTGGAAGAGCGCGGAACATACGACGAGCGTGGCCAGGAGCGCCGGTCCCCCTTCCGCGATCGCCGCGACGCTGACCCCGACGAAGGCGCCCGCGCTCCCCATGACAAGCACCTGACCCGCGCCGATCCTCCCGTACCGGACCGCCTGCAGCAGGGTGCCCGCGCCAGAGACCGCGACCGCCGCGAAAGCAGCCCAAGACAGATAGTCCTCCGGCGCGCCGGCGATCCGCATCACCGCGGTCGGAAGCAGGACCGGGATGACAACCGTGAGCACGGCGAGCTGGAGCCCCAGACCGGCCGATAGACGGAGCGGCGGCGTCTCGTCGGCCTGGTAGCGAAGCCCGGGTCGGTCGGCCCCTGCCCCGCTGCTCATCTCGGGGCGGCTACCGAGCGGACTGCGGCACGCAGGACCAGTGGCTGACAGCCCAACTCCGGTCGGCCTCCCCGCACTGAAGCCGCGCCGGAGACCCGCAGGGGCGGCCGAGAGGCCCTGCCTGCCGCCGTTCCTGTCACCCACCGGCGGATTCCTGGCCGGACTCGCCTCTCGCCCGGCCGCGACCGCGGTCGGCAGCCGCCCGGTGGTCCTGGAGACGCGGGAGATGTGCCGGAACGGCCCGGCGGGCAGGCACGGGTAGGCAACGACCGCCGGTCCGGCATTCTGCCCCCGGCGGTGAATCCGTTGTGAGGATTGAACTTGCGCGGGTCGTTGGCGGAATTCCCGCTGATCGACTCCCGCCGGTTGGTTTCAGGCGTGAACGGAGCGGTTCGCGAGGGCCTGCCTCAACTGATCCTCGTCGGCTCTCTGATAGCACCGCAGCACCGTCTTCGCCGTCTTCCAGCCGCCAAGCTGGCAGAGCACCTTGAGCGGCTGATTCATGAGGTCGCTCGCGAACTTCCGCCTGAGCGAGTGCCAGCCCCTGCCCGGCTTCGGCTCCAGTCCCGCGAGCTTGTCGGCCCTGATCCACCACCCATACGCCAGCGCGGAACTCACGCAGGCCGACGGATTCTTCGGCGCGGGCAGGATCGGCGCGTCCCCGGATCCGGGGTTTTCCCTCCACGCCCCATCCAGAGCGGCGAGCGCGTCGGGGGTCAGCGGCGTCCGGTG
>JAAXGI010000238.1 GCA_012267505.1 Gemmatimonadota bacterium
AAGTAGGCGTCCTGCAGGTGGCGCTGTCCGCTCGAGCGAAGGGCCGTGCGACCGTGGAGCACCCGGTGCCCGTCACAGAGCAGGATCTCCCCGCCCTCCAATCGGAAGGTGACCTGTACGCTTGAGGAGTTCACGCGCCTAGAGAGCTCGTGGTAGGCGGCGTAGAAGTCGCCCAGCCGAGGCTCCGAGAGCGGAATGGCCTGCATCTGAGCCGTGTTGAAGCGCACCAACCTGACCTGGTCGCTGGTGTCCAGCCCGACTATCGGGTTGGACGCGTAGCACTCGTGCTCCTCGCTGAAGATGCGGAAGGGCACCGGTACCGAGCAGAGGACATCGAACTTCTCCGGGTGATCGCTCCGCAGCTCGTTGAGCACTCCGAATCCGTCCACAACGATGGATTCGCCGCCGTCGCACTCATTCACCAGCATATGCAGCGCCTGCACGTTCGGCGGCCAGCTGTAGCTGGTAAAATCGTTGTGGGGCGCGACTGCCAGACCCGTGTGCGCGATGTTGTACCCCTTCGGATCGACCCTGACATTGTGGATTCGCTCGAAGAGCACCTCGCGGATCGGGCCCAGACGGGCCGCGAGCTGCTCCGACGAGTCCGGTTCGGTGGGGGCATCGACCAGGACGCAGACCCCGGTCCGCAGGAACTCCCCGATTAGCTCCGCCGCGCCGCGGTCGCTCGCCAGGAACCGCTGATAGTCGAATCTCCGCGGCTGGAAGCCGCCACCCCAGTAGTGCAGTTCGATTCGGGGCAGGCTCAGAATGCCGTGGACCTCACTCGACCTGTATCGGGTGCGGTGTCCGTCCGGCCAGGAGATGGCGATCGACTCGTCCTCGGAACCGGCGCGTTCGATGCTGACCTGCTCTGGTGTCAGATTCCCGGGGACCCGGAAGAGGTGGAACCTCTTCTCCGATGTCTGTTCGACGCGGCACTCGGTGCAACCGCAGTTGTCGCGCAGCCAGAGGTAGGGAAGATCGGTCCGCTCACCGCTGCTCCAGATTGCGGAGAGGACATCGGCATGCCGGGTGAGGCTGCTGATCGAGTGATGCATGGTCGATCTCCCCTGGGATGGGCGGTGACCGGCCCGAAGCGTACTGGCCCGGAGGGACTTCGGGCAGCGGTGCGTTGAGCCTGGTGCAGAGCGCACACCAACGCCGCCGAGTATCACCGTCTGCCCGTCCGACGCGTGTCAAGCACGGGACCCCGGCAGAGCCGACTCCGAGCGGAGCGCGAAGGAGGTCGGCTGTAGGCCCGGGGCTCGGGCGTCCCCCGCTTGACATCACTCTCGACAGAGACCCACGGTGCCTCCAACGGGAGCCCCTATTTCGAGAGTGATATTCATGGAGGATACGAGAAGGCCGGACAATCCCAGGGTGAGCTTCACCAGCATGGCGGACGGCACTCGGGAGGACTACGAACTGCTTGATCGCCTCGAGGAGGAGTTCGCCGCCGGAACCGCCGACCGGGTACTGGCGCACCTCCGCGAGTTGTCCGGTTCGCTCTCCGGATACAGGGTAGACCGGCTGGAGCATTCGCTGCAGACCGCGACCCGCGCCTATCGCGACGGCGCGGACGAGGAGATGGTCGTGGCAGCGCTCCTGCACGACATCGATGACCTCTTGGCCCCGCACAGCCACGGCGAGCTTGCCGCCCTGCTGCTCCGCCCTTTCGTCACCGAACGGACCTGCTGGATCGTCCGCCACCACGGCCTATTCCAGTACTACTACTACGCCCACCACCTGGGCGGCGACCGCAACGCGCGCGACCGGTTCCGCGACCATCCCTGGTACCAGGACGCCGTGGACTTCTGCCACCGCTGGGATCAGCGCGCTTTCGACCCGGACTACGAGTCGCTCCCGCTGGAGTTCTTCGAGCCGATGGTGCGCCGGGTGTTCGCGCGCAAACCGTTCAGCCTTGCCCCGAGGGAGCAAGAATGACCACGCGGTCGGAGATGCGCCCCCAAGGCCGTCCGGCCATCGCGTGCCTTCGGTCGGGCCAGCGGAAGGGGATGCAGGCCAGGCCCGGGAGTATCGGCCGGATGTTCGAGCGGTCCCTCAGCAGTCGCGATCGGCCACTGGGGAACGGAGTGCCGGGGGGACGCACCGCTGCCGGCCGGTCTCTGCCTCCGTCAGCGAGAGCGAGGCAGAAAGCGCGGCAAACCGGGAGAGGGCGGTGCCTCCCCTCGCACCCGGGTGGGGGAAGCCGACATGCGTGAGCGACGCACGGCGCCGGCCAGAGCCGGGGTCGCCGTCATCGGGGCCGGCATCGTCGGTAACTGCCTGGTCGAGCATCTGGCGAAGCTAGGCTGGGATGATGTGGTGCTGATAGAGAAGGGTCCGCTCCCCGATCCCGGCGGATCGACCGGCCACGCGTCTAACTTCATCTTCCCAGCCGATCACGGGCGCGAGATCGCGCTGGTCACGCTCGAGAGCCACCGCCAGTACGAAGCGCTCGGTGTGAACACGACCTGCGGCGGTATCGAGGTCGCGCGCACCGGGGAACGCATGGAGGAGCTTCGCCGGCGCATGACCTCGGCGCGCGTCTGGGGGATCGAGAGCGAGCTACTGACGCCGCCCGAAGTCGTAGCCAGGGTCCCGTTCGTCAACCCGGAGGTGATCCTCGGCGGCTTCTACACGCCGAGCGTGTCGGTCGTCGACTCGGTGAGGGCGGGTACGATCATGCGCGAGCGGGCGCTGAAGAGGGGCGTGCTCACTGTGCTGGACGAGACCGAAGTCACCGGCCTCGAAGTGGACCCCGTGCGTCTCGGCCGCCCCCGCATCCGGGCGGTGGCTACGACCCGTGGCCTCATCGAAGTGGACCATGCGGTCATCGCATGTGGCGTCTGGAGTCCGCACATCGCCGCCATGGCCGGCGCCACGATCCCGCTCACCCCGGCGGTGCACCAGATGGCCGACTTCGGGCCGGTCGAGCTCCTGCTGGCGACCGGCAACGAGATCGGCTATCCGATCGTGCGCGACATGGACTCGTTCATGTACGAGCGGCAGAGCTACGGAGCGATGGAGGTGGGTTCCTACGCACATCGTCCGATCCTGATGCACGCCGACGAGATTCCCTCCGTTGCGGAGGCAGAGCGCTCTCCCACCGAACTGCCCTTCACGTCCGGCGACTTCGCCCCGCAACTCGAACGCGCGCGCGAGATCATGGGCGAGCTTCTGTCCGGCACCGAGATGCAGTACGCCGTCAACGGCCTGCTCTCCCTCACCCCCGACACCCAGCAACTGCTGGGCGAAACCGCCGAGGTGGAGAACCTCTGGTCGGCGGCGGCCGTCTGGGTGCGCGAGGGCCCCGGCTCGGCGCGCCTCGTCGCCGAGTGGATGACCCACGGGTACCCGCGCCTCCTGGATCCGCATGACTCGGACGTCACCCGCTTCCAGCCCCACGAGCGCACCGGACATCACATCCGCACGCGCTGCCGCGAGCACTTCCGGAAGACGTACGGGATCGTGCATCCGCGCGAGCAGTGGGAATCCGCGCGCGGGGTCAACCGGTCGCCGTTCCATCCCCGGACCGAGGCGTTGGGGGCCGAGTACTTCGAGGCGCGGGGATGGGAGCGACCGCAGTGGTACGCCTCCAACCAGGACCTCGTGGCGCGCTACGACGTCCCGGACCGCCCCCACGAGTGGGACCGGCGCTGGTGGTCGCCGATCATCAACGCGGAACACCTGCATCTCCGCGAGAAGGTCGGCGTGGTCGATCTGGGCGCGTTCCAGATCTTCGAAGTCTCCGGGCCCGGTGCGCTCCCGTACCTCGAGCGGCTGACGGTCAACCCGTGCGACCGTCCGGTCGGAAGCTCGATCTACACGCCGCTCCTGACGCCGGACGGAGGCTTCCGCGCCGACCTGACCATCCAGAGGCTTGCCGACGACCGGTTTCGCGTCGTCACCGGCGTCCTCGACGGCGGCCGGGACGCCTTCTGGTTCCGGAAGCATCTTCCGCCGGACGGCTCCGTGCAGTTCGAGGACCGGTCGTCGGCGATATCCACACTCGGAGTATGGGGACCGGACGCAGCAGCCCTGGTCTCAGGAGTCGCGGACTGCGGTCTCAGCCAGAAAGAATTCCCTTACGGCACGGTGCGGGATGCACTCATCGACGGGATTCCCGCCACGCTGCCCCGCATCTCCTATGTGGGAGAGGGCGGCTGGGAGATCTACACCCGCACGGAGCACGGCCTCGCGCTCTGGGATGCGATTTGGGCGGCCGGCCGTGATTTCGACGCCCGGCCCGTGGGGATCGGCGTCTACGGCACTACCGGCCGCATGGAGAAGGGCTACCTCCTCATGGGCGCCGAGCTCACGTCCGAATACTCACCGCTCGAGGCCGGATTGGCGCGGCGCCATGTGAAGCAAGCGCACTTCATCGGCAAGGCCGCGTACCTGGAAGCCAAAGAGCGGAGGCCGGCGGCACGGATCTGCACGCTTACCATCGACGATCACACCAGCGCGTCCGGCATGGCGCGCTTCCCGACGGGCGGAAACGAACCGATCCTCACGCTGGGAGGGGACCGCATCGTAGACGCCTTGGGGAGGGAGTCCCGCGTGACCTCCGCCGGGATGGGGCCGTCAGTGGGGAAATACCTGCTTCTGGCCTGGCTGCCGGCCGAGCTCGCCCAAGTCGGCGAGCCGCTGCAGGCGATGTACATGAACGAGTGTTTCCCGGTCAGTGTGGCCGCGGTCGGCAGGGGATTGTTCGACCCGTCCGGCAGCAGGATGAAGGCGTAGCCTCTCTCCATCAGCCCGTGCGTCGCGTCCTTACAAGAGCTCGAAGGCCCGGACCGGGATCCGGGTCGGCTGCGTGACGATCGCCAGAGTAGTGTCCGGTCGCCTGCGGAGGCGCGCCTTGTTCGGTCCGATGCTGGAGCGGTGGTCGATCAGCGTCTCGAAGCTCTGAACCAAGAGTCCCTCAGCGTGCATTTCGGGCCGACGTTCCCGGAGGGATCCAACCGGCACGCGGGGTCCCCGCTTCCCGTCGCCCGGGGGCGCCGCCTGTCTTCCCGGTCGCGGCGTCACCGGGTCGCTGCCGGCCCGGCCGATGGACCCTCTGGCCCGGGCAGCTCGCCCAGGAGCGTCGCTACGGCCTCGTACTCCGCCCGCGACGGCAGTTCCGCGAACTCGGTAAACCCGCCGCCGGCGCCCTTCAGCGCGACGGGCAGTCCGGACCTCATATCCGCTCCGCGGGCCGCCAGCAGACGGATGATCCGCCTTCGGGCATAGACGACGGCGTACTCGAGGGGCGTCGCGTCCCGGTCGGGGTCCGGAAGCCCGATGTCGGCGCCGGCATCGAGGAGGAGTTCCACGACCCGCGGTCTGTTGTGGTAGATCGCCCAGTGGAGGGGCGGAGGTGTCTTCCGGGAGGCACCGACGAGATCCGGGTCCCGGTCCAGGACCTCGCGGACTCCGGCGGTATCGCCCTCTGCGATTGCCGCGTAGAGATCCTCCAGCCGGGCGCGCCGGGTCGCTCCCATGGGTGGCTCCCCGCGTCGGTGCCACTGGAACCTCTTCTCTCGGTTCACCTGACCCGGCGCAGACCGAGTGAAATGCCGGATGTGACCTCGTTGCCCGGAGACACCGGACGCGGCTAGGGCGGGGGAGGCTGGAGGCCCCCCGTGCCGCCGCCCGGGTCCGGGTCGGCGGGTCAGCCCATCGTCAGTCCGAGACCGGGAATCGACTCCATGATCTCGGAGCCGCATGCTCGCCCGGTCAGAGTGATGGTGGGAATACCGGACGCATCGTTCACCGTCTCGAGATCCACGTCGAGCGCGCATCTCCCGCTGCGGCCGTCGCCCGTGGCCCAGCGCACTGTACCGTCCACCGTGCCGCTGATTTCGAACAGGAACTCCGTCGAGATCGAGAGCTCGATGGTCATCTCCACATCGGGCGCGCCATCAAGTGTGAAGGTGATCCCGCTCGTCTCGTGCCGTTCGGAGCAATCCGAATGAACGAGGGTCACTGCCGCTCCGACGCCGACGCTCTCGCTGCCCGGGTCTCCGACGGGGCTGAGCTGTGCGGTCACTGCAACCGTTCCGCCCATGGTGCACGGGACCGTGAGCTGCATGCCGCCACCCGGGAGCGCCGTCATCATCTCGAAGTCCAGGTCGTTGGTCAGCTCCAAGCCCTGTCGCATCGCCACCTCGAGGAGCGCGAGGGCCTCGGCCCCTGTCAGCGTGTCCTCGGGCTCGGTCGCGCTGTCCCCGCAGGAAGCCACGACAAGTCCGATACCCAGAACCAATCCCGCTCGAAGTTGGTTCATCCAGTTCTCCTCTCCAGTCGGTTCGTGGTCTGGAGACGTCGTCTCCCGAGCCGGTCCTGTCCGGTCCCGGAAGTGTCCGCGCGTCCGATCATCGGGTGATGGACCGCGGGTGACGCCTCGCCTCCGGCGCACCACGGCTCGGCGGTGCGCTGCCGTGATAACACTCCCATCGCTTGGGATGATCCACGCTCGGCCTTCGCTGCCCGGATGTCCCGGGCCATGCCGTAGCCTCATCGGGGTGTTCCCCGGGGCGCGCTCCCGGTCCTCTCCAAGGGGAGCGTCGAGCCGCGATGCTGACAAAGGGGCGCGGTACGGACCGGTGTCTGAGGGTGGTACGGACGCGAGGATCCCGCTCTGCTGGGATGCGGAAGACCGGACGATCCAGCCACGACCGCGGTGGCGCGCTACCTGACGCCTCGAAGACATCCGGATGGCCCCCGTACTTAGCGTGCCGACGGGATCCGGTGCAACGTTTCGACAATGACGGCGCTCAAGCCCCCCGCGCTGGGATTTGATGTCGGCGAACCGATGCTGAGATCCGGCGACTGCCCGGCTGCATCAGGTCTCAGATCGTGAAGCTGATGCGCCCACTCTGCGGGTAGGGCCTAGTCGGGGTAAGGCGTGGGCGGGGCGCCCACTCCGTTCGAACGGCTGGGCACGGTCGTCCCGTGGAACAAGCGGGCATTCACCCCGCGACCGGCAGGTTGACACTGACCGGGGCAGCCGGTCGAGCGTCCGAACCGAGCGCGAGCTCGAAGGCTGCGAGAGCCTCGGAGACCCCGTCCCCGGCATGGCGGAATTCCTCGGGGATTGCGCGTTGGCGTTTCCTGGCACGTTGTAGCGCTTCCGGTATGAACTTGTCTGCCACTCCCGATGCCGCGTCAGGCCCCCATTTCGCCTCATTGAATGAAGTCAACTCTGATTTGAGATAGGACTTGAATTCCCGGAGAACGGTCTGCTGACGCGTGAGCTTCTCGCAGTGATGGCCCATAGCGGCCAGGCGGATGGCCAGTGGCAGGAATCGAGGATGGTCCCTGGTGACTCTGGCGATGTAGCGTGAGAACACCGGCAGCTGCTCCGGCGTAAGGCGCTGCCGGATCAGCATGATGCCTGCATAGAGAAGGTGCTTGCTCGCCGGCTTGTAGATGTGCGGAATCGGATTGAGATTGTCCAGCAGGGTCAGGCAGCGGTCGAAGTAGTTCTCCAGGGTCGAATCGTAGATGGTTCCGACTACGCGAAGGTACCCCTCCACCAGCGTCTTCGGGTCCATCTGCGGCTTGAAGTTCAGTGCAGTGGCGTCGATCTCGACAGGTTTGTCCAGCAACCGGTTCTCGCGCTCCAGCCGCGTCCACAGGTTCGTTCCCTTGAGAGCCGTCAGCAACCCGACGAGCGCGATCGGAATCCCGGCTTCCTGAATGAACTCGATCTGGGCGTCGAAGGCGTCGTCATCGTCGTCGTCGAGGCCGAGGATGAAGCCGCCCAGAACCATCATTCCCTTCTCCTGAATCTTGCGTACGGACGTGAACAGGTAGTTGTCGTCGCGCATGTCGAGGTTCTGGGGCTTCTTCATCTTCTTGAGAGCCTTCGGGTTGGGCGTCTCGATGCCCAGGAAGACGGCGTCGAAGCCGGCCTCGATCATGTCGTCCATCAGGTCGTTCATCCGGACGAGATTGACGCTCGCTTCGGTGAACAGCGAATAGGGGTGGCCGCGTTCCTTTTGCCATTCGGCGATCACGGGGAGGAGCCTCGAGACCTCGCGCTTGTTGCCGATGAAGTTGTCGTCAACCAGGAAGAGCGGACCCCGCCAGCCCAGCTCGTACA
>JAAXGI010000273.1:0-3376 GCA_012267505.1 Gemmatimonadota bacterium
TCGACCTCGAAGCCCTGCTCGACGCCGTGCGCAGGCTGGAGGCGCCACTCGTCTACCTCGCCAATCCCGACAACCCGATGGGCACCTGGCACGACGCGGCGCGGACCCGGAGGTTCGTCGAGTCCCTTCCCGGGAATGTCGTGCTTGCGCTCGACGAGGCGTACATCGAGTTCGCCCCGCCGGGCACCGACTGGCCGATGGAACCGGGGGACCCGCGCGTGCTCCGCCTTCGCACCTTCTCCAAGGCGCACGGCCTGGCCGGGGCGCGCATCGGCTACTGCGTGGGTCACCGCGACCTCATGACCGGGCTCAACAAGATCCGCAACCACTTCGGGGTGAGTCGGATCGCGCAGGTGGGGGCGCTTGCCTCGCTCCGCAACCCGGAGTTCGTGGCGCGGGTGGTCACGGAGGTGGCGGCCGGCCGTGAGGAGTACGCTCAGCTTGCCGCGTCGCTCGATCTCGCCGCCCTTCCGTCCGCGACCAACTTCGTCGCCATCGACGTCGGCGGCGGAGATCGGGCCCGGGCGCTCCTCGAGGAGCTCGAGGCGCGCGGCGTCTTCGTCCGCATGCCGCCGGTCCCGCCCCTTGACCGCTGCATCCGCATCACCGTCGGGACCGCCGCCGAACGCGCCGCCCTCGCCGCCATCCTCCCCGAAGCCCTCGCCGCCAGCGACTGGCGCCTGACTGACAGGGCCTGGACTAAACTACCCCAGTCACGGATAGGGACGAGAGAGATGGCCCATCCCTCCTGGACGGCAATCATCTCCCGGGACGAGGATTGGTGGATCGGGTGGATCGCGGAGGTTCCCGGGGCGAATGCCCAGGAACGAACCCGCGAGGAGCTGCTCGATACCCTGTCCGAGATTCTGCGGGAAGCGCTCGAAATGAATCGCCAGGACGCGATTGCGCACGCATCCGAACGCTACGAGGAGGTCGCCCTCTCGCTCTGACTTGAGTTATCGGCTCTCCGGCTCCGCAACTCCCAAGTCTCGGCAGATCTTCCTCGCTAGATGTCAACTGATCTCGGCGTGTCGGGGAACGGCAGAGCGCTCCCCGGTAGTGGTGTTTTCCCACCACTCGTGCCTTCGCCCCTGGCGCAGCAAGTGGCAACCCTGCCGTTCCAGGTGCCTGACGAACCGGCGTCGGTTCACGACGGGTCTGAGAACATGCGCGCGCGGGCGGTGCCCACCGGGTCAGCCGCGGCCGCCGGTCACGTCGATGTGGGAGCCGGTGCAGTAGCTTGCGCGGTCCGAGAGGAGCCACATCACCGCTTCGGCCACCTCCTCGGGGGAGGCGATGCGCTTCAAGGGGACGGAGGGGACGATCTTCTCGATGCGGCCCGGCCAGTGGATGTCGGTCTCGACCATCCCGGGGCGGACCGAGTTGCAGCGGATGCCCTGCCCGGCCGTCTCGAGGGCGAGCCCCTTGGTGAACGTGTCCACCGCCGCCTTCGACGCGCCGTAGTGCACCCAGTCGAAGGCGCCGGAGACGACGGAGGCGATCGACGACACGTTGACGATGAGGCCGCCCCGTCCGCCCCTCTCGGTGGACATGCGCCGGATCGCCTCGCGCGCACAGAGGAAGTAGCCCGCGACGTTGATCCGGAGCACCTCCTCGAGGGTCGCCGCGGTCACGTTCTCGATGAGGGAGTGGCCGCCCGAGATCCCGGCGTTGTTGACGAGAGCGTCGATGTAGCCGAGCTCGGCGTCCGCGGTCTCGAAGAGGCGGAGGATGTCCGCCTCCCGGCCGGTGTCCGCCTGGACGACGACGGCCCGCCTCCCGGCCGCCCGCACGTCTTCCGCGACCCGCTCCGCCGCCCCTTCGTCGCGGACGTAGTTCACGCAGACGTCGAAGCCGTCCCGGGCCGCCGCCCGTGCGATCGCGGCCCCGATACCGCGGCTCGACCCGGTTACAATCGCCGACTTCGACGCGCTCATCTGCCGTCTCCCCTGGTTCTGAACCCCGGATCCTCCCGGACGCGTCCATGATAGCGGTGCCCGAAGTCCGTCTCGACAGCATCACCTTCGTCACCGCGGAGCATCGCGGCCGGGTGGTGGTCGCGGGCTCGCACGGCGGACGCTACTGCGGATACGTCGCCGCGAAGGCGGGGCTCCTCGGGGTCATCCTCAACGACGCGGCGATCGGGCGCGACGAGGCGGGCATCGGTTCGCTCGACGTGCTGGCTCCCCTCGGCATTCCCGCCGCGACCGTGGCGCACGACTCCGCCCGGATCGGCGACGCCGAGGACATGTGTGCGCGGGGGCGGATCAGCCATTGCAACGAGCCGGCGCGCCGGCTCGGCTGCGAGCCGGGACAAACCTGCTCGGAAGCCGCGCGGCGGATGTCGTCGCGCCCCGCGCCGGACGTTCCGCCCGAGCCGCCGGGCGGCGAGGAGGCGCGGTTCGTCCTCCGTCCGGCGGGGGACGGGCGCCCTGCGGTCATCGGCTGCGATTCCGCGTCGCTGGTCCGGCCCGAGGACGAGAGTCACATCGTCGTCACCGGCTCTCACTGCGGGGCCCTCCCTGGCCGTCCGGGTTACGGTCTCGGGGTTCGGGCACACGGCGCGGTGTTCAACGACGCGGGCGGGGGAGCGGGGATCGCGCGCCTGCCGGTGCTCGAAGCGCAGGGGGTCCCGGGCGCCGCGGTCGCCGCCGCGAGCGCTCGCATCGGGGAAGCGCGCTCCACCTGGGAGACGGGCATCATCTCGGCGGTGAATGATCTCGCGGCGTTGCGCGGGGTGCAGGCCGGCATGACGGTCCCGGAGTTCGCGGATCGACTCGGCTGAGTGGCGGCGCTCTCTGCGGTGACGCCAACCTCGGCGAGGCCCCACATGAGACTGACGAGCCATGAGCGGGACCGATGGCCGGCCCCCGGGTGCACGGGTGGCCTGCTCGCATGGACAATTGTGGGCGGAAGCCGGCTGCGGGTGACCCGCCCGCGCATCCAGGGACGCTTCGTGCAAGACTGGGCTCAACGGTCAGGTTGATGGTGTCCTGACGAGTCCGGAATGAGCCAACCGGGAGAACCCGCGAGACCGTGGGAACAGACCCGGCGGAGGACCAGGACACGATAGCGTGCCCGAAGACTGAACAACGAAAGGCAAGCAGAGGCCGATGACGGAAATCGCGAACGACCCGACCCGCCGCATGACCGGGGGCCGCGCCCTCGCGGAGATGCTCCGGATCCACGAATGCGGCCCGATGTTCGGGATGGGCGGGTTCCAGCTCCTCCCCTTCTACGACGCGGTGCGCGAACTCGGGCTAAGCCACACCCTCATCAACGACGAGCGGTGCGGCGCGTTCGCGGCCGACGCCTTCGCCCGGATCTCAGGAAAGCCCGGGGTCTGCGACGCGACCCTCGGCCCCGGCGCGACGAA
>JAAXGI010000273.1:3463-4438 GCA_012267505.1 Gemmatimonadota bacterium
TGGAAGAACATGACCCAGGAGTCGCGCCAGGACGAGATCCTCGCCCCAGCCGCGAAGGAGCTGATCCGGGTCGAGGACGGGAACCGCATGCCGGAGCTGGTGCGCCGCGCCTACACCGTCGCCACCTCCGGGCGCCCCGGGCCAGTGGTCCTCGATGTGCCGGAGGACATCGCGCACGGCGAGTTCGACTACCCGCGGGAGGAACTGCGCGTTGACTCGGCTCGGATCCCGGCACTCCGTATCCGACCGGGGCGCGCCGAGACGGAGGCGGCGGCGGAGCTGCTCCGCCGCTCGCGCCGGCCCCTCATCCTCGCGGGGGGCGGGGTCCACCTCTCGGGGGCCTGGGCCGAGCTTCGCGCCCTCGCGGAGGCCGAGTCCATTCCCGTCGCCCACACCCTGAGCGGCAAGGGTGCGCTCCCCTGCGGCCACCCGTTGAGCGTCGGGCTCTTCGGGCGCTGGACCCGCATCGCGAACGACCTCATGGAGCACGCGGACTGCCTCGTCGCGGTCGGCTGCAAGATGGGCGAGATCTCGACCCGGCGCTTCGTCCTCCCGCCCGCCTCCATCCCCTTCATCCAGCTCGACATCGTCGCGGAGGAGATCGGGCGCTCCAACCGGGTGGACGCGGGGCTCTGGGGCGACGCGGCGGAGGGCCTCCGGGACCTCGCCGCCGCGCTTGGCCAAGACGACCCCGCCGCCCGCCGGGCGGGGCGCGAGCCGTGGCTCGCGGACACCGCCGCCCGCATGGCGAAGTGGCAGGAGGAGGCGGAGCCGAGATACGCCTCCGAGGAGCGGCCGATCCACATGGCGCGGCTCATCCGCGAGCTCCAGCAGGTCATGCCAGAGGAAGGCGTTCTGGTGGTGGATGGCGGCTTCGCGGCCCACTGGACCGGGCTCCTCTACGACAGTCCGCGGGCGGGGCGGTGCTACGTCGCGAACCGCGGCTTCGCCTCCATCGGCTACGGGCTCCCCGGG
>JAAXGI010000041.1 GCA_012267505.1 Gemmatimonadota bacterium
GTCTATCTCTCCTCGATGGAACACTTTCCCGCCGTGAACCGCGTCTACGGAGAGTACTTCGGCAGCCACCAGCCCGCGCGCGCCACGGTTGCGGTCCGGGGACTCCCGAAAGCCGTGGATGTGGAGATCGATGCGATCGCGCGGATCGGACCCGTCAGGGGCGAACCGGAAGGAAGGGAACAGAGTCGCCCGTCGCGATAACCCACCCTTCGTACCACTGCGCGCGGCGCACGATCTCGCCGCTCGGGAGCGTCTTCCAGACGAGGCTCTCCGAGGGGAGCAGCGGGGGCGTGCCACCGCCGGCCGTCGAGGGCGGGAAGCGGGCCCAGCCCCCGGCACCCTCGTCGGGCTCGCCGGTGTAGAAGCGCCACTCGATGCGATCGACGAGCGTGTCCGCGCCGAGCTCGAGGACCCCGTCCAGGTACGGCTCGTCCTCGTCGCGCGCGCAGAAGTGCAGGACCCACCCGCCCGCGTCCTCGGCTTCCACCTGGAAGTCGTGGCGCTCGCCGAAGAGTTCGCCTGCGAAGTGCGATGCGAAGTCCGCCTCGAGCGGGGGGTATCCCCACGAGTCATACGACCCGCCGCTGTCGGTGCGCCGGACAGGAAAGGCATACCCTTCGCGGTCGATGCGTCGGTTCCACCCCATGCGGAGGAGGGGGGCGGATGCGCGCTGTCCGGCGATCGAGCCCTCGATGCCGCTTGAGCTGGCCTCGCGCTCTCCGATCGTGTCGGTCCGCACCAGGGTGTAGCTCGCGACCCCCATCGTATCGAGGCCGCCCGCGTGCTGGCGGGCCGCAGCCTGCCAGAGGGACCGTGCCCGGCGGTCGTCGCCCGAGGCACAAATGTTCCGGTCGCCGACGACCTCGAATCCGGGGAGGGGGAGGGGCGCGGGCGTGAGCGTGATCTCGAGCTCGGCCGCGCCGGACTCCACCGCCACCTGGGCGGGCTGGAATCCGAGCCGCTCCACCCGAACGCTCCACCCGGGCGCCCAGTCGGCGTTCGTTTCGATCCGGAATCGCCCGTCGACATCCGTCCGGGATGCGCCGAGAACCCCCGTGGCCGAGACGAGCTCGACGCGTGCCGCCACGACAGGGACACCAGATCCCTCGAGGACACGTCCCTCGACCAGGGCATCGGCGCCGGGCAGGGGTGTCGGGGCGCGGAAAGCCGCGATCCCGAGGAGGAGGAGAGCTGCGAGAGCGAGTGTGGCGGACTTCATGGCCTTCCGGGGGTGGGGTGCGTTCTTCTTCCCTGATATGGGATTCGGGCGGGGGGTGTTCCCGCGGGTCCGGGGCGCTCGCCGGGAGGGTGGTGGCAGCTCCCCTGCGGCGTCATCTTGGCCGTCGGATGGGGTGCCGTCTTTCCGCAACCGGCCGTGGGCCGGACTCTGCCCTCACGACCGGATACGCGTCGTCCGATGCCTTGCCCGCAGGTTCACACCCAGGCGATCCGCAGAGCCGGCGGTCCCCGCTTCGGCCTCCGGCGGGGCGAAGGAGGGCGCTGTTGAGATCTCTCTGGGTCATCGCCAACCCCGAGTCCGGCGCGGGCCGCGGCGCTCGGGTCCTTCCGGCTCTGGAAGCGGAACTCGACCGGAGGCGGCTTCGCTACGCGCTCCACCTGACAGAAGCGCCGGGGCACGCGCGGGAGCTCGGGGCCCAGGCGGTGGGCCACGCGTCGCGGGTTCTGGCGGTGGGAGGCGACGGGACGGTCCACGAGGTCGCGAACGGGATGCTCCGGAGATCCCTCCGCCGTCCGGAGAGAGGCGTCCCGCCGCTCGCCGTCCTCCCGGTCGGGACCGGCAACGACTTTTTCCGCATGGTGTCCGCGCCCTCCGACCCCGCAGGCGCTGCGCGCGCCGCGGCCGACGGAACGCCCCGCTGCTTCGATGTGGGTGAAGTCCGGTGGGAGGGTGGCGCCCGGCTCTTCGTGAACCTTGTGGGGGTGGGGATCGATGTCGAGGTGCTCCGACGCCGTGCCCGGTTCGCACGGCTCCCGGGGCTCATCCAGTATCTCGCGGCGCTTGCCTCCGCGCTGGCGGCCTACCGCCCGGTGCCGCTGGCGGTCGCCCTCTCTTCCGATTCGGGCGGTACCTGGAGCCGCGAAGGCGCGGTCCTCCTGTCCGCCGTCACGGTCGGGCCCTCGGTGGGAGGCGGCATGATCCTCTCGCCGGAGGCGATGCCGGATGACGGACATCTCGATCTCTTCCACGCCCGCCGGCTCGGCGTGCTCCAGGTGCTCCGCCACCTTCCCGGGATCCTGCGGGGTACCGGGATCCGGGAGGGTGACATCCGGCAGGTCCAGGCAACGGAGATACGCATGGAGCGAACAGACGGACGCGATCTCGCGTTCGAGCTCGACGGGGAACTGGCGGACGTCGAGACCCGCGCGATCGAGATCCGCGTCCTCCCCGGGGTTCTCCCCGTCCTCGAAGTTCCGGAGACCGACGGGTGAGGCGGGGCCCGAGCGTGGACGCGACGGGGCGGCTTCGCGGCACAGCCGCCTTCGTGTTCCTCTCCCTCCTTCTCCTCGGAGGACCTGCACTCCCCGGAGCGGGGGGCGGGCTCGAGGCGCGCCAGGCCGGCGCGGACCCTCCGGACCCTGACACCGGGATCCTCCCCGAGACCGCGGCCCCGGAGGTGGTGACCCCCCGGGGCGCATTCATCCGGTCCCTCGTCGTGCCAGGCTGGGGACACGTCGCCTCCCGCTCCTACGCGCGCGCCGGATTCTACGTGTCGGCGCTCTCGGGGAGCCTCTGGATGCTCCAGCAGGCGGTTGTGCGGCGTGACGAGGCGGCATCCTTCGTCCAGGTGGAGCGCGAACTGGCGATGTTACGGCTGATGGCCGCGGGAGTAGACCCCGGCGACGAGCTCGATGCCGCGCTCGAGAACGACGACCTCGTCCAAGCACGGGATGCAATGGTCGAGGCGCGGGATGCACTGGTCGAAGCACGGGACGGGCAGGTCGAGGATTGGACCGCTCTCTCGATCTTCCTCGTGCTCATCGGCGCGACCGACGCGCTCGTGGCCGCGCACCTCGCCGATTTCCCCGAGCCGCTTGCTCTTCGTGTCCTCCCGCGGGGTGCCGGGGAGGTCGAGCTCCGCGTCTCGATTCCGCTCGAGTGGCTCCCCTTCGGCCTCTGACGCGAGAGGCGCTGAGCTACCGTCGACCTGCAGGCCACTTCATGAGAGTGGGTCTTCTGCCCTCGTCCAGAATGAGATAGGTCGCGTGGGACAGCCAGTCTCCAGCATTCAGGTAGAACCGGCCGGGGGCGACCTCCACCTCTGCGGGAAGATGGCAGTGTCCGAGGATGACCGCATCGAGGCCCTCCTCTTCGGCAAGCCGTTCCCTCGCCCACTGCTCGAGGGCCGCGCCGCGCGTCCGTCCCACCTCTGACCTGGCCGCATGGGCTTCCGTTCTCGACGCCCGCCGCGCGATCCGGCTGACGAAATCGGGGTGCAAGAGCCGCACGGCACGCCGCGCGACGCGGCTCCTGAGCAGCCGCCTGAGCAAACGGTACCCGAGGTCTCCCCCCCCGAGGCCGTCCCCGTGGGCCACGAGACATTCATGTCCGGCGAGGCGGATCCGGACCGGGCCGCGGTGGAGCGTGAGCCCGATCTCGCCCGTGAGGTAGCGCCCGCCCCACCAGTCGTGGTTTCCCCCCATGAGGTGAACCGGGATCCCTGCGTCGGTGATCCGCGCGAGTTCGCCGAGCACGCGGGCGTGGCCGCCCGGAACAACGCTTCCCCACTCGAACCAGAAGTCGAAGAGGTCCCCGTTCAGGAAGATGAGCGAGGCCCGCCTGCCCGCGTGAGCGAGCCACTCGAGAAACGCGGCCTCCATCGCGGGGGGTGCGGCGCCCAGATGTGCGTCGGAGGCCAGGTAGACGGGACCGGGTGGCATGGTGGCGAAACCTAGGAGGAAGGGGAGGGGGCGGGAAGCCGGAGAACTACCTTGCACCGGCCGGGCGGCGCTATCTTCGCCCCAGGGCGTCCGGGAGGAGGGGGCGCGACGGTCCTTCGCACCGGCGGCGGGAGTCGGCAAGTGAAAGACGGGAGTCGGCCGGTTGGCCGGAGACTGTGGCGCATCCGGGGGTGGGGCCTGGCCCTGGCGGTCGGAAGCGCGGCGGGCTGCCAGTACACGACGGCATTTCCGTCGACGGCCCCGCCCGCCCGCAATTCCGGAGAGGTGGCCTCCGCAGCCGCAGAAGCATCCCGGCTGGACGTCCCCTACCGGCTCGTGTTCGAGTGGTCGGTCACGGAGCCCGGGCGCCGCCTCTCCGGCGGGGGCGCGGCCCGGATCGAGCCCCCGGGTCTCGCCCGCATCGACCTCTTTGCCTCGAATGGCGAGAGGGTTGCGGCTGCGGCCCTCGACGGAGACGAGATACGTCTGGCCGGTGACGGAGGGACCGAACTCCCGGCCCCGGCCCTTCTCTGGGGCTCTCTCGGTGTATATCAGCCCGGGGGGATGCGTCTCACGGGGGGACGCCAGTACCCAGACGGTATGCTTGAGCTGCGCTACAGCGACGGACGCGACGGAGAGTATCTCTACACCCTAGCGGACGACCGAATCGAGCGGATCGACGTCTTGCGCGCCGGACGGGCAAGCGAGGAAGTTCAGCTTGCGCTGGCGGAAGGCGAACGCTTTCCCCAGCGGGCGGTGTATAGGAACCTGGAGGCGGTGCGCGAACTCACGATCACCCTGGAGAGCGTGGAGCATGTGGAATCCTATCCGCCGGAGATCTGGACGCTGGGCTTCTGAGCTCTGCCTAGGCGCCGGGCTCTCGGCAGTCGTCTCCCTCGCGGGGTGCAACTACACCTTTCAGGCTGGTTCGGGCCTGCCGCCGCACGTCCAGACGCTTGCGGTCGTTCCCTTCGAGAACGAGACGGACCGGTTCGAGGTCTCCCAGGAGCTCCACCAGCTTCTCATCGACGAACTCCCGCGCAGCTTCGGTGTGCGCACGGGCGGCGAAGAGTTCGCCGAAGCCGTCATCCAAGGCACGATCCGCAACTACCAGGTGCAGGCGGAGTCGTACCGGCCCGAGGGCGGTGCGAGCACCGTCACGCAGGTCATCGAGCGCCAGGTGCGCGTCTCCGTTTCCGTCCAGGTCATCGACCGCGTCAACAGCCTGGTCCTCTGGGAGAACGCCGGACTCTCGGCCCAGGGCGAGTACCTCGAGGCCGCGGGGAGCGAGGACGCCGGACGGGATCTCGCCCTCTCGCGCGTTGTGCAGGGGATCATCGACGGCCTCCAGTCGAACTGGTGAGCCTCGACGACCCACTTCGGATCGGCACCCGCGGCTCCCCCCTCGCAAAGACCCAGAGCAAGTGGGTCGCTCGCCGCCTCGAGGAGGCTGCGGGCCGGCGCGTTGAGCTCACGATCATCCGGACGAGCGGCGACATCTGGCGGGACCGGCCCCTCCCGGAGATCGGAGGGAAGGGTCTATTCACGAGAGAGTTAGATCAGGCGCTGCTCGAGGAGCGGATCGACCTGGCTGTGCATTCCCTCAAGGATCTCCCCACCGAACTGCCGTCCGGGATCTCGATCGGTGCAGTCCCGCGCCGCGAGGATCCGCGCGATGTGCTCATCGGACCGGAAGGGGAAACGGTTACCGTCGGATCAGTTCCGCCCGGGGCGCGAATCGGGACGAGCTCGCTTCGGAGGGCCGCGCTCCTGAGGGCGCTCCGTCCGGATCTCGAGGTGGTCGACGTGCGCGGAAACGTGGACACCCGGATCGCCAAGGTCGACGCCGGCGAGCTCGACGCCGTAGTGCTGGCGGCAGCTGGCGTGCGGCGCATGGGGTGGACCGCGCGGATATCGGAATACCTCGAGATCGGCAGCTGGCTCCCGGCACCGGGGCAGGGTGCGCTCGCCGTCACCGCTCGGAGCCGAGACCGCCGGACCGCGGGGCTGCTTTCCGAGCTCGATCACACCGAGACGCGCGCTGCCGTCACGGCCGAGCGGACGCTCCTCGAGGTGCTGGACGCCGGATGCCGCCTGCCCGTCGCCGCTCTCGGGCTTCCCTTCGGCGGCGGGCTCCGTCTCAAGGGGCTTGTGGCGCACCCGGACGGAACGCGCGCCGTGCGCGCGGAGGGCACGGGAGCCCGCGACGACGCGCGAGGGCTCGGGCGGCGCGTCGGGCGCGAGCTCGTCCGTCGCGGTGCCGACCTCCTGCTGGGAACGCTGCGCCCGGGCGACCGCGACCCGGGGAATCAGAAGAGATCGGCGGGGTGACGGCGTCCGCGGGTCCGCCGAGAAGAACCGGGCGGGGGGACCTCGAACTCCGCAGGGTGTCGTTCGAGTGCGGTGCGGCGCCGTATGCGGAAGGCTCGTGCCTCGTCTCCTTCGGCGATACGCGCGTCCTCTGCACGGCATCGGTGGAGGAGGGAGTCCCGGCGTGGAGGGAGGATGCCTCGGCCGGATGGGTCACCGCCGAGTACGGAATGCTGCCGCGCGCCACCCACAGCAGACGGGCGCGGGAGCGGGGGGGAGCCGGAGGCCGCACGCGCGAGATCGAGCGCCTGATCGGCCGTTCGCTCAGGGCCGTGACCAACCTTCGAGTGCTTGGGGCCCGGACCGTCGTGGTGGACTGTGACGTGATCCAGGCGGATGGCGGCACGCGCACGGCCTCGATCACCGGGGGCTGCGTCGCGCTCGGGCTCGCGTTGCGGGACCTCGAGAGGAAGGGCCTCGTCGAGCAGTCTCCACGACTCGATCTCGTTGCAGCCGTGAGCGTCGGTCTGCTCGCCTCGCGCCCGATCCTCGACCTCGACTACGGGGAGGACCGCCGCGCCCAGGTGGACATGAACGTGGTCGCCACGGGCCGCGGGACCCTCGTCGAGGTCCAGGGAACGGCCGAGGGAGAGCCGTTCGGGCGCGCGGAGCTGGACCGCATGCTCGACATCGCCCTGGACGCGATCGCCGATCTCACAGCGCGGCAACGTGATCTGATGCTACGGGAATAGGGTGTGAAGCTTCTTCTGGCGACCCGAAGCACCCACAAGCTGCGGGAGATCCGGGCGATCCTGAGGGACGAGCCGGAGATCGAACTCGTGGACCTCAACGCGGCGGCCGTGCCGGTCTCCGGGGACGAGGACCTCATTGAGGCCTTCGACACATTCGAGGCGAATGCGGTCGCGAAGGCCATCTATTTCCACCGGAAGACGGGGCTCCCCACGGCTGCCGATGACTCCGGCATCGTCGTTGATGCGCTCGGCGGCGCGCCCGGCGTACGCTCCAAGCGCTTCGCGCCCGTTCGCGACGGGGTTGCGGGCGAAGCACGTGACCGGGAGAACCTCGAGCACCTTCTCAGGAGACTGTCGACCGTGACGCTTGCCGAGCGCACGGCGCGCTACGTCTGCGTCGTGGCTCTCGTCACAGACCAGGATCACGAGCCGGGCATCTTCCGCGGAACGGTCGAAGGTCTCATCCTGGGCCACCCGCAGGGGAAGGGGGGCTTCGGCTACGATCCGGTGTTCTACCACAGGGGTCTCGGGCGCACGTTTGCAGAATTCGCGCCCGAGGAGAAAGACGCAGTCAGCCACCGGGGAATCGCCTTCCGCGAACTTACCCGCCACTTCTCGGAGGTCCGGGAAGGCAGCTGAGGTCGCGGCGCGCGGTCGGAGCCTTCGCCGCGGTTTGGTACCCCGGAGTGCGGGCCGCCTGCGGCTGTGTTGGCGACGGACGGCGGCAACTCGTTACGGAGAAGCCGGTTAAACTCCAGGATCGAATGTGCGGCGGTGCTCCGGAGTGGCTGCGGGTGCGTGGCCGTTGACGCAAAGGAGACGGTCAAGTAGTCATGAGCCGGAAGCACAGGCGGAACCATGTCGGGGACGCGCCGCCGAGCCACTTGGTCGATGGCCTCCGGGCAGTCCGCGAGCCCAATTGGGGCTCGGCTACCCGGACCGCGGCGTCCCCCGGCACGGGTTGCAGATTCTCCGTCCGCTCCCGCCCTACACCCCATGACCACGACAGTCGGCCAACTCGGATCCGCCTCCGGCGCAACGCACCGTGACCCGCGAGCCCGCGTACGACAGCATTGCGGCAGAGTACCGGGAGTCCAAGTGGCTCCTCTTCCGCCACTACGTTGAACGCTACACCCTCTTTCGCGTGCTGGGGGATCTCAGGGGCCGGACGGTGCTCGATCTCGCATGCGGTGAAGGAGTTTACACGAGACAGTTCAAGCGTGCCGGTGCGGCCGAGGTGACAGGTGTAGACATCTCGCGTGAGATGATCGCTCTGGCGGAAGCGGAGGAGCACGAGGAATCGCTGGGTTGCCGCTACGTCCAGGCGGATGCAGCGGCGTTCACGCCGGAAACACCGGTCGACATCGTGACGGCTGTCTATCTCCTGAACTACGCCCGAACCAGGGATGCGCTCGACGGGTTCCTTGAGGTCTGCTTCCGTGCGCTGCGTCCGGGCGGACGGCTCGTCGGATTCAACGACAACGTCCGGAGTCCGCCCCGCCCGGGTGCCTCCCTGGCGAAGTACGGGCTTGAGAGGACGTGCCGGTATCCTCCCCGGGATGGTGATGTCATCCGGTATCGCATCACCAACTACAGCGGCCAGGCTTTCGAATTCGAGAATTACTACCTTGCCCCAGCGACCTACGAAGCTGCGATACGGGACGCTGGGTTCGTTGAGTTCCGCTGGGTCGATGCCGAGCTGGAGCCCACCGAACGGGACGACGGCTACTGGGACGACTTTCTGGCCCAGGCGCCCCTGACTGCCTTCACCGCGCTCAGGCGTTGAGCCAGCCGCGCCGCGGGTACACCCCCGTCGCCCGCTCGGGTGCTTCCACCGGACCGCCGCGCACGGCTGAGACCGATGGGTGGGAAGGACGTCAACGCACGGGCCCCGGATCCCCCGCGTCCGGTCCGCAGGTGGCGGTTCCGCCCGACGATGCGCCTAGGCGTCGATGACGCCATCCCTTCGGCCGGAAGCGCGCGACCGAAGGGGAAGTCGGCGACCGGATCGCGGCCGTCCCGAGGTCACCGGAGCCACGCCTCCTCTCCCGGGGGCCGGATGCCGGCGGGTGATCCGGCGTTCCGTGGTCCGGGTCTCGATCCCGCGGTGTCCGCATCTCACACGCTTCGGGACCCAGACCCCTCCGTCTCGGCCTCAACTTCCGGATAGAACTGCCGGCAGTAGAGGCGGTACTTGCCGATCGGGCCGTCGGCCCGGCAGAGACGGGGCGGGGACCGGTACCGCTTTCTCTCCCAGATCGTCACGTCCTGGCCAACAAACCACTTCTCGCCCCGGATGAGCACGAGGTTCATGACGCTCCGGCGAAGCCTCATCGGGAGGAAACCGAGGCCCGTGATGAAGCGACCTGGCTTCGGATTGTCGCGCACTTGGCTGACCAGCACCATCTCGACGAGGGTGCCGTCAACGGGCGTGGCGAGGACCCACAGCCTCGCATGGATGCCGATGGTCTTGTCACGAAACTCGACGAACGAATAGCCGAGCCCGTGCACATGCGTGACGGTCGAGATATCGGAGACGATATCCCTGAGCCAGGGTATCCTCGTGACGTTCCTGAAGTCGAAACAGCTCTTCAGGTAGGCGCCTTCGATCGTGATCGAGCCGACCGGCGCCACGTCGAAGTAGCCGTGTGTGTAGCTCAGGTGCTCCAGGTCCACCGAGTTCTCCGTCGTCTCCTGCGGATGGCCCCGGAACCGGTAGGTGTGGGACCGGAGCCCGGACCACTCGGACCCGGCGGACGGTTCGTCCGGGAGGTCCCACTGCGGCGGCCGGCCGGCCACGCCCCACCAAGCGAATACCATGCCGAGGATCTCGCGGGTCTCGTAGACCGTGAGCTTCGCGGCTCTCGGCGGCGGGGCATTCGGCGTGGCGACACAGTCGCCGTCGGTGTCGAATACGAACCCGTGAAATGGACAGACTAGGCATCCGTCGCGCACGACCCCGCCGACCGTAGGCCCCATGTGCGAGCCGAGATGGGGACAGAACGCGTCCACGACAGCGATGCGGCCGTCCTCGCCGCACCACGCGACGATCTCTTCTCCGAGCCAGGTCTTCTCGATGAGTTTCTTGTGGAGAATGGACCGGCGTGTAGCCACGAAATACCACCCTTCGGGAAACGGCGGCAGCGCATCGACGCGGCCCGTGACCCCTCGCCTTCCTTTTCTGGTCATGGTCTGGGTTCGGTCTCGCATTTCGCTAGGGCGTGGCTTTACCCGGCTACCCGGGTCGCAGGGCGACCGCTTGGCGGGCCGCCGGCGCGAATCCTGCCATCCGGTCTACGGGCAGACCCCCACCGGAACGGGCGCCCGAACGGGAGGTACCCGGGTTCTGCGGGACAGTGGCACGGGGATCCCCCTCTGGCGGTGTCCGGCGCCCGCGTGATCACCCGGCGGCGTCGAGCGACGCCAGCGCCTCGACCACGTCCCCGTGGATGAACTCCCCGTAGGCATCCTGCGCCGGCAACTCGACCGCACGCGAGAGCATCTCCCGGGCACGCTCACCTCCGCCGTCACGATCGAGCTCCGGCAGCCGGAGCCCGTACTCCAGGAGCACGACCTTCGAGTCCGGCGCGAGCTCGAGAGCTCGCTCGAAGTGGATGATCGCCTCCTCCCGGTCCCCCCCGAACATCCATCGTGCGATCCGCCCGGCATCGGCGATGTCGGCATGCCAGCTCCCGAGGGCCACATGCGCGTCCGCGAAGTCAGGCCGGATGGCAAGCGCGGCGTCGAGAAAATCCCTGATCCTCCCCGCCAGACCCTCGCGAAGCGCAGAGAGCCTGCCGATGCTGAGGGCATGTCGGCCGAGGGCGTGCGCGGCCTGGAAATGCGCCTCCGCGTTCGCCGGGTCGGCGCCCGTAGCCGCCTCCCCGAGCTCCACGGCGCGGTCGAGAACCGCGTTCCGGTCCTCTTCCGGAGCCGCGTAGTGTCCGTACACGGCGAGCGACTGGGCCGCGAGAGCGTAGCCATCGGAGGTCCCCTCCGCTTCGCCGAGCTCCGCAGCCTCGAGGAAGCGTCCCTCCCGGAAAGCGGCGCGCGCATCCTCGATCGACTGCGCGTGCGCGGTGGCCGCCGATAGGGCCATGGCGATGGCGCCACACACCAGACACCGGACCGGCCGGAGGGGAGTCAAACCGACATCCATTCGCAGACCATCAGACGGCCAGGTCGCGCCAGCGTTCGGAGATCCGGAAGTTGACCCTGTTGCTAAGCTTGAGCGAGGGGAGCGGGCTGAACCGGAACTCGAAGTCCGTCGGCGACACCTCGAGTGTGAAGTAGTACGCGACCATCAGGACATTCACGGGCAGCTGCAGCTCCATCCACCGTGATCCGAGACAGGTGTGCGTGCCCAGCTCGTAGGGCGCGTATCCGGGACCCCTGTGTTCAGTGCTGGGCGGCAGACACGGATCGATATCGAATGTGAAGGGATCCTGGAAGATGTCTTCCAAGTAATGGGTGGCTGTCTGGGCGATGTAGACCCGCGTTCCGACCGGAAGTTCGTAGCCCTCGACCACAGCGGTATTCATGACGTCCCGCGGATCCGGGATCTCATCGGTGAAGATGACCCTTCCGATGCGCGTCTTGATGAACTGCCCCGCAGTGCCTTCCCGGTCTCGCCGAACCAGTTGGTTTCCCAGACGGTGAGGACGAGCGTCCAGAATTCACGGTCGTGATGCTCGAGGATCCCGAGCCCGACCAGACGCGGGCGAGCATCAGGTCGATGATCGATTCCGCGCGGTTTGCAAGCCGTTCGATCCAGTACTGGGCACTGTGCTGAGGCGGATCGCTGGCGATTTCCGTGAGGAAGAGGGACTCCATGTCCATGTCGATGCGGACGAGGAGCGAGAGCTCCGCGAGCACTGCGCCGACGCCGGCAAAATTCAGGTCCCTGCCGGGCACCTGGTGGAAATAGCCGTTCTCCTCGTTAAGGAGCATGAGAATGAGTTCTTCGGGAAGCGTAAGCTGCCGGGCGGCGACAGCGGTCGCATCAGCGGACATGGTCTCGTCCTCCCTTCAGGTCCGAGACCCCGTACTCTGCTGACACAGCCAGCCGCTCCGTTCGGGACTACCGGGGTGACGAACTCGCGAATGCATCATGCTAGGCAGCGCTGGGCCGCCCGGAAAGCAGATGCAGGTGGATCGTTTAGAGCGCCGGCACGACCACCACCAGTATGGCCGTCGTCAAGAGGATCCCAAAACCGAGCGACGCACCGAAGCGCATCAGGAACTGCGCCTGAATGGCCGTTCCAGGAGGAGGGGTGCGAACGCCAGGGACGTCGTCACGGACATAAGCATGATCGGCCGGAACCGCCCCTTAGCGCCTTCGATGATGGCCGTCTGCACTGGGATGCCGTCGCCGAGCTTCTGATCGATGAAGTCGATCATCACCAGCGAGTCGTTCACGGTCACTCCGCTCAACCCGAAGACGCTCCTGAAGGAGACGGCGCTGAGTGCCGCGCCGAGGATCCAGTGGCCGGGGATCACCCCGACGAAGGCGAAGGGGATGACGGCCATGATGGTGAATGGTTTCGTATGGGAATTATATGAACCCGGATCCTGCATTCA
>JAAXGI010000224.1 GCA_012267505.1 Gemmatimonadota bacterium
GGGGAAGAGGAGGGTCTGGGCGACTGCCGGCCCGGGTGCAGTCGGCGGCAGATGCCGGTTTCGGGACCGGAATGCGATGCCCTACCGGACCGGTTTCCGGAAATGCAGCGACGTCGCGTCCATCCCCTGCCGCCGATAGAATCGGTGTGCGGGCGTCCGGTGTGTTGCCGAATCCAGCTCGAAGCTCCGACAACCCGCTCGCCTCGCCTCACTTAGGAGCCACTCGAGCATCCGGGCGCCGAGTCCGCCCGACCGGAGCGCTTCGTCGGTGACGAGATCGTCGACATAGAGGACCTTCCCGGCGACGAGCTGATGGAGAATCCGGTACCCCGCGACCGTGGCCGGGCGGCCATCGATCTCGAGGAAGGCGAGCCGGTAGCCCTCGTCGGCCTGCCTCCGAACGTGCTTGAGGAACTCCTCGCGGCCGACGTGGCTCCGGAGCTGTGACATGATTGGGTAGCACGCGCGGATCTCATCATCCGATCGGGCGAGTCGGATCTCGGCCATTGGACAGAGGGTCAGTCGGTGGGGGAGGAGCCGGACGGCAGCCGGAAGATACGCGCGCAAGTCGGGCTCCCCAAGAGCACGTCGCCACGCGGGGAGAGTTGTCGCCTCCTGCGGGACCGGCTACCGATCCCGCTGCGATCCACAAGCGGATGGGCCAGTACGGAAGCCGGTGCGATTCCGGGGCTGCCCCGCCAATGTGAGAGGTCCGGGAGCGATCCCGAAACGCCGGTTCGGCTTGATCCACTGGAGCTCCGGCTCCGTGAAGGAGAACCGCGCGGCCTCAAGCCAAGAGACGTGGCCTATCCGTCCTCGAACGTATGACCTCCGAGGGGGGGCGAGTCGGGGATCTGCCGGAGCGGGCCAGCGCTCCTCCGTGGTCCGTTCTCTATCGCCCTCCGGCGAGGTCCCGGTGTCCCGCCCCGGCGGGACAGGAGGATCGCCGTGCGACGGCCACCATCTATCCGGTTCATCCCCGTTCTTCTCGCCCTTTGTCTCCTGCACTTCATCCCACTGCTGCCCGGACGGCTGTTCGCCCAGGCGGGCACGGAGCCCTCACCGGACTCCGTGATCGTGCTCGATCCGGTGGTCGCCACTGCGACGCCCGCTCCCGTGTCCGCCAGTGCACTAGGTCGGTACGCCTCGGTCCTCGATGGGGAGCGGCTTCGTGCGGACGGTGTCGTCGATGTCGCTGAGGCACTCCGAAGAGTGGCCGGCGTCGCGGTCGTCAGGTCCGGCTCGTTCGGAGCCGTGTCTTCGGTGTTCCTCAGAGGTGGGGAAAGTGACAACGTGAGGGTGCTCCTCGACGGGGTGGCGCTCAACCAGCCGGGCGGCGCCATCGACTTCGCCGGTCTGACGATGGGAACGTGGATCGGATCGAGATCGTACGCGGGCCCGCCCGACACCCGTAGCGCGCACGCCGAATGCTGCGTGCGAGTCGCCGGCCGCGGTTGCTATCTGTCGAGCGCGAAGACCCAGATTACACCGCCCTCGGGGACGAAAGTGCTTGTGCCGCGGTCCGCGTCGATTCTCCGGGTCATGGATGCGGCATCAACGCCCCACCCCGACTGGACTGCGACGTACTGCACACCGTCGACTGCGAAAGTGACCGGCACGCCGATCACGCCCGAGTTCGTCCGGTGTTGCCACAGGAGTTCACCTGTGCGCGCGTGGAATGCGCGAAAGTAGCGATCGTGCGTGCCGCCGGCGAACACCAGCTCGCCTGCGGTCGTGAGGACCGGTCCCCAGTTGTGAGACTCGAACTCCTGCGTCCAGACTCGCTCGCCCCGGTCAAGGTCCCAGGCCTGAAGCTCGCCGATGTGTTCGGCGCCCTCGAGGACCATCATTTCGCTGGAGGCCCCGGTGAATGCGCGCCCCGGCACATAGACCGGCTCCTGTCCCGTGATCGCACCGCAGTGGTTGTTGTTCGCGGGGATGTAGAGGAGGCGCGTGCCGGGATTGTAGGCGGCCGGAGGCCAGTCCTTCCCGCCCCAGAGTGAGGGGCAGAACTCGGCCCGCCGCCCAGTTCCTGGCTTCCGCGCCTCGTCGTAGGTGGGCCGGCCGGTCTCGGGGTCGATGCTCGTGAATACGTCTTGGAAAACGAACGGTTCTGCGTCGACGAAACCGATCCTGTTTGGTTGGCGCTCCAGGATCCACAGGTATCCGTTGCGACCCGGGTGGACGAGCGCCGGGATCGTGCGACCCTCTCGTTCGACGTCGACGAGGAGCGGGGTCGAGACCTCGTCCCAGTCCCACGATCCGTTCCAGTGGTACTGGTGGTACCCGCGGATCTCGCCCGTGTCCACGTCGACTGCGAGCACCGAGTTCGTATACAGGTTGTCGCCGGGCCGCTGGTCTCCAATCCACGGGCCCGGATTGCCCGTGCCCCAGTACGTGAGGCCGAGCTCCGGGTCGTAGTGGCCGGTAAGCCAAACGGCCGCACCGCCCGTCTGCCAGGAATCGCCCGGCCAGGTGTCGTTGCCCGGCTCACCGGGCGCGGGGATGGTGTGGGTTCGCCAGACCTCGCTTCCCGTCTCCGCGTCCAGAGCGACCACAAAGCCGCGGATGCCGAGCTCGCCGCCCGACACGCCCACCATCACCTTCCCGCGGGCGGCCAGCGGCGCGAGCGTCATGTAGTAGCCCCGCGAGTTGTCCGCCACGGAGGTGTCCCAGGCGAGATCGCCCGTCACGGCGTCAAAGGCGAGGACCCGCGCGTCCAGTGTGGCCATGTAAACGTGGTCGCCGAAGAGCGCGACGCCCCGGTTCGTGTTGTGGAAGGCGACCAGGTCCTCGGGGAGTTCGTGCCGGTAGAGCCAGACTAGGTCGCCGCTCACCGCGTCGAGGGCCAGCAGCTGGTTTTGCGGCGTCGTCACAAACATCATCCCGTCGTTGACGATCGGCGGCGCCTCATGGCCGCTCCCGACGCCCGTCGAGAAGGACCAGACGGGCGTGAGATCGCCCACGTTCGAGACATCGATCTGGTCGAGTCCGCTGTATCCCCACCCGGCGTAGTTGCCCCGGTAGGAAAGCCAGTTCGCGGCTTCGGGAGCCTCGAGACGCTGCTCAGTGACCGTCTCGTAGCCTTGGGAGTGGACGACGCCCGGGACCGCGACCCCGAGCATGGTCAGGAGAGAGGTGACTGAACGTCGGTGCCGAGGGATCACTGGGGCCTCCGTCGCTGCCGGCGGGGGGATCAGGCGTCACAGGGCAAGCTAGATTGACCCGTCCGGTGTCGAAAGG
>JAAXGI010000230.1 GCA_012267505.1 Gemmatimonadota bacterium
CTGCAGACTCCTGTTCGGGGCGGAGGAACATCGGGCCCGACAGTCGGTGGCTCCCACCCATCGAAGAAGAAGCGCGTGGGGGTCCGTTTCCGCCGCCTCTCCATCCCGCTCGCCCGCCGCAATCGATTCCGCCTCCACCCAGGCTCGGGCCGCCTCGGTTTCCGGTTCGTGGGCTGCCAGGACCGCGTCCCAGAGGGATCCGTGCTGGAATCGGCGAGCCCTCTCCGGGATGAGGCCGGCGAGAAACCCCATCATGAGGGAAAAACGGAAGGTGTTGCGCTCGTCCCTCGCCGTGCGCGCCTCGTTCAGGACGGCCAACATCTGGAGGGGACCAGCCTGCCAGTCGAGACCACGCTCGCCGGGCGGTGGGTCGTCCGGCGGGCAGTCCGGCCTCAGCCTGGCTGCAACCGACTCCCGGATCCGGCCCACCTGGTCGCAGTCTCGCTTCTCGGCGGCGTCGGAGATGTCATCGAAAAGGGCCTCCGACTCGATTCCCGGCAAGCGAGCGGAACACACGAGTCCACCGGCCACGCCGAGGTGGAACACGCCTGTCCGCCATCCGCGGCGCGCGGCCGCATCTCCGGCCGGCAGCCGATCAAGCGACGACAGCGCCGCGTCCAAGGCGTCGACGACCTTCCCATACGCTGTCCGCGTCCACTCGTCACCGTCCATGCTCACGCTCCGGGTCATCCCCTCATCGTGCGGAGCCGCGGGACAATCGCCGGAGCAGGCTTCCGCCTCCTCCGAGGCTGCCACCCGTCCCTAGCGTCTTCGGCGTCCGCTGACAGCGAGGCGTACGCCGTTCGCGGAGCGTCGTTCAGAATCCGCTACGCGGCGGACACGTGGCAGCCGGGCGACCGGGCCGGGAGGCCGGGAGCCGCCACGGCAACCCTACCTGCGGTCTCAGCCCGGCGTTCGGCCAGATTGGGAACGCGCAACGCTGCCACACGCTGCCGAACGGTTCCGCCAGGTCAGATCGGCCCTGGTCGCCTCCCGAAGGTCGGTGCCCGGAGTGCAAGCGTACGGAGCCCTGCGCGCCGGGCGAAGCGGGTGCTGCGGCGCCGGGGAAGCCCCGGGCGGGCCGACCGGTCCACTCGTCGCACACCGGTGCCGCGAATCTGTAGTCTCATATGGTCAAACATTCGTCTTCTCGCTCCGCGGCACACCGAAGGACCTGGACCAGCCCGCCAGGTTCGCTCGCGATATAACCGCGAGGGGGGCAGGCCGGTCGTCCCGCGGTGGCCGGTTCCTGTGCTCGTGTCGCCACCGTAAGTGTGGAGGTTGATTCCGAGACCGGAACCCGGGGAGCGGTGGTTCTCTCCCCGGGCCCGATCCGGAAGCTCGAGTGCGTCTCCCGGCGCGCCTCAGGCCGGCCTGCCGATCCGGATCGTGCGGCCCTTCGACTCGGGCGCCTTCGGCATGTGGATGCGGAGGACCCCGTTCTCGAAGGTGGCCGTGATCGCGTCCGCCGAGACGGTGCGCGGGAGGGTGAAGGAACGCTGGAATCGGGCGAGGCGCCGCTCGCGCAGGTGGTAGCGGCGATCCCCGGGGTCGTGCCGTTCGTCGATCTCCCCGCGGATCGTGAGAACGCCGTCGTCGAGCCCGATCTCAATCGCCTCCTCGTTGAAGCCGGGCAGATCGGCCGTGAGGACGAGATCGTCACCCGTCTCCTCGACGTTGACCGCGGGCATCCAGCGCGCCGCGGACTCCAAGAGTCCGGACTCGCCGACAAGCCGGCCGAAGGGTCGGGTAATCGGGTCGAGATTCCACCAGGGTGCGAGTCGATTCCGTGCGAGTGGGTTCCCGCTACGGAAGTGCATGATGGCCATTATATATGTCTCCTGCCTCCGACAGCCGGGAGGCACTGGGGTGAACACCCGCTTCGCGCCCGAGCGGCGCCCGAAGCGTTGGCGAACACCCGGGTGCAGGTGCAGGGACCGTGCCAGGGAGGCGGAGGGATCAGTTGGCCAGATTGACGCGTGCAGGTGACGCGATGGCCGGGCGCGAGTCCCCGGTATGCCACTCTGGCAGAAGGTCGGTGACGTGAATCATGGTGGAATCGGAGACCGGGGGTGGCACGGTGCCCTTAGCGTACACGGCGTCCTCCGCACGCTTTCACATCGGTGCCTGGTTCGTCTCCGATAGGTCCGTTTCCGCCCCCTGCCCTCCTGGCCAGCCGGCGCTGTAACTCTGATGTGGATCGACCTGTCAATTGGACTGATACTCGTGCCGTGATGTCCTCGGCTCTCGCTCCTCGGCTGTATGAGGCAGTTCGGGGTGCGGGCGGCTTGTAGCGACGGCGGATCCATCTGATACGTGGGTTGGCCACCACGTTTCTTCACTTCGGCGCGGAGCTGCCTCTCTTGCATCGTGAGTCGTCCTGCCCACGAGGGGGCGGCGTCACCAGGGATTGCCGAGGGTTCTCCTCACCGGCCGCCCACACCCCGATGTCCTGCTGCAACCACCTCCGATAGCGAGCGCGTTCTCCGAAGCCCTCGGAGATGGTCTCCCGGGCTTGAGTCGGAGCACGGCTTGAAGCCGCATCGACCCGGCGTCGGCCGACCACGACGCACCCCTCGCTGGCCACGATGACATACAACCTCCGCCGGCCCGTCGGGACTCGTTCCCGACGGGACCGGAGGAGGGAACCGGCATGCCGGTCACGGCTCTCTCGGTGGCGCCATCTCGGATCGTCCTCACGACACAACCGTCGGTGACAGTGCTCTGGCACCATGGATCCGCTCAGGCGATCGCCCGGGTGCCGTGAGGCTTGCCTTCCACCTCACGCGCGATGGCCCAGATGAAGCCGACGAGCCCACGCGCGACCGCCGTGACCACCCTGTTCTTCGGCATCCCGCGGTTGGAGAGCCTCCGGTACCGGCCGCAGAGGCGTTTCTGGGCCGCCCAGGCGATCGCCTGGACCCGGTCCGGGGCCTTTTGACGCCCCGGCGACGCGACCGCGGTCACGATCGTCTCCCTGTGAACGTCGAGCCCCATGTAGGCCCTCTATTCG
>JAAXGI010000012.1 GCA_012267505.1 Gemmatimonadota bacterium
CACTCCTTCCGGTCACGCGCGCCAAACCTGTGGTCTGCCGAACCCCTCTGGCCGCGATGGCCCGGGCAGCCGCCCATCGGTGTGGAGCGCCGGGCCTCAGCGTGTGGCTCTCCGTCCGCCGGCGTTTGGAGCGCGGCCGGACGCGGGTGCTGAACTCCTCCGTGGACCACTCCTCCCGAGTACGCTCCGGGCCGGACCGGCGGGCGCAGGTCTCACGGATGGCCGAGGAGCCGGTGCCGGCCTCGACCGCGGTGCCGACGGGGGGGGCTGTGGTGCCGTGCGCGCGGGAGGTGCGGGCCGATTTGTCCTCAGCGGGCTTGCCGACCGGGACGGCCGTGCCCGGGAGGCGCGCAGCGGATCCGCAGTTGTTCTCGGAGCCGGCTGCGTCGGCGAGGCCGTCGGGCGGGGTGCGGGTCTTGTTGCTCGGCGTGGTGCGGCAGACTGCGTCCCGGGTGCCGGCGGTGTCGGGCGTGCGGCCGTGGCGGGCCGACTGGGCTCCAGAGGGCTTGCGGGCCGGGATGGCCGCGTTCGAGCGGAACGCAGGGGATCCGCGGTCGTTCCGGGAGCCGACGCAGGAGCGGTGGCCAGCGGCGGCGTGGGCGTAGTTGCCCGGCGTGGCGAGGCCGTTCTCGTCAGTGGCGCGGAGACCGGCGCCCGGCGTTCAGTGGCATCCGTCCTGCGTTCCGGAAGCAGGTCGGGGGGGGCGGACGACTGCGCCCGCGCTAGACGTTGCCGGTTCGCGGCGCCGGCTGTGGTCCGCTCGGCTGCGGGGTGTTGCCCGGGAGGTCCCGCGCGGATATCCGGGCCCGCCGCAGGCGATGTCGTGACCGGCCCGGTCCTAGAGAGTGCGCGCCGCCCGGCGGGCTGCGCCGGTCGGGTCGCGGGGGATGAAGTGGTCCGAGCCCTTGCGGTGCGGAGCTGACCCCGTGGCGGGGATGCGACGTCCCTCGCCCGGTCGCGGGATACCCACCCGGCACTGCCTACGCGGGCCGGCGAGGCCGCGCGACGGGCCCGCAGCGGTCGTCGCGCCTCGGCACGGCTCGGTCGGTATCCGTACCCATAGGTGGCGTAATGTCCGTAACCGCCGGTGTACCGCGCTCCGTACCACCGATTGCCGTAAGGCCTGCCGGCGTACCCGTACCCTCCGTGCCACCGGTAGCCCGGACTCAGACGGAACGAGATGTGCACATTGAACGACCACGGGCTGCTCCACGCCCCGTAACCGAAGCGGGGGTGGCCGCCGTAGGGGAGGGGAATGGGGTAGAGGGCCCAGGCGAAGGCCGGACGGGACCAGCCGAAACCGTACGCCCAGGGCCGGAGGCAGCGGTACGCGCCCCGTCCGATGTAGGGGTAGCCCAAGAGCGGTCCTCGATAGGTCGGGCCCCACCAGCCCCAGCCCCGGTAGTGGTATCCGCCTCCGAACCGGTATCCGGGGCAGCCCCAGTTGGCGCCCCGCCGGTACGACGGACGGCTGCGGAGGCCGACGCTCACGTCTGTCCAGATCGACCACCCCGAGACCGGATTCGCGCTCACGGCCGAGAATCCGAGCCCGAACGACTGGGCGCCGGCCGGCCGGGCAACGAGGAGACACGCGACAAGGAGGAGTCCCGACGTCCAGAGGAGTTGCAGACCGGAACGGAACGACACGGATCCGGGTCGGGCCGAAACCAGGGGCGGGGCGGGCCGTCGGGGAGCGTTCATCGCAGTCCTCGGGAAAGAGGGTCGTGTCCGCAGAAGCGGGATGCAAGAGGCATTCCAGTTTCCCGAGCGCCTGAGGCAGAATCCCGATGCCGCCACGTAGCACAATGTCAGCTCACACCTTCCGGTTCCTGATCTCCACCGCCCCACGGGTCCCTCGACCAGTCCCTCAGAGTCTGCGCGGCGCTCCGGCTGCGATCCGCTGTCCACTCGGGAGGACACCCGGTCTTCCGACCGCCCTCTCGCCTAGCGGATGAAGCTGTCCAGGATCGCAAGCGCAGCTAGGATCGCGAACGGGAAGAGCGCGAGAACGGCCGCACCGAGCCACCGGGTACGTCCCTTCGTTCCGGCGTCCCCTGTCGACTCCGGCGTTGCCGGAGGCTCTCCGAGATTCATCAGACCGGTCCCGGGGCAAGAGTTGTTGCGCTCCCTTGTCCTTCGCCCACATCCGATGTAGGGTGTAGGCATCTAGGCAACACTCGAACCCTCAGTCCCCGGTCGGGGTTCCGGCGGGAGAGAGGCATCCCCGCGCACAAGGGTTCAGCTCATCCTCGCGATTGCGACACGGTGGCCAACGAAAAGTGGTTGGGCGTACTACAGGTCCTCTCCGGTGGCTCGGGATTCATACGGCGCCGGAAAGCCGGTTACGCACCGAGTAGGGACGACATCTACGTCGGCGGCAAGATCGTCTCCCGCTTCGGACTCCGCACGGGCGACGAACTCTGGGGCTTCGTGGGCGGACGTCCGAAGAACGGGAAGGCTGCGCCGCTGACCCGACTCCAGCTCGTCAACGGGCGGCCGCCGAACGAGGCCCGCGACCGTCCGCGTTTCGCACGGCTGTCGGCCATGCATCCGAGCGAGCATCTGGTTCTCGAGTGCGGGATGTCCCACGGCGGGAAGCCAGACTACACGGACCGGGTGATCGACCTCTTCTGCCCGCTCGGGAAGGGCCAGCGCGCGATGATCGTGGCCCCGGCAAAGGCTGGTAAGACAACGGTCCTGCAGCGCGTGGCTGAGGGCGTTGTCCGGAACCATCCCGAGTGCACGCTCTTCATCCTCCTCCTGGACGAGCGCCCGGAGGAGATCACGGAGATGGAGGCGTGCGGCTTCGGCGAGGTCATCGCGTCCTCCTTCGACTACCCCCCGGAGCGGCACACCTCGCTCGCGGAGGTCACGCTCGAGCGGGCCCGACGGCGCGTCGAGCTGGGCGAGCACGTCGTCCTCATCCTCGATTCGATCACAAGGCTCGCGCGGGCCTACAACACAGTGGAGGAGGGGAGCGGGCGCACGCTCACCGGGGGGCTTGATGCGACGGCGCTCGAGAAGCCGAAACGCTTCCTCGGGAGTGCTCGCAAGGTCCACGCGAACCAAGGCGGCTCGCTCACGATCGTGGCCACCGCGCTCGTGGACACAGGCTCCCGGATGGACCAAGTGATCTTCGAGGAGTTCAAGGGGACAGGAAACAGCGAGCTGGTCCTGAACCGGGAGCTAGCTGACAAGCGCATTTTCCCAGCGATCGACATCGTGGCCTCGGCGACCCGGCGCGAGGAACTCCTCCTGAGTCCGGAGGCGCTGGCGATCTCCCACGCGCTCCGGCGCCAGTTCGCAGGACAGAGCCCGCTCGACGCGATGCAGGGGCTCCTGAACGTCATGCGCAAAACAAGGACGAACGCCGACCTCTTCCGGCTCAGCCGGGCGGCTCACTGACGCCCTGCTCGACGAGCCGGCGGAGCGCGTCGAGTGACAGGCCCAGCTGCTCGCCCTGCATCTCCCCCATCCGCCCGGCCAGGTAGCCGAGCAGCGGATTCCACCCGAAGTCGCCCGTCTCCCTCCACCGGATCCGCGTGTCCCCGCCGACGGCGGTGAGTTCGATCTGGCCCCGGACCCGGATCGCACCTTCCTCGACGGCCACCTCGTAGACCACCTCGCGCACCGGCACGGCAGAGGTGATCACGAATTCACCCTCTCCGTACGCGGCATCGTCCCACCTGCGACCTGAACCCGGTCCCGCGCCGGGCCCGAAGAGCTCGACGCCGGAGGCGGGCGTCGGCGTCCACTCCTCCCAGCGGGAAGCCGCGCTGAGCAGGGGGAAGACCTCGTCCGGGGGTGCCTGTATCCGGGCGGTCCGCTCGGCCTCCCAGGTGGCCGGGAGGGCGAGTCCGATGAGGAGGAAAGCCGCGCAGACGACCGAGAATGCGCCGAGGACGATCCCGGCGATCCTGAACGGGTGGAGCGCCACCGCGCTCAGCCAGCGCCCGGCCGTCGCAACAGTTCCTCCAGCGTGGGCCAGACATTCCGGGCCATGATCCAGTGGCCTTCGGCCGTCGGGTGGATCCCGTCGGCTTGGTTCAACTCCGCCTGTCCGGCAACGCTCTCTAGGAGGAAAGGCAGGAGGAGGAATCCACGCTCGGCCGCCGCCCGGCGGTACACCGTGCGGAACGCATCCGTGTAGTCTACGCCCATGTTGGGCGGAGCCTCCATCTGGACCACCGCGACGCGGACGTCCGGATGCCCGGTCCGGAGGCGGCCGAGGATCTCACCTAGGTTCTCCTCCAGCTGTGCGACGGGGAGGCCGCGGAGCCCGTCATTCGCCCCCGTCTCGACGACCACGATGTCGGGCGAGCCCTGCATGACCCAGTCGAGACGCCTGAGAAGGCCTGCGCTCGTCTCCCCGCCGAGCCCGGCGTTCACAATCTCGACCGCCAGCCCAGCCGATTCGGCGAGCTCGCCGATCCGGGCCGGCCACGCCTCCACCGTGGGGCGCTCGAGGCCGAGTCCCTCCGTCAGGCTCGTGCCTAGGAAGACGATCCGGAGTGACTGCCCGTCAGCACCCGCCGGTTCCGGCGGCGAACCTTCCGATTCGGCCGGGCGTAACAGCTCTGGTCGATCCGAACCGGGAGCCAGTGTCGCCACCACGCCGGGAGCCGGAGCCCCAGGGCCGTCGCGCGGCTCGCTCTCAGGTCCGGGGGCACCGCACCCGGCCAGAAGGACCGGAAAAGCCAGGAGGGCGGGCGGGCGGATGCGCATCGAGGTCACCGGTCTGGTGAAGGAATACCGGAGTGGGAGTCGTGTCCTGCCGATTCTCGCAGGGCTCGACCTGTGGGTGGATTCCGGAGAATCCGTGGCCGTGGTCGGACCATCCGGGAGCGGCAAGACAACGCTCCTCGGACTCATGGCCGGCCTCGACCGGCCCACCCGTGGCGAAGTGAGGCTCGGCGACATCCCGCTCTCGGCTCTTACCGAGGATGCGCGTGCGGAGTTTCGGGCGGTCCACGTCGGATTCGTCTTCCAGACGTTCCACCTCCTCGCCTCCCTCACCGCGCTCGAGAACGTCGAGGTACCCCTTGAGTTGGCCCCGCGCTCGCGGCGGCGCCCGGTCGGAGAGGTCCGCCGCCGGGCGGAGGGACTTCTCGAACAGGTCGGGCTCGGGAACCGGCTACACCATTATCCCGCGGAGCTGTCGGGCGGAGAGCAGCAGCGGGTGGCACTGGCTCGCGCCTTCGTGACGGAACCCCGGATCCTCTTCGCCGATGAGCCCACGGGGAATCTCGACCGGGAGACAGGAGCGACGATTGTGGACCTTCTCCGCGGGCTCAATGACGCGAGGGGTACAACAATGGTGCTCGTGACCCACGACGAGGGGATCGCGGGGGTGGCGGACCGGGTGCTCCGGCTCGCCGACGGCGAACTCGAGGAGGTGCGGTAGGTGGAGTTCCCATTCGCATTCCGGCTTCTCGTCCGCGAGGGACGTTCAGGCCTCCGCCGAGTCGGATTGTTCCTCGTGGCGATCGCGCTGGGCGTCGGGGCGCTTGTGGCCCTCTACGGCCTGCAGCGCGACGCGGCGGCCTCGGCGCGAGCCGAGGCTAGGACTCTCCTCGGGGGAGATCTACGGCTCCAGGCCTCCCTGCCGCTCGATGAACGCGTGCTCCAGGTGCTCGACTCCCTCGCATCCGCAGGGGCCGCCGTGGCCCGCGGCACGAGCCTCGCGTCGGTCGTCTCCGCCCCGGGTTCGGGCCGTGCCCGACTCCTCCAGGTCAATGCCGTCGACGAGCACTTCCCCGCCGTCGGTTCGGTCGCCGAGAACCCGGCCGGAGCGTGGTCTCAGTTACCGGAGCGGGGCGGCGTCCTGGCGGACTCGCAGGTGTTCGGCCAACTCGGCATAGCCCTCTCCGACTCGTTGCGCGTCGGAACGCTCCTCCTCGAGGCGCGGGGGGTCGTTTCCGGACTACCGGTCGACTTCGGAATCGAGTGGGTTGCGGGTCCTCCGGTCTACATCTCGCTTGAGGATCTTCCCGCGTCAGGGCTCGTGGACTTCGGGAGTCTTGCCCAGCACCGGGCGTGGGTTGCGCTTCCCGGAGCGGACGAGGCGGCCGGCGTGCGCGGACGCTACCGCGAGGAGTTCCGGCGCTTGGGTGTGTCGATCGAAACGGCACAGCGCGAGGCCGAGGGGTTTGCTTCCGGGCTCGGTGACCTGACGCGCTACCTGGGCTTCGTCGGTCTGCTCGCGCTCCTCCTCGGCGGACTCGGTGTCGGGAGCGCGGTGAACGTCTACATCGAGGAGAGGCTGCCCTCGATGGCCGTGCTGCGCTGTATCGGCGCGCGGAGCGGGACGCTCGTTCGCGCGTATCTCCTGCAGACGGCGGTCCTGGGTGGGATCGGCGCGGGCGGTGGCGTCCTTCTCGGCGTCGGCCTCCAGTTCGCGGCGCCCGCATTCCTGTCCGAGGTCCTCCCCTTCGAAATCAGCCCCGCCCTCCACCCGGCGGCGATCGCCATCGGATGGCTCCTCGGCGTCTGGGTTGCCGTCCTCTTCTCCCTCTACCCGCTCCTTCAGGTGCGGGGTGTCTCGCCGCTCGCTGCCCTCCGGGGGCCTGTCGACGCCCGACGCTCCCGCTCCCTCCTTGGCGAGGGCGGCGTTGCCGCCCTCCTCGCCGGAACGCTGTTTGGCGTCTGCGCGCTACAGCTCGGCGACGCGGGGGAGGCCACGATCGTGGCGTCTTCGACGATTGGCGTGCTCTGCATTCTCCGCCTGGCCGGCGTCGCGCTCGCCCGCGTCTCCCGCGCTCTCTTCCCCCGCCGGGCGCCGTTCCCGCTCCGCCAGGGAATTGCCGGGCTCTTCCGCCCCGGCAATCAGACGGGGACGGTCGTGGTCTCGCTCGGGGCGGGGACGTTCCTGATGAGCGCACTCCTCGTCGTGGAGACGCACCTGCGCGCCTCGGTCGACGTCCGGTTCGGGCCCGACGAGCCCACTCTGGTCCTCTTCGACATCCAGAGGGACCAAGCAGAGGGTGTGCGCGATCTCCTCCGCTCCGAGGGGATCGACGACGGACTCATCCCGATCGTGCCTGCGCGGCTGGACGAGGTCGGCGGGGAGCCGGTCGAGGAAATCCTGGCCCGGGGCAGTGGTCGGCGGGGCCGGTGGATGTACACGCGCGTCTACCGGAACACGTACCGCGATGAGCAGGGACCCGCGGAGAGGCTGACGGCGGGGCGTTGGTGGCGGGGTCCCGGCGAGGACCTTCCCTCCGTGGGCGCCGAGGTGCGCAAGGGCGCGGCAAGGGTCTCGCTCGAAACCGATCTCGCCGACCGGCTCGGTGTCGGGATCGGGGACGGACTCGTGTGGAACGTGCAGGGCGTTCGCGTGGCTTCGGTGATCTCTTCGCTCCGTGAGGTCGAGTGGTCATCCGTCCAGCCGAACTTCTTCGCCGTCTTCGAGCCCGGTTCCCTGGACGGAGCCCCGGCAACGTTCGTTTCGCTCTCCTCGACGGACGATGCCGCAATCCGCCAGCGGATCCAGGATGCGCTGATCGACGGTTTCCCGAACGTCTCGTTCCTCGACATATCCGTAGTCCAGGCGACGCTTGAGCGGCTGACCGGCCAGGTAGGACTTGTCTTCCGGACCGTCGCGGGCTTCGTGCTCGCCGGGGGTACCACGGTGCTCTTCGCATCCCTCCTCACGAGCCGCTTCAAGAGGCGGAGGGAGAGCGCGCTTCTGAAGACGCTCGGCGCCTCGAGGCGGACGATCGGAGGGGTACTCCTCGCAGAGTACGTTACACTCGGCGCAATCGGAGCGGCAGTCGGGCTCGTCTTGGGGGGGGTTGCGGGGAATCTGATCCTGGGCTGGCAGTTCGACATCGATGGCGGAGTCCCTTGGCTCGACCTCTCGCGGCTCTGGATCGGGATCGTGCTCTTGTCCGTGCTGGTGGGATGGTCGGTGAGCTGGCCGGTCCTGAGGGCCCCACCCCTCGCCTCGCTCCGTAGGGAAGGAGGATGAGAGACACCTGAGGCTGCCGCCCCGGCGCACGCGTCATGATCGCCACTCGGTGCCTAGTGGCCGAAGAGACGGTGTCGTCATTCGACTCGTCGGTGCTCTTCCTCCTTGTCGGCACGATACTGCTCGGTCTCACGATGGAGACGACCGGGCTCGTCGATCGGGCGATCTCCCGCCTCATGGACCTCGTCGGCGCGAGCGACCTGCAGGTGCTTCTGGGCCCCTCTACCTCCTCACGAGCCTCGTCACCAACAGGGCCACCGCCATCCGTCTCGCACGCCCTCGCACGTCAGATCGCGGTCCAGATGGGCGTGGATCCACGGCCGTTTATGCTTGCGGTCTACTGCGCCGAGAGCACGAGTCTTGCCATCCCGATCGGCTACCCCACGAACCTGATCGTCTTCGGTCCGCGTGGACAAGAGTTCACCGGATTCGTGAAGATCAGCACGATCATCAACGTGCTGATGTGGATCCTGCCAACCCTCTTCGTCCCACTCCTCTACCCCTTCTGAGTCGGGCGCACGGTCCCGGTTTGCCTCACCGGGCTCGTAGGCGTATCTCAGCATCCGGGCCCGGCGTTGCCGGAGCAGGAGGGCATGTGTCCGTGCGGCGCGGAGGAGAGCTGCGATGGCTGCCAGATGGAAACCGATCCTGGGTGCTCTCGGCATCAGCTACTTCTTCAACCTCGCCGGTGTCGCCTGGTTCTTCGGTCCGATCCTTGCCAACGACATGCCGATGGGGGCCATGGTGCCCGGCTGGGTGGCGCTTCTCGTCGCCTACGTTCTCTACATCCTCCTCTTCGACTGGGCTGCCGGCGTGGTCGGCCATCCGCTGAGGGCGGCGCTTCTCATTGCAGTCTCGCAGATCCTCCTCGTCGATGTCTACTATGTTCTCACCGGTGCCCGCGGTGTTGTGGCCGCGGTTGCGAGTGCGGTGCAGATTCTTGCCGGGTGGGCGCTCGTCGGGACCGTATACGACCGACTCTCGCCGCCGCAGGCCTCCGCGGGCGGGAACTGAGAAAGGGAGAACGGCCATGGCGGCAACGGCACCGGCAACACGGCAGTACCGCACAACTCTCCTCCTCGCGGCCTCGGTCGCACTCCTCGCGGCGTTCCATCCTCGTCCGGCGTTGGGACAGGAGTTCCGGATTCTCGAGGCGTCGATCGAGGAGATCCACCAGGCCTTCGACGTCGGCGATCTCAGCTGCGTCGAGCTCGTGCAGGGGTACCTCGACCGCATCGAGCGGTTCGACCGCCAGGGACCCGCGATCCACGCGGTCCAGACGGTCAACCCGGAGGCGCTCGAACGCGCGCGCGAGCTCGACCGGCTCCATGCCGCCAGCGGACCGATCGGCTCCCTTCACTGCGTCCCGGTCTTGGTCAAGGACCAGGTCGAGGTTGCCGGAATGCCGACCACATACGGGTCGGTGCTCTTCGCGGACTTCGATTCGGGGCGGGACGCGACTATCGTGGTCCGGATGCGCGAGGCGGGCGCGATCATCCTCGGAAAGGCTACGATGGGCGAGTTTGCGCAGGGCTACGCGGGATCCGCGTTCGGCCTCTGCCGCAACGTTTACGCCTTGGACAGGAATCCGAGCGGCTCCTCCTGCGGGAGTGGCATCGCCGCGGCCGCAAACTTCTCTGCCGTCACGATCGGAGAGGATACCGGCGGCTCGATACGGGGACCCGCTGCGCACACGAGTACCGTCGGCCTCAGGCCCACGCTGCCGCTCGTGAGCCGGTTCGGAATGTTCATGGGCAGCCCAACACGGGATACCTTGGGCCCGATCACGCGGACCGTCCGAGACGCGGCGATCCTCACCGGTGTCATTGCCGGCTACGATCCGAACGATCCGGTCACGGCAAGGAGTGTGGGAAACGTCCCGGAGAGCTACACGGCTTTTCTCCGGGAGGATGCGCTTGAGGGCGCAAGGCTCGGTGTGATCCGCACACCGATGAGCGACGATACGGACCCGGAATCCGCGGACTATGGGCAGGTGCGCGACGTCGTCGACCGCGCGATCGCCGAATTCGAGGCGGGCGGTGCGGAGATCGTCGATTCCCTCGAAATCGCGGGCCTCGTCGAACTCCTCCGCCAGGCTGGCTCGAACCACGAGACCGAGACCGCCGTGGATGCGTACCTCACCGAACTCGACGATCCGCCCGTGCAGTCGCTCGTCGAGATCGCGGTCTCCGACCAGCTGACGGCGCGCCGGCGCCACGACCATATCGGCTCGCTCAACCGGACGACGGATGAGCCTGCGTACCTGAAATCCCAGGCCGCCCGGGAGAAACTCCGCATCGTGGTCCTCGCGGCGATGGCCGACCACGGGCTCGACGCGCTCGTCTACTCGACCTTCGACCATTCGCCCGCGCTAATCCCGCCCGATGTCCTGACCAACCCCGACGCGCCCGACGACTACGGGAAGGGCAGCAACCGGGGCCTGAGCCCGGCGCTTGGGTTCCCGGCGCTCACCGTCCCGGCCGGCTTCACCAGCGACGGATTCCCGGTGGGCATCGAGTTCCTCGGGAGGCCGTTCTCGGAGGGGGTCCTCTTCGGGCTCGGTTATGGCTACGAGCAGGCTACGATGCACCGGCGTCCGCCGGCGACCACACCGGCGCTTTAGGCACGTCCGGAACCCGGAGCGGCGGCTTCCCGGGCGTCCCTCCGGCTTCGGCGCCGAGCCGACGGAGCGGGGCCTCGCGACCGGCAAGCGTGGCGTCTCCGCGCGTGTCCGGAGCCAAGTTGACGCCAACGGGCATTTCCTTAGACTTCCGCATCCGTCGCTCCCCGGTGTGCGGGACGCGGCCTCGGGCCCCTCGATGCACGGACCGTGCAGCTCGACCATGCGGCCTGCACGGGTATCCATGAAACCATCCGTCCGCCCTGAGAACCCGAGATTCGGGTGCGGTCCGACCACGAAGCGACCGGGGTGGAGTCTCGGCCGCCTCGAGGGCGCGCTCCTCGGCCGCTCGCACCGCGCACTCCCGGCGAAGCAGCGGCTCCAGGAGGTCATCGAGCGGTCCCGCGATCTCCTCGGCCTTCCCGAGGGCTACCGGCTTGGCATCGTTCCAGGATCGAATACCGGGGCATTCGAGATCGCAATCTGGTCGCTCCTCGGGGCCCGCGGGGTGGAGGTGCTCGCTTGGGAGAGCTTCGGCGCGGGCTGGGCCAAGGACGTCCGGAGCCTCGGCCTCGACGGGGTGCTCCTCCGCGAGGCGCCGTACGGTGAGCTTCCGGAACTCGACATCGTGGACACGGACCACGACGTCGTCTTCGTCTGGAACGGCACGACGTCGGGGGTCCGCGTGCCGGACGGCAGCTGGATCCCGGCGGACCGCGCGGGGCTGACGATCTGCGATGCCACATCCGCGGTGCTGGGGATGGAAGTCCCCTTCGACCGCCTCGACGTCCTGACCTACTCTTGGCAGAAGGTTCTCGGCGGGGAGGCGGCCCACGGGATGATCGCGCTTGGGCCGCGGGCGGTCGATCGGCTCGAGTCCTACCGGCCGGAGCGGCCGCTTCCGAAGCTCTTCCGCCTGACGAAGGGATCCGGGCTCAACGAGGGGATCTTCGCGGGCTCGACGATCAATACGCCCTCGATGCTCTGCGTCGAGGACGCCCTCGACGGGCTCCGCTGGGCCGAGGCGGAGGGCGGGAGCGAGGCGCTGATCCGAAGGACGCGGGAGAACTTCGAGGTCATCGATGCGTGGGTCTCCCGGACGGAGTGGGTGGAGTTCTTGGCCCGCCGGCCGGAGACGCGATCGCCGACCTCGATCTGCCTCCGGATCGTTGAGCCGACCGTGACGGACCGCAGCGTCGGTGAGCAGGCCGCCTTCATCCGCGAATTCGTCGGTCTCCTCGACCGCGAGGGCGCAGCCCATGACATCGCGAGCTACCGGGCCGCCCCCCCCGGACTCCGTCTCTGGGGCGGTGCCACGGTCGAGAGCTCGGATCTAGAGAAACTCACGCCCTGGCTCGACTGGGCTTTCCGGGAGGTGATGCGTGGCTAGGGTCCTGATCGCGGACCGGATGAGTCCCCGGGCGGCGGCCCTCTTCCGTGACCGCGGGATCGACTGTGTCACGAAGGTGGGACTGTCGCAGGAGGCGCTTGCCGGGATCATCTCCGACTTCGACGGGATCGCGGTCCGCTCCGCGACGAAGGTGACGCCCCGGATCCTCGACGCCGCCCGGAAGCTGCGGGTCGTGGGGCGGGCAGGGATCGGCGTCGACAATATCGACCTGAACGGCGCCACTGCCCGCGGTGTCATCGTCATGAACGCGCCCTTCGGCAACTCCGTGACGACGGCCGAGCACTCGATCGCGCTCCTGATGTCGCTCGCGCGGCAGATTCCGGCCGCGGACCGTTCGACCCGCGGCGGGGAGTGGGAGAAGTCCCGTTTCATGGGGGTCGAGCTCGCAGGCAAGACGCTCGGCCTCATCGGATGCGGGAACATCGGCTCGCTGGTGGCCGCGCGCGCCCAGGGCCTCGGGATGCGGGTGATCGCCGCCGACCCCTTTCTGTCCCCCGACCGTGCGACGCAGCTCGGGGTCGAACGACTCGAGCTCGCCGATCTTCTCGAGCGCGCCGACTTCATTTCGCTTCACACCCCGCTCACCGACGGCACGAGGAACATCCTGAATGCCGATACGCTGGCCCGGGCGAAGCCCGGGGTGCGGATCGTCAATTGTGCCCGTGGAGGCCTGATCGAGGAGGACGCGCTCCAGGCAGCCCTCGAGTCGGGACATGTGGCGGGCGCGGCGCTCGACGTGTACCGGTCGGAGCCGCCCGGAGCGCATCCGCTCTTCGCGCTCGACAACGTCGTCGCCACACCGCACCTGGGCGCCTCCACGGGCGAGGCGCAGGACAAGGTTGCTGTGCAGATCGCCGAGCAGATGGCCGACTTCCTGCTGACGGGTGCCGTCACGAACGCGCTCAACATGCCGTCGGTATCCGCCGAGGAGGCGCCTCTCTTAAGGCCTTACATCGACCTAGCCCGCCAGCTCGGCAGTTTCGCCGGCCAGATCACCGAGACGGGCCTCAAGTCGGTAACGTTGACCTACGCCGGTACGGCTTCCGGGCTGAACAACCATCCGATCACCGCGGCCGCGCTCGAGGGTCTCCTCGCCCCCCTCCTTGCCAATGTGAATGCGGTCAACGCCCCCGTGGTGGCCGAGGAGCGCAACATCGAGGTCACGACCGTCGAGCGGCCGAGCGCGGACGGATACCAATCGCTGGTCCGTCTCACGGTCGGGACGGAGCGGGGCGAGCGCACGGTCGCCGGTACCCTCTTCCAAGAGGACCGCCCGCGCGTCGTGGATGTGGAGGGCATATCGATGGAGGCCCGGCTCGGTCCGCGCATGCTCTACACGCGAAACCGCGACAAGCCCGGGTTCATCGGCGCACTCGGCTCGGCTCTCGGCGGGCGGGGCATCAACATTGCCACCTTCCATCTTGGACGGGACAAGTCCGGTGCGGCGAGC
>JAAXGI010000063.1 GCA_012267505.1 Gemmatimonadota bacterium
CGCCGACCGTGGCAGCCCTAGCCGCAGCGGGGACCCCGTACCGCGGCGTGCTCTACGCCGGCCTCATGATCACCGGCTCCGGGCCCAAGGTCGTCGAGTTCAACTGCCGCTTCGGCGACCCCGAAACCCAGGCGCTCCTCCCCCTGATGAAGAGTTCGCTTCTGGATCTCATGATCCCGATTGCACGGGACGGGAGCATCTCCGGGGCCGCATGCGATTGGGAGGACGGCGCGGCGCTCAATACGGTCCTCGCCTCGGCGGGCTACCCCGGCTCATACGAGAACGGGAAGGAGATCACGCTGCCGCCGAGGTCGGACCGACAGGATGGACTTCTCGTGTTCCACGCCGGCACGCGCGACACCGACGGGCGGCTACTGACCAACGGTGGCCGGGTGCTCTCGGTGGTCGGTGTCGGCGGCGACCTGGAGGAGGCGAGGGCGAGGAGTCTCGCGGGTGCAGACGTGATCCGCTTCGAGGGCAAGACGCTCCGGCGGGACATCGGATGGCGGGCCTTCTCGTCGGATGCCCGAGCTACCGGAAGCTGAGACGATCGCCCGGGGGCTCCGTGCCCCCCTACTCGGGCGCTCCATCGAGGATGTCGAGGTCCTGAAGGAAGACCTTCTCTCCGTCCCGAAGGCGGAGTTCCGTGCCTCGCTTCGGCACCGGTCGGTCCACGGCGTCGGACGCAGGGGCAAGAACGTCGTCGTGGAGGTCGGACCCGGATCGGCTCGCGGTGGCGACGTCGACCGCCTGGTCGTGAATCTCGGGATGTCAGGCCGACTCCTCCGCCGGCGACCCGCTGAGCCGGCCCCGCTCCCCGGGCATACCGGGCTTCACTTCCGGCTGGATGATGGATCGGCCCTCATCTATCGGGATGTCCGGCGCTTCGGGCGGCTCGCGGTCCTCCCGCCGGACGCCTACCGGGACTGGTCCCGGGGCCTCGGACCGGAACCGCTTGCCGACGGATTCTGCGCCCGCCACCTGATCGGGGCCCTCTCCCGCTCCCGCTCCCCGGTTCGCTCCTGGCTGCTGGACCAGAGGCGGATTGCAGGCGTTGGCAACATCTACGCGAACGAGGCGCTCGCCCGGGCACGGATCCACCCCGGCAGACCTGCGCGGGACCTCTCTCCTGATGAGGGCCGGACACTCCATCGCGTACTCCGCTCCGTCCTGAGGGAGGCGATCGACGCCGGGGGAACGACGCTTCGCGATTACCGAACCGCCGAGGGGAGCGAGGGGAGCTACGCGGACGCCCTCCGGGTATACGGCCGGGAGGGGCACCCGTGCACGAGATGCGCGGGCACGATTGTTCGCATTCGTCTCGGAGGCCGCTCCGCCTTCCTGTGTCCACGCTGCCAACCGGCCGGACAGCAGCATGACTCCCGACGGACCCGCCCGACGTAGAGTACGCCCGACCGGCCACAGAAGCCGGAGGCGCCGGGTACCCGCGTGCGTCCCGGCCCTTCTCCTCTTCGGGGCACCTCTCGCCCCTGAGGTCGCTGCCCTCCAGAGGGTGGACGCCGACCGGATCTCGGACGGCACTGGTCTCCCCGTCGAGGAGGTCGTTCTAGCGAACGGGATGCGCTTCCTTCTCCTCGAGAGAACGGGCGCGCCCACAGTATCATTCGTCGTTCACGTCGGCGTGGGAAGCATCCACGATCCACCCGGTCAGACGGGAGTCAGCCACTTCCTTGAGCACCTCCTCTTCAAGGGGACGACCACGATCGGGACCACGGACGTTGCGTTGGAGCGGATCCACATGGACGCAATGGACGCCGTCCACGACTCGATCGTGCAGGAAGGCGTGATGCCGTCTGCCGGGCCGGGGCTTGTGGAGCGCCTCCAAGCACGGCTCGAGGTGCTCGAGGACTCGGCGCGCGCGTACGTGATTCCCAACGAATACGACCAGATCCTCACGAGCCACGGTGCCCGGGGGCCGAACGCGACGACGGGTTACGAGGCGACAACCTACTATGTCTCCCTGCCCTCGAACCGTGCGAAGCTCTGGTTCGTGCTGGAATCCGACCGGATGCGGAGCCCTGTCCTCAGGGAGTTCCACACGGAACGCCGCGTGATCATGGAGGAACGCCGCCTGCGAACCGAGACTTCGGCGCCGGCACTCCTCTCGGCCACCTATTACGGCGCCGCGTTCACCGACCACCCCTACGGTGTGCCCCCCATCGGATACGCGGAGGACCTCCTTCGCCTCTCCCGGCGCGAGGTGGAGGCGCACCACCAGCGGTATTACGGGCCCGGCCAGACGACGGTCGCGATTGTCGGCCGCTTCGAGGCGGACTCCGCCACCGTCTGGGCCGAACGCTACTTCGGCGCTATCGAGCGTCGGGGAGCCGCACCCCCCGCTCCGCCCCCCGAGGGCGTCCAGGTGGAGCCGAGGCGCGTCGAGACCCGCTACGACGCCGGGCCCGCGATCCGGATCGGGTGGAAAGTACCGTCGGGGCTCGCACCGGAGTCCCCCGCCCTCCAGGTGCTTGCGAATCTGCTGGTCGGATCGAGGGACGCGCGCCTCCACCGGCGACTCGTGATTGACGACAGGATCGCCGCTTCCGTCTTCGCCGGAACAGGGCCGGGCAGGCTCCATCCCGGGCTCTTCACGATCCAGGCGATCCCCATCGCCCCGCATGCCCCCGAAGACGTCGAAGCGGCAATCTACAGCGAACTCGATCGCCTCCGGCGGGTTCCGCCCACGGACGGTGAGTTGCGGCGGGTGCGGCGGGCTCTGCTCGCGGCCGAAGTCCGGAGGCTCGCATCCGCCGAGGGACTGGCGTTCCAGCTCGCCTCATCCCAGGCGGCGTGGGGGGACTGGCGGGAGACATTTCGATTGCAGGAACGGATGCGGGCGGTCGGGCGCGACGAGATTGCACGAGTGCTCGACGTATACTTCCGGCCCGAGGGAAGGACCGTCGCCATCCTGCGCCCGGCAGAGGAGCCGTAGGCGGGGCCCGTGCCGCTTCTCCCGCTCCTTCTTCTGCCCGCTGCTTTCGTCGGCCGCGAAGGGGCCCAGACGCCCACCGACAGGGTGACCCCCGCTTATCCCGTCCATTCCGCAGCACCCGGGGCAGACACGCTGGATGCGCCAGCCGGAGAGGACCTCCCGCTCTCGGGTAGGGCAGGACTCGAGGCACTCACCTTCCGGCCACTCGAGTTCGATCCGCCTGCGCCCGAGACACACGAGATCGCCGGGGTTACGGTCCTCCACCTCTACGACCCGCTCCTTCCGCTCATCGACATTCAGCTTCAACTGGCGGGAGGGCCCGGCAACTTCCCGCGCGCGCGCCTTGCAGCCGTCTCCGCCTTCCCATTCGTCCTCAGGTCGGGCGGGACACGAACGCGAACTCCCGATGCTGTCGAACGCGCGCTCGACGAGCTGGCGTTGCAGCTGTCGGTGAGCGGAGGGGGGGGCGCATTGCGGTTCCGGATGAATGCGCTGCGCGAGACACTTGAGCCGGCGATGGATCTTCTGGGCGAGATTCTCCTAGAACCCGGACTCGACTCCCTCGCTCTCGAGGTTTGGCGGGGCCAGACGCGGGAGCGGATCCGGCGGCGGGACGACAACCCCGGCAGCCTCGCCTTCTCGGAATTCAACCGCCTGATGTACGGCGATCATCCCGTCGGGTGGGTTCTCGGGGAAGGCGACCTCTCCGCGGAGCGGCTCAGCCGCAGTGTCCTGCGCCGTCTGCACGCAGTGATGGTCTGCCGCGATCGGGTCCTCGTCGGGATCTCCGGAGACGTGACGTGGGAGGACGCCGAGTCGCTCGTCAGGCAATTCCTCGACCCGTGGCCCCAATGCGAAGCGCCGCTTTCCCCGCTTCCTGAGCCCGCGATCCGCCGCGGTCCCGGCACGTTCATTCTCCCAAAGGCCATCGAGCAGAGTACCGTGCTCCTCGCCCAGCCGAGCACGGTTCGCCAGGGAGACTCCGGAGAATACTTCGCGGCACGGGTCGCGGATCACCTCCTCGGCGGAAGCGGCTTCGGATCCCGGATCGTGGAGCGAATCCGCACGGTGGAGGGACTCGCATACGGCGCGAGCTCGGTGTGGACCACCCCGGCCCGCCACGAGGGCCTGCTCGGTGTCTACACGGCGACCGGCGCCGAGACCACGCCCGATGCACTTCGTCTGCTCCGCGAGGTACTCGAGGCGTACCGGCGCATCCCACCGTCCGAATCCGATGTGCGGCGGGCCGTCGAGGAGATCACGACCGGCTATGTGTTCGCCTTTGAGTCGGCCGCGACGATCGTGGCACGCCAGATGCAGTTCCGCGCGCAGGGACTCCCAACCGACTGGCTGTGGCGGTACTGGGAAGGTCTCGAAGCGGTCACAGCGCGGAGCGTTGCCGAGGTGATCCGGACGCACCTCGATCCCGACAGGATGACGGTTCTCATCCTCGGTGATCCGACGCGGTTCACACTCGGGGTGGAGCGGCTGGGCCCGGTCTATGAGCTCCGGCCGGATGGTAGCTACCGGCCCTGGGTCACTCCGGCCGGTCCGCTAGGTGGAGTGCCGCAATCCCCCCCGTGAGATAAGACCACCCGACGTTCGCAAACCCCGCTTCCTCGAGCTGCCGGGCGATGCCGCCGGGACCCGGGAACGCCTTCACGGATGCCGGCAGGTACGAATAGGCGCACGGGTGCCCCGAGACCAGGCGCCCGATGAGCGGGAGGATCCGGTGGAAATAGAAGAGGTAGCCAGCCCTCACAACCCGGTTCGGGGGGGTGGTGAATTCGAGAATGGCAAGCCTACCGGCCGGTCGAAGCACGCGCCGGTACTCGCGGAACCCGGCGCCGACGTCCGTCAGGTTCCGGATGCCGAAGGCCACCATCGCGGCATCAAAGCTGCCGTCCGGGAAGGGCAGGCGGAGGCAGTCCCCACAGACGGGCAGGACAGCGCGGCCATCGAGCTTGGGCCGACCTGACGCGAGCATCGGAAACGCGAAGTCGACCGCCATCACGCGGCCGGAAAACCCCGGCCGCCCAACGAGCTCGAGGCTCATGTCGAAGGTGCCCGCACAGGCGTCGAGCACCTTCCGGGAACCGACGGCAAACTCCCCCAGCGCGTTCACGGCGAGGCGCCGCCATCGGCGATCCACATTGGCGCTCAGGAGGTGGTTCAGGAGATCGTAGTGTGGAGCAATCTCGGTGAAGATCGTCCGGACGTTCCGACTCGATCCCGGATCGCGGTCGGGTGCGCTCGTCACCACGACCTCCAGGACAGCATCAATGCTCCCCTGCCCTGTTGTCAGGTGACGGCGTGACACCTGTATCCCGGCGTGCTGAGCGGAAACTCGTCGGGCGCCGGTCGGACCTCCACGGAACGGCAGGCTGCGGACCACCGCAACCCCGAACGACGCCCAGACGACGGAATGCCGATGCCGAGTCAGGCCGCCCGGGCCTGTTGTTCTGAGCGATGAAGCAGACACCATGCTGTGCCCACGACTGCTTCAGCGACGGAATGGCGTACCTGCCGAGGCTACAGTCGGACCTGGACTTGGTCACCAGGATACACTCCACTCCATCCATGGTGAGGGGGACACCGGGAAACCGCGCCGGTCACCGGTGACGGACCTTTCGCACGGCGTCGCCTTCCCAGGGTTCCCTGCGGCGCAGATACAGACCTGAGAGGCCGTGGATCGTTTCGCGCCCAACCCCTCCACCACACGGCCAACCGGACGGCAGGCTGGGTGCCACGCCCTCGAAAGAGCAGGAGGATGCCGCATCTTCCCACGATACACCGTCGCAACCGAGGCCGCCTTCTCGCGGCAGTGCAACGCGCGAACACCCCTGAGATGGGACCCACCGCCGACCGGCCGCACGTGAACCTTCGACACTGGACGCGGTAGTGTTAGGACACCTGATCGATCATCCAGCCGATGTAGCGGAGGAAACATGCTCGGACCATTGGCCAAGTTCTTTGGCGCATTACTGGTCGTACTCGTCGCAGTCGGCCTCCTGCTCGCCCTTCTCTCCGCCGTGGGAACTGCCTTCGCGCTGGCGATCACACTCGGAAGCATCCTCCTCTTCAAGGTGGCCCCGCTCGCCCTTCTCTGCTGGATCGTCTACAAGATCGCACGCAACTGGAAGCCCCGTGGGCAAATCACGGCCTCCGACGAGGCCTGGCTTCAGGGAAGACGCTAGGACACGATACCGCGGCCGGGGCCACCCCCGAACCGCCGTTTCTACTTCGGGATGCGCACGCGCGTCCCCACATCGGCGTTGAGGAGTTCCGCAGCCGAGCTGTCCCTAGCAGCAACCTCCACGCGTCCGTCCGAGTTTACGAGCGCGGCGAGGCTTGCGGGGGGCAGGTCGCCGTACGTGCGCACCACGGGGATCTTCTGCCCCCGTATCTCGACCCCTGATGCCTCGTCCACACTGGCACCGGGCAAGTTCGTGACGAGATTTCCAAAGCCGTCCGTTGAGACGACCTCGCCAACGATCGCCTCCGACTCCCAGCTCACCCCCGGTTCCGGAAGATAGACTGGATCGGCGATCTCCGGTCCGAATCGGGAGAGGTGGACGCCGCGTGCGAGACACGCTGCGATCGGAGCAAAGATGTCCCGGCCGTGAAAGGTGGCGCTCCTCTCGTCTGGCAGGAAACCGGGATTCTCGATGGACACGGACCGGAACTCGTCAGCGGCATCGAGGACGCGGCTCACGATCCCGTTGTCCGGCGCGACAATGAGTCTCCGGTCCGCCTCTACCGCCAGCGCCCGCCGTGCGGTGCCCACTCCGGGGTCGACGACCACGAGGTGCACTGTCCCCGGCGGGTACCGGTTCCAGTAGCGGGCGAGAGCAAGCGCTCCGGCTCCCACGGCGCCGAACGGAACCTCGTGGCTCACATCGTCAAGAATAGCGCCGGGGAATATCGAGGCGATGACACCTTTCATCGCTCCGACGTAGCCGTCGGCGGTACCGAAGTCCGTCAGGAGGGTGACGCGCGCCATTGCCGAGCTATGCGGAAGCCGACCCCGGCCGCCATGCGGTAGACGCCTCCAGGTCATCAAGGATCTCTTCCGGATCCTCGAACTCCTGAAGCGTCCGGTCCCCGAAGTGCTCGAGGGAAACACCGTGGGCCTGGAACTCGGCGAGCGTCTCAGGGAAGTCGCGCGCGATCATGTGGAGCGGGCTCGTGAACAGTTCGTCCCGAGTCGGCCTCGGGTGGAAGGGAATCTTGATTTACGCCTCCTCTGCGAGTGGGATACGGACCGAGCGAAGGATTTCGCCGGCAAGGTTGCTGAGCGCCGATCCAGCCGGGGATTCCGGGGCCGACACGACGATCGGCGTGCCACCGTCACCCCCCGACCGGACGGCCGGATCGAGCGGGATGGACCCCAGAAAGGGAAGACCCATCTCACGAGCCAGACGCTCGCCTCCACCCCTCCCGAAGACATCGACCATCTCACCGCAGTGCGGGCAGACGAGACCGCTCATATTCTCGGCGATCCCGAGGACGCGCGTGTTAACGCGCTCGAACATCTTCACGCCGCGCCGGACGTCGCCCACCGAGACCGCCTGCGGGGTCGTGACCATCACCGCCCCCTCCACATCGATCGTCTGGACGAGCGATAGCTGGGCATCCCCCGTCCCCGGCGGCATATCAACGACCATGACGTCGAGCGGACCCCAGTTCACCTGGGTGATGAATTGCCTCAGGATCCCCGATATGAGGGGCCCGCGCATGATCGCCGGCTGCTCCTCCTCCAGAAGAAAACCGAGACTCATCAGCCGCACGCCGTGCGCCTCGAGGGGCTCGATCATCTCGCTTCCCTTTGACCCGGTGACGCGGGGGCGCCTCGACTCACCGAACATTCTCGGAATATTCGGCCCGTAGATGTCGGCGTCCAGCAGGCCCACCCCCAGCCCCTCCGAAGCCAGTGCGACGGCCAGGTTCGTGGCCACCATGGATTTGCCCACGCCTCCCTTACCCGACGACACGGCGATGACGTGGGAGACGTCGGCCAGGACGCCCGGATCGGGTGTCGGGGGCGGGATCGATCCCGGCTCAGGCCGCCGGCGACGCCCGGCGGCGCGACGGGGATCGGCTGCCGGTTGGGGAAGCTGGAGGTTCACCCGGACACGGCTGACTCCCTCAACCGCCTCGACAGCCGTGCGGGCGGCCCTCACGAGCCCGTCGGGCACTTCGCCCTTGAGGTTGAAGGAGAACCGGACGCGACCGTCGTCGTCGACCTCGAGCTCCCCGACGTGCCCACTCGCGACGACGTCGGTCCCCGTCCCGGGGTGCGTGACCGTGCGAAGGGCTTCCGCGATGGAACGCTTCAGGTCCTCTTGGGACATCAGGCGTCCGTCGCCTCCCGGAGCGTGCAAAAAAAGCGGCGCACCCCCTCGAGGGAGCGCGCCTCCTGGTGGGGCACGGGAGCGGTTCTGACACCCCGCCCACCCGGTGCCCGCCCATCTAAATCGCCATGACCTCCGTGACTTCCGGCACGGTGCTCCGGATGCGCCGCTCGATCCCGTCCTTGAGCGTCAGCATCGAGATGGGACACGACTCGCACGCGCCCATCAGCCGGAGATGCACGATCCCCTCGGACTCCTCGAAGCCCAGGAACTCGACATCTCCGCCATCGGCGTGAAGAGCCGGACGGATCTGATCGAGGATCTCGATAATCTGGTGCTCTTTCGACACGGGGCTCCTCCCCGGAACGGACACCGCGCAAGGCGCTGAGAACCCCGGACGCCCGCATCGGTTCCATCCAGTCGCGCGTACTCAGCTATGTGCGGAGAAGCGTGCTCAGGGCGTGGAGGTCTCCGCTCGCGGGGTTTCGGAAGACGAGACGGCGGGTCAGGAGCGCGTCCAGATCGCGCCTTTGCCCGCGCGCTGCCACGAGCTCGGCCACTTTCCCTGCCCTGACACAACCTGACCGCTCCACCCTCGACCAGAGGGTCCGCTCCCCGTCCGAGCCCACCCCGATCATGTTGTAGCGCCCGGGCCCGGTCTCGGCCACGACGGCGAGCGCGTGCCGTTCCAGCACGGCCTCGATGGGATCCCGGTGATGCGCCTTGACGCCCATCAGGACAAAGAAGGCCGATCCAGCCGGCCCACGCTTGCGCAGGAGGAGCTTCGCGACCACCTCGTCCGCACACGAGTAGTCGAGGATCGCCACCGACGAGAGGTCGACCAGCGAGAGGGCCGGAGCAACCAGCATATCCAGCTGACGCTCGATCGCGATCCGAACGGCCCGCCCGGTCGGCCGCGTCACAAGATGCGAGCGGAGGCTCGTCACGCTCCGCTCGAGGAGTTCCCGGACATCGACCGCCAGGGCACTGAGCTCCAGGTCGCCGAAGCGCCGGCCGTGTCTCACGGCTGGGCCCCGGCCGGCAGGATGATCGTAATCTGGGCACCGGGGAAAGGCGCGAGGCCGTCCTCGAGCGGTGCCATTTCATCCCAGTCCGGGACATCGGCGATCCGCGCCGTCCCGCTCCGGATCGCGATGCCGCCGTGCCACCGCCTGACCTGCCTGCGGATCTGCTGGATCCCCTGGCCCCTGCCCTGGTCGGGAAACCGCGTGAGCCCATGGATGAATGCAGCCTCGAGCGCCGTGGCGTCCCCCCACCGATCCCCGTAGCGGCCCGAGTATTCCCCTTCAAGGGAGCCACGAAAGCCCCGGCCCACGTCACCGACCCCGATCACAAGGACCTCGCGGCCGAGCCTCTTCTTCCAGAGATAGCTCTGGGCCGCAACCCACCCCGGCGCGCCGGCGTGTTCGAGAATGTTCTGGCATACTTCCGACAGGACCACTGGAAACTGAACGACCGCCGTGGGCGGATAACGGAGTGTGCGGGCAAGGATCCTGCCCGCGCGGTCGTGGACTAGGTCCACGACCGCGTGGACGTCCCGGTTCTCCTCGATCCTCGTGAGCTCGAGGAGGACCTCCGATCTCCTCGCCTGCCGCCTTCCTGACGGGAGTGGCTCACGGAAGATACCCTCGGCCGCGGCCGGGAAGCCCATCCTCCCGAGGTAGGCAAGCACCTCCCCCCCCTCCGGGAGCTTGAGCACGGGGGGCTCACCGCACCGCTCGCCCATCACGCGGCCGAGCGAGAGGAGCCCGATCATCCCCACCGGGTCGACCCACCGGATCCGGTGTGCATCGAGGAGGACGCTTCCCTCGACGGAGTCGGAGGCAAGCCCCAAGAGCTGGTCGACGCTCCGGTAGTCGAGCGACGTGGGAACCGGGATGACCTTCATTTCACCCCCGGTGCCGGGTCGATCTGCCGGTCCAGATGGCGGCCGAGACCCAAGGCTCCCCGATGCTCCACATTACGCGCCGCGCGACGGTTCGCCTCCGCCATCGCATCCTCGAGGGAGGCGCCTGTCAGGAGCCCGCTGAAGCATGATGCGCCCCAGACGTCGCCACACCCAGTCGGATCCCCGTCCCCCTCGGCAACTGCCGCCCCCTCCACTCTCGCGCTCCGCACAGGTCCCGGGACGGCAAGCCCCCCGCGCCGCACGGGCCAAGTGAAGGGATCGGGATCGAAGCACGGACTCGCAACGTAGGCGGCTCCCCTGGGACCGAGGGTCACGTTGATCAGCTTGAGCTCCGGCCCTACCGCGTCGGCTGCCAGTTTGAGCGGATCGCCACGCGCGTGGCCGAGGAGCGCGAACTCGGCCTCGTTCATCTGGACCGCGTCAAAGCAGCACAGCCATTCCGTCCAGCGGAGAAGCGGCTGCGGCACCCGCTCCCCGCTCCGGCCGAGCCCGAGGAAGAGGGAATGGAGATCGGCGTACGTCGGACCGGCGAACGCCTCGCGGAGCCGGCGTGCGGTCCCGAGCTCCATCTCGAATCCGGATATGAAGTTGAGATACAGCGCGTCGCACCCGCGTGTGAGTGGCGCAAGCTCTTCCCACGTCCAAGGCGGCACTCCGCCCGTCAGCCTCTCCGTCACGCGCACGTGCCCGGCGTAGCGCATCTCCACCTCGTTGTTCGGCTCGGGCACGACCACGACGCCGGGCCCGATTCGGACCCTCGGCAGCGAGCGGAGGAAACGGAAGGCCTCTTCCGCCCGGTCCTGCCCCACTTTCACGATCGGACCGATCGACCATGGCTCCGGAAGCGCGACCGTCAGCGCCTCGAGTGCATACCCGATCCCGCCCCATCCCGTGAGGGTCTCGGCTGCGGTGTTCCCGCGGGAGATCTTGTCCCAGACGAGCGTGCCGACCACACCCAGCAGGCGGCGTTCGCGCACGCCGTGCCGGTGCCGGATGGAGGCGTCAACCATCGAGCGATAGGACGGCGAGGAAGGCTTCCTGCGGGATCTCGACGGAACCCACCTGCTTCATCCGCTTCTTCCCCTCCTTCTGCTTCTCGAGGAGCTTGCGCTTGCGGGTGATGTCACCCCCGTAGCACTTCGCCGTGACGTTCTTCCGCACGGGACGGATGTTCTGGCGCGCCACAACCCTCCCCCCGGTCGCGGCCTGGAGTGCCACCTGGTACTGCTGGCGGGGAATCAACTCCTTCAAGCGCCGAACGAGATCGCGGCCGTGGGACTCCGCCTTCGTTCGGTGGATGATCACCGAGAAGGCGTCGACCGGAGCCCCGTTCACGAGGATGTCGAGCCGCGCTAGGCTGTCCTCCCTGTAGTCGAGAAACTCGTAGTCGAATCCGGCATAGCCGCGCGTGCCGCTCTTCAGCCGGTCGTAGAAGTCGAGCACGATCTCCGCCAAGGGCAGCTCGTAGTCGAGTTCGACCCGCTCGGTGTCAAGGTACTGCATTCCCTTGAAGACGCCCCTCCGGTCGTGCGCGAGCTTCTGCACATTCCCGATGTACTCGGCGGGGCAGACGATCCGGGCCCGCACGATCGGCTCTTCGATCCGGTCGATGACGCCCCGGCCGGGGAGTTTCGTCGGGGTCTCGACGTGGACGACCTCGCCGTTCGTCAGGGTCACCCGGTACTCGACATTCGGAACCGTGGTGATCAGATCGACTCCAAACTCCCGGTCGAGCCGCTCCTGGACGATCTCCATGTGAAGCAGCCCGAGGAATCCGCAACGGAACCCGAACCCGAGGGCGGCGGACGTCTCCGGCTCGGACTGGAGAGAGGCGTCGTTCAGCTTGAGCCGGTCGAGGGCATCACGGAGCTCCTCGTAGTTGTCGGAGTCGGTCGGGTAGAGTCCCGCAAACACCATTGGTCTTATCCGCTGGTAGCCCGGAAGGAGCTCCCTGGCCCGCCGGCCGGCGTCCAGCACCGTATCCCCGACCGCAGTATGGCTGACCTCCTTGATCGCGGCCACGAGGTAGCCCACGTCCCCCGGCCCGAGGCTCGGGCGGGGGATGCGCTTCAGCTGTTGGATCCCCACCTCCGTGACCTCGTAGGTCTCGGGGTGGGAGCCAAATGCGATGACCGTCCCCGGCTCGAGCGTCCCGTCGAACACCCGGATCGACGGGACGGCACCCAGGTACTGGTCATAGTAGGAATCGAAGACGAGGGCCCGCGTCGGCGCGTCCGGAGCGCCCACGGGCGGGGGAACCCGCTCGACGACCGCATCGAGCACGGGTCCGATCCCGACGCCGTCCTTGGCCGAAACGGGGAGGATCGCCTCGGGCTCCACCCCCAGCAACTCTGCGAGCTCGCCGGCTCGCCGCTCCACCTCGGCGCTGGGGAGATCGATCTTGTTCAGTACCGGGATGATCTCGAGTCCCGCGTCCATGGCCAGGAAGAGATTCGAGAGCGTCTGGGCCTCGACCCCCTGGCTCGCATCCACGACGAGGATCGCACCCTCGCACGCAGCGAGTGACCGCGACACCTCGTAGGTGAAGTCGACGTGGCCGGGCGTGTCGATGAGATTGAACCCGTAGATCCGGCCGTCGGGAGCCCGGTAGTCCATCCGGACCGCGTGGAGCTTGATCGTGATCCCGCGCTCCCGCTCAAGTTCGTTCGAGTCTAGAACCTGTGCCCGCATGCTGCGCGCATCGAGAGTCCCGGTCGCCTCGAGGAGCCGGTCGGCGAGCGTGGATTTCCCGTGGTCGATGTGGGCCACGATGCAGAAATTTCGGATGTTCGAGATGCGCACGGGTCCCACGTTCCCGGATGCCGGGGTTGTATGGAGGGGTCAGGAAGAGTCTAACCCGGAGAAAAACCGGGATCAATCGAGGGGACGAAGCGGCGCATTTGCGCCGGGACCGTCCGTGCGGGCGACTCGTGTTACTCGCGGCGGCGAAGGATCGGGCGATCCGGAGTCGGGCGTGATCCCGGAAGGATGGGCACGCCCTCCGTGCCGCCGTCATCCCCGTCGGGGGCGAGCGTCCGTGGGCCGCCGGCTGGCCCCGGCGGCCCGGCATCGCCCCCAGCCTGCACCGGGACCCGGCGCACGGAGGGATCCCCCGGGAGAGGACGCGGCGCCCCCGGTCTTCCTTCCCCGGCGCGGCTCCGCACGATGGGCGTTCCCGGCTCCCCGCGGATCCGGCTCGTGAAGGCAAACTGGGGGAGCCCCGGGTCCGGGGGCTGGGCATAGACGACCTGGTCGCCCCGGTAGCGGGTCGCCGGGTAGAAGTACGGGTCGTTGAAGATCACAACCCGCACGTCCATACACGTCTGATGATAGGGGTTCCACGCCTCGGCGGGCTGCGCGTCGTGGCACTGGAAGCAGAGGAAACGCGGGTAGGAGTAGGACTCTCCCACGTGGTAAGTCGCGAAATCCAGCGCGTAGTCCTCCCCGACCCCGGGAAGGAGTGCGCGGCGCATTTCGTCGACGGCGACGTAGGGGTCGGTCCGGATCGGCAGCCCCCAGAGGGCTGCACCCCACTGCCCGCCCGAGATCCGGTCTCGGGTGATAGGATCGCGCGACGCGAGAACGAAGAAGTAGCCCACCCCGGGCGACGCCTCCACCTCCCACCCATCGGGCTCGGGGAAACGGAGCTCGTAGTCGCGGCCGGCGAGCGCGACTTCGCTCTCGCCGGCGGCGTTGATGAGCCTCAGCACGCCACCCGTGTCAATATGGAGGATGAGGAGATGAGAGTCGGTGCCCGCGCGGTAGTACACGCTCGGGCGGTCACCGGGGACGAACACCGGATCGATACCGCGTTCGAGCCAGATCCGCGTCTCAAGAGGACCGGTGCCGACCGGCGGGGGCGGGGGATACACCTGCGCGGCAAGCCGCCCGGGCGCGAGCGGGAAGAGCGCGACTGTGCCGACGACGGCTGCGAACGCGGGGCCCGCGTGGACAACACGGCGCTCCGGCGGTGCAGGCCGGATCATACCCGCGCGTCTGCCATCAATGGTCCCATCCGCCGCTTCCTCTCCCGATCGCGGGCGGGCGGCTCCGCACTCCGGAGGTGCCCGCGCCGCGCCTTCTTGCTATGGCGATTGCAGGCAAAACGTTCCCTCGGTAGCTTCGGGCCTCCAGATGAACCCGCCCACTACTGTCCGAGAACCTGCCCGCGCCGAGCTCCTCGGTCCTGAAGACCTTGCGAAGCTGGGTGGCCTCGAGGTGCGCACGCGCGCCGTGGTTGAGGGCTTCTTCCTAGGCCTTCACCGCTCGCCGCACAGGGGCTTTTCCGCAGAATTCGCGGAGTCGCGAGCCTACCGTCCGGGTGACGACGTCAGGCACATCGACTGGCGCATGTACGCCCGTTCGGACCGCTACTATGTCAAGCAGTTCGAGGAGGAAACGAACCTGCGTGCCCACCTCCTGCTGGACGTGAGCGCCTCCATGGGGTGGAGCTCGCGGCCGGGTGTGCTCCCGACGAAGATGTGGTACGCGAGCTCGCTCGCGGCCGCGCTCGCCTTGATCCTTCTCAGGCAGGGAGACCGTGCCGGGCTCGCCGCCTTCGACGACCGGATCCGGCGCTGGGTATCCGCACGGGGCGGGCGTCGCCACTGGCTCGAGTTTGCGCGCAATCTCGAGGACCTCGATGCGTCCGGGTCGACGGACGCCTCAACGGCGATCCGGGAGGTGGCCCTGAGGCTCTATCGCCGCGGTCTGGTGATTCTCGTCTCCGATCTGCTCGTCGACCCCGGCGAGACGGTGCGTGCGCTCCGCTACCTGGCCCACCGGAAACACCAGGTCATGGTCTTCCACCTCCTCGACCCGGGAGAGCGTGATCTCTCGGGAACGGGCGACGCCGTATTCCGCGACCCGGAGACCGGCGAGGAGCTGCTAGTCGATCTGGCTGAGGTGCGCGAAGACTACCGCGACGCGGTCGAGCGGGCACTTACCGAGTGGGAACGCACGCTCCGGCCGGCGGGCGTGGACCACCTCCTCGTCGACACCTCGGCACCCCTTGCGGGAACGCTCCGGGCATTCCTGAGGAAACGGGAGCGGTTGGGCTAGGCCTCCCGTGACCGTTCTAAGTCCCCTCCTCCTCCTTGCCTCGGTGGCACTCGCCGTGCCGCTCCTGATTCACCTCCTCAGGCGGCGCGATACGCGGACCCTTGTCTTCCCGGCACTCCGCTACCTCAAGCGCACCACGCGGGAGCACGCGCGTATCGTGCGGCTCCGCCAGCTCCTGCTCCTCGCCCTGCGGATCATGGCCGTGCTCCTCGCCGTCCTCGCCGGTGCCCGGCTCGTACTCCCCCTCGGCGGGAGTGACGACCCTCCGGCCGGACTTGCAATCGTCGTCGACAACGGGATCACATCGGGGACCGTCGTCGGAAACGGGCGGCTCCTCGACTCGATCAGCGCCCGGGCCGCCCAGGCACTTGAGCGGGCCGGAGCGCGGGACCGGATCTGGATCATCGAGACCGGGACGCCCGCGCGGCCGTCGCTGCCCCTCTCGGTGGAGGAGGCCCGCACGCGGCTCGCCTCGCTCACCCCCACGCACGTGACACCGGACCTTCGCGGCGCGCTCGAACGGGCGGCGGACCTCCTAGACGCCGGCGCGCCCGAAACGAGGGAGGTCCTCCTCATCGCCGACCTCGATCGCGCTGCGCTCGAGGGAGGCGAACCTGGGGGCGAGACACATCCCGAGCGGGTCGTGATCGCTCCCCCGCCGGGGCGGCCGCCTGGAAACCGCGGGATCGGCGGGCTTCTGATGTCGGGCGGATTCGTACCGAGGGCCGGAGACCCCGGCGAGATCGAGGTGTCGCTGGCAGGTACCGGCGCCGGAGGCTCCGCCGTGCGCGGCTATCTTGGGGATCGCCTCATCGGGACCTCTGTGGCCGGGCCGGACGGCTGGGCCGTCCTCACGCTCCCCCGCCTCCCGGCCGGCTGGGCCACGGGCCGTGTCGAGATCGAGCCCGACAATCTCCGGGGCGACGACATCGTGCACTTCGCCTTCCGGACGATTCCCCCTCCCGCGGTGGGCATCCCCGGGCAACTCGCGCTGTTCGCCGAGGAAGCACTCTCTGTGCTCGACGAAGCCGGGCGCATACGCCTCGCGGGCGAGGAAGAGGCGTCGGTCGAGATACTGAGCGGTGGCGCGCTGCGGACTCCAGCCGACCGGGCGGCGGTGATCCTGATCCCGCCCGACGAACCGGCGCTCCTCCCCTCTCTCAACCGCGAGCTGGGTCGCCTCCTCCCCGGGTGGAGCCTCGAGCCCGGGACGCTGCCCGAAGGCACCGAGCTCAGCGTCGCCGCCGGCCAGCTGGTGGACATCCTCCCCGCCCGGCTCGGCGTTCGGGAAACCTATCGTATCGGAATCCCGGACGGCGCGACGGACTGGTCGCCTCTCCTCACCCTCTCCAACGGCGAGCCGTGGCTCGTCGAGGCGGTGAGCGACGGAAGACCCGTCATGATCCTCGCCTCCCCGCTCACCGAACGAGCCTCGGACCTTCCGGCTTCGACATCGATGCTTCCTGTTCTAGAGATTCTGACCGGCCATACGCCCGGCTCCCGGACGGCGCGTCGCGCCGTGGCGGGTGAACCCTTCCCGCTCCCGGATGGCGCCGAGACGGTGGCCCGACCGGACGGGACTGCACACCCGGTGTCCGGAGGCACCGATTACGCGGAAACCGAGGCCGCGGGCGTCTACGACGTGCTCGGTGCGGGGGACTCGATCCTCGCCCGCGTTGCCGTCAACGCAGCAGCAGCGACAGGCGAGAGCGTGGACGCTGGGGAGGCGGCGCGGCTCCTAGCCGGGGCGTGGCCGGAGGCCGAGCCCGGCGATCCCTGGCCGGACGCGATCCTTCGGGACCGCGATGGGAGCGAGGTTGGCCGTCCGCTCCTCCTCGCGCTCCTCCTCGTCCTAATCGCCGAAGGGTGGCTCGCATCCCTCGGCACGGGGTCGCGGCCGTCGAGGACGCCGTCCGCCGATACACTCTCCCGGTGAGTCTGTCCCACCCGGTCCTCAAGTCGATCGACCGGACCGCCTTGGCCGCAAGGCTTCGGAACGGACTCCCCCGTGCGGGGGAGCGAACCGCGATCGGCGGAATCGTGGGCTCCTCCGGCACCGCGCTCGTCGCCACCCTCTACGCGACGCATCCGCGTCGGATCTTCGTTCTCCTCGCGCCGGATCCGGGCGCCGCGGACGAGGCGGAAGCGGACCTCGAGTCACTACTCGGGAGTGGCGTCGCCCATCTCTTTCCGCAAAACGAGAGCGGTACCGTGGGCCGAGAGGACAACGACCCCCGGATCGACGCACTCCGGGTCGAGGCGGTCGAGGCACTCCTGGGCGAGGGGGGACGCATCTTCGTGACGACCCTGCGCGCGCTCCGGGAGCGGATGGCCGTCCCCGAACGGCTGGCCGATCTCCACCTCAACCTCGAAACCGGCCAGGGAATCCGCCTCGTGGCGCTCGTCGAGCGGCTCGAGTCGATGGGCTACGAGAGGACATCGCTCGTCGAGGAGATTGGCCAGTACGCGCTTCGGGGCGGAGTCGTCGACATCTTCTCCCTCGGCCTAGCCGACCCAATCCGGATCGAGTTCTTCGGAAACGAGATCGCGATGATCCGCTCCTTCGAGGTCACCGATCAACGCTCGACCGGCGACATGCCCTCGATCCGCCTGCTCCCCGCAGCTTTCCCGGGCGAGGATGGTCTGAGCGGAGAGGCCGCCCGCCCGAAAAGCCTCCTCGAGATCCTCCCCTCTGAAGCGATCCTGGTTGCAGGCGACGAAGCCGCGCGGGAAGACGCCGCGACGGACCGTCGACCGGCGGGCCAGAGGAGCGCTCTCGCGCCGGGCGTGGACCAGGGGCTCCTCATGGCGCCGGCTGAGGTCCGGAGACTCGTGCTCCGATTCCCGCGTCTCGTGCTCACCCCGGCGGCGGGCCACGATCTCTGCCTCGGGGCGAGCCGCCCGCCCGCGATCGAACGAAAGATGGAGCGCCTCGTCTCCTTTCTCCGGGCAGAGACAGCACGCGGGGCGCGGACTCTCATCCTCTGCGACAACGGCGGGCAGATCGAGCGACTCGAGGAAATCCTGTCGGAATCGGGGCCGGAGATTCCCGGCGTCCAGGTCGGACTCGGGACGCTGGAGGCCGGGTTCCGCATCGCGGGCGGGCGGCCTATCAACGTTCTAACTGACCACGAGATCTTCCGCCGCAGGCGGAGGATCCTCGCGCGACGGCGCTTCCGTGGCGCCATGGCACTCGAGAGCGTGGCGCAGCTCGCTCCCGGCGACTACGTGGTCCACATGGAGCATGGCATCGGGCGATTCCAAGGGCTCAGGCGGATCGAGATCCACGGCGAGAGCCTCGAGGTCCTCGTGATCTGCTACGCAAACGGCGAGACGCTGAACCTCCCCGTCTACCGCCTCGACCGTATCGAGCGGTGGATCGGCGAGAGCGAAGAGGCGGAGCCGCCCGCTGTGCACCGGATCGGGGGCCGGCGCTGGAAGGCGCTCCGCCGGAGAACCGAGGCCGCCATCGAGAAGCTGACAAGGGAGCTACTCGATCTCTACGCCGAGCGGGAGGTCGCGGAGGGATTCGCATTCTCCCCGGACTCGAGGTGGCAGACCGAGATGGAAGCCGGGTTCCTCTACGAGGACACGCCGGACCAGCAGCGGGTCACACGGGAGGTGAAGCGCGACATGGAGTCGCCTCGGCCCATGGATCGCCTGATCTGCGGCGACGTGGGGCTCGGGAAGACGGAGGTGGCCATCCGCGCCGCCTTCAAGGCCGTCCTAGACGGAAAACAGGTCGCGCTCCTCGCACCGACGACGATCCTCGTCGAGCAGCACGAGCGTACATTCGCCGAACGGCTCGCGGACTTTCCTGTCCGCGTGGAGTCGATCTCGCGCTTCCGGACCGGGCGCCAGCAACGGCAAACCGTCGCGGACCTCGCTGCCGGGAAAGTGGACATCGTCGTCGGGACGCACCGACTCCTCTCCGGTGACCTAGCCTTCCGCGACCTGGGACTCCTGATCGTGGACGAGGAGCAGCGGTTCGGAGTGAGGCACAAGGAGGCGCTCAAACGGCTTCGCGCGAGTGTCGACGTCCTCACCCTCACAGCCACGCCGATCCCCCGCACCCTGCAGCTCTCCCTTGCGGGCGTGCGGAGCCTCTCGTTTATCCGGACCGCGCCGCGCGACCGCCTCTCGGTCGTCACCCGGGCGGTGCCTTGGAGCGACACGATCATCGCTGAGGTCCTCGGCCGCGAAATGGACCGCGCCGGCCAAGCCTTCTTCCTGCACAACCGGGTCCAGACGATCGACACCGTCGCCGCGAGGCTCCGGCACATCCTTCCCGAAGCGCGCATCTCGGTGGCCCACGGGCAGATGCCCGCCTCCAAGCTTGATCGCGTCATGCGGGACTTCATCGGGGGGGGCGTGGACGTCCTAGTCTGCTCATCGATCATCGAGAACGGGCTCGATGTCCCGAACGCGAACACCCTCGTGGTGGACCGGGCCGACCGCTTCGGGCTCGCCCAGCTATATCAGATCCGCGGTCGGGTCGGCCGGTCGAACCGGCGCGCCTTCTGCTACCTCATCGTGCCGGAGGCGATGACCCCCGATGCCGAGACGCGGATCCGGCTCCTCGAACGCTACACGGAGCTCGGAAGCGGCTACCAAGTGGCGCTCCGGGACCTGGAGATCCGCGGCGCGGGTAACCTCCTAGGGCAGGACCAGTCGGGGTTCGCGCACGCCGTAGGAATGGACACGTATCTCCGACTCCTAGAGGAGGCGGTCCGGAGGATCCGGCGCGGACCGGCGGAAGAGCGAGAGTTCCCCGAGCCGGACGTCTTGCTCCCGGGCTCGGCGTATATCCCCGACGACTACGTCCCGGATGCCGGCCAGAAGCTGCATCTCTACCGGAGGCTCTCGAAGCTCGAGGACCGCTCCGAGATCGCCGGGCTCCGTGAGGAGATCCGCGACCGGTTCGGACCGCTCCCCGAGGAGGTCGAGTGGCTCGTCGACGCGAGGCTGCTTCGTCTCCTCGGCCAGCGGCTGGGAGTCGAGAGGATCTTCGTGCGCGGGGGCGAGGGACGTCTCACCTTCCGGTCTGACGCGAACCCCAGGATGGCGGCTCTCGAGGGGCCCCTCAGGGACCGGCAGGTCGCTGTCGGCGTGAGACGCATGACCCCGCTATCGCTTTCGCTGACGCGGGTAGGGCCGGAGGCGCTCGCGCGCACGCTGATCCGGGCACTCGACGCGATGGCGGCGGCCCCCGGGCCAGCTGCTTGGCGCTAGGCGATGTACGGACACGGAGCGAGGAGGAAGCAGATGGGCGGTGTCGGGAGGGCGTTGGTCGTCGCTCCACTCCTGCTCGGCGCCTCCGGATGCGGGAGCGGCCTCGACCCGGACGCCGTGGCCCGCGCGGGAGACTTCCAGCTCGGTACGGAGGCGGCCGCTTCGTTCCTCGCACCGGTCTCCGCCCTTCCGAACGATCCCGCCGTGGCAGAGGCGACCGTCAACATCTGGATTGACTACGTGCTCCTCGCCTGGGCCGTCAACCGAGGGGAGGTCGACGGTCTCGCCCTTGATGTGATCCTCGAGGACACCGCGGACCGTCAACTCGTCGACCGGCTTCGCGAGCAGACGATCCAGCTCGACACGACGATCACAGACGAAGAACTCGAGGCCACTTTCGACCTCGAGCGTCCGGGTGAGGAGGTCCGGGCCAGGCACATCCTCTTCGCGGCGCAGGCGGGCCTCCCGGCAAGCCGCCTGGACTCGATCCGCTCGGTCGCGGAAGCGGTCCGGGCGCGCGCGCTCGCGGGCGAGGACTTCGGGCGTCTGGCCGAGGAGTTCTCCGACGACCGCGGCTCGGCCGTAGCCGGTGGAGACCTGGGGTTCTTCGGACGGGGCGAGATGGTGCCCCCCTTCGAGGAGGCGGCCTTCGCGCTCGAGCCGGGCGAGACCTCCGGAGTCGTCGAGAGCGACTTCGGGCTGCATGTGATCCGCATCGAGGACCGCCGCTTCCCTGCCCTCTCCTCGATCGCCGAGGAGTACCGCACACAGCTCCAGAGGGAGCGCATCATGGTGGCCGAGTCGACCTATCTCGCAGACCTCGAAAACCGGGCGAACATGCAGGTCGACCCGGCTGCTGTGGCTCTGGTCCGCAGGATCACTGGAAACCCCGGAGAGGCCCTCTCCGGGAATGAGAGGGCTGCGGTTCTGGTTCGTTGGACGGGCGGAGAGTACACCGCAGAGGCATTCAGGGACTTCATCGGGGGCCAGCCCGAGGAGGTCCTTGCACAGATCACAGCTGCGCCGGACATCCAGATCGAAGCACTTCTGGGCGACCTTGGCCGGGACCGACTTCTCGTCAACGAGGCCGGGGAACTCGGCATCCGGCTTTCGGCAGAAGAGCGGGCCGAGCTTCGCGCCGGGGTCGTCGGCGAGTACAGGATGATCGCCGGCCTCCTTGGCGTGGACTCCCTCGAGACAGTCGGCGGAACTTCACTCTCCACGACGGTCGAGGCCGCGGCGCTCGAACTCATGCGCCGGGTTGTGGCAAGCGAGCAGGACCTGATCCCACTCGGGAACCTCGCCGTCCCCCTCCGGGACCGCTACGGCTACCAAGTCGCCGACGATGCGGCGCTCCGGATTGTGAGCCGCGTCAACGAGCTCCGCGGGGCGGCGGCGGGAGCCGGTCTCGCGGAGCCGGGAGCGCCCGCTGAGGGTGCGGGACCGCCTTCGCAGCCGTGAGAATCGCCCCCGTCCGGAACTGGCGCTCGGGAGGCGCGGTACTCTTGGCGAGCCCCGATGTCCCGCAGTCCCCGGATGGAGTCAGCCGTGCGGTGTGATCCCCGCCGAGTCCCGGTCCGAGCCCTCGCCGCGCTCTTCCTCACGGCCTTGGCGGGCGCCCCGGGGGCGCCGCTTGCGGCACAGACCCCGGAGTTTCTCCCGAGTCCCGGGCTCGAAGGCAACCTCGTGGACCGTGTCGTCGCCACTGTGGGCGATTCTGCCGTCTTCCTCTCCCAAATCCAAGAACAGGTCCTGCGACTGCGCGCATCCGGCATGCCGATCCCTGAGGATCCGGAGGAGCAGCGCGAGCTCGAACGGGAGGTCCTCGACGAAATCGTCAACCAGATGCTCATCCTGAACGCCGCGGCGCAGGATACGATGATGACCGTTCCGGAGGGCCGTCTCGATCAGGAAACCGAGCAGGCGTGGCAGGACGCCGTCCGCCGCTTCGGCTCGGAGGCGACGATGCTCGTTGCGCTTGAAAGCGAGGGCATGACGATCGCCGAGTACCGGGGGGCGCTTCGCGAGGAGATCAGGAAGGGGCTTCTCAGCGAGAGATTCGTGCAGTCCGAACTGAGCGAGGCCCGGATCGTACCCGTGGAGGAGGCGGAGATGCGGGCGTTCTTCGAGCGGGAACGGGCAAGCCTGGGCGAGCGTCCGGCGACGATCACCTTCGACCAGGTGCTCTTCTCCCCAATACCCTCCGATTCCGTCAAGGCAAGCGCGAGAGAGCGTGCCCGCGAGTTCCTCGCGCTGCTTGAGGACGGCGAGGATTTCGCCGAGCTGGCGACCCGGTTCTCCGACGACCCCGGCTCCGCCCAGCGGGGGGGAGACCTAGGGTGGATCCGGCGCGGAATGATGGTCCCGGAATTCGAGGATGCGGCTTTCGGGCTTTTCCGCGAGGAAGTCAGCGACGTCGTGGACAGCCAGTTCGGGTCACATATCCTCCAGGTACAGCGGATCCGCGGCCCGGAGAGGATGGTCCGTCACATCCTGATTGCAACGCAACCGACCCCTGGCGACATCACGAGGGCGAGGGAGCGGGCCGCCGAAGTACGGACCGCAGTCGACGGAGGCACCGCGCTCTCCGAGTTCTATGAAGAGGGGGAGGAGATCGGGCTACCGCACCCGATGACGCTCCCGCGCGACCGGCTCGGACAGCTCCCCTCCGGGCTCGCCCGGGCGCTTGACCGCGCTGCCGAGGGCGAAGTACTCGGTCCGATCGAGGTCGAGGCCGAACCCGGCCGCCCCGCCTATGCTGTCGTGCACGTGGAGGAGATCCGCGAAGCCGGCGTCCTAGGCTACGAGGACGTGAGAGATCAGATCCGGGGCGTCCTCCAAGACGAGCGTCTCCAAGACGAGCTGCTGGAGCGGCTCCGGAGCAGGATCCACGTAGACGTGCGTTGGTAGGGGGGCCGAAGAGGCTCGCCGTCACGGTGGGCGATCCACGCGGGATCGGGCCCGAGATTCTGCCAGCCGCCCTTCGTGCATACTTCGCGGACGGATCAGACGCCGAAATCGTGGTGCTGGGTGACGTGCGGAGCCTCTCGGGTCTGCCGGCGGAGTGCCGCTGCCGCCCGGTCGGACGCTTTGCGGGTGATCTCCAGAGCGCCGGAACCGTGTCGTTGCGCGCTATTGAGGAGGCGGTATCGCTCGCGCGCCGGGGAGAGGTGGACGCACTCGTCACCGGACCGGTCCACAAGCCGGCGCTCCAAGCGGCGGGCGTGGGGCACCCAGGACAGACGGAACTACTCCAAGAGCTGACGGCCGCGCGCCGCGTGGGGATGCTGATGCACGCCGGCCCGTCGCGCGGCACCGGCCCGCTCCGCGTTCTCTTGGCAACCACTCACCACCCTCTTCGCCGCGTCGCGTCGCTCGTTACCGCCGAGCTCCTCGTGGATCAGGTCGCGCTCCTCGCCTCCCATCTTGTGCGGGGGTGGCAGATCGAGCAGCCCCGGATCGCGGTCTGCGGGCTCAATCCGCACGCGTCCGACGGCGGGCTCTTCGGAAACGAGGAGGAGACGGTGTTCGTACCCGCCATCGAGTCGCTCCGGCATTCCGGGATCGATGCGACCGGGCCCCACCCTGCGGATACGGTCTTCCTCAGGATGGTAAGAGGTGAGGCGGACGCCGTGGTCGTCCCCTATCACGACGTGGGGATGGCCGTCTTCAAAACGCTAGCCTTCGGGCGAGGCGTCAACACGACACTCGGGCTCCCCTTCCCCCGCACATCGCCCGACCACGGGACGGCCTTCGATCGGGTGGGCACCGGTAGCGCGGACCCGACATCCTTCACCGAGGCGGTCCGGCTCGCGGCCCGCCTCGCCGCGCACGCGGGTCCATGAGCCTGAAACCCCTCGTCGGACGCGACCGGCTCATACGAACACTCGGGCGCGCCTTCACGCGGTCCGCACTCCCCCAAGTCCTCCTCCTCCGCGGCCGGCGAGGCGTGGGCAAGCAGCGGCTCGCGCTCTGGATCGTCCAACTCCTCCTCTGCGACTCCCCCGCCGGCGACGCACCGTGCGGCATCTGCCTCGGTTGCCGGAGGGTCCTTCGCCTCGAACACCCCGATCTCCTCTGGTACTTCCCGGTCCAGCGACCGGAAAAACGGCCGCCCTCGCCGGAGCGCGAGGAGGCGATCCTTGAGGAGATGCGGCTCAAGATCCTCGCCGGGATCCGGGAACACCCCCTCCGGCCCGTCATGTACGAAGACCCCGACCAACCTACCGGAAAAATGCGGCCTGCGGGAATTCATTTTGCCACAGTCCGAAACCTCAAGCGGGAGGCGAGACGCCGTCCCGGCGTCGCGGCCAGACGCGTGTTCCTGATCTCGGAAGCCCAGGAGCTCGCCATGCAGGAGTCAGCCCAGGAGGCTGCAAACGCGTTGCTGAAGCTCTTCGAAGAACCGCCTGCCGATTGCTGGTTCCTCCTTACCACGTCCGAGCCGGGCAGGGTGCTAGAAACGATCCGCTCACGGGCTACCGGATTGTTCGTTCCGCCCCTGCCGGAATCCCAGGTGTTTTCCTTCCTCACGGCCCATACGTCTGCTCCCGAGAAGGAGATACGGAGGGTTACCCACCTCTCGGAGGGATCAGTCGGGCGGGCGCTCGGGTTCCTGACCACCGAGAAGAAAACGGGACCGCTCGAGAAGAGTCGCCAGGAAGCATTTCACCTCATGAAGGTGGCACTCGACCCGAATCCCACCGGTCGATTCACTCAAGCCCTGAGCCGGCCGCCGACGAAGGCACGCTTGCTCCACCCTACCCTCGTCGCACTCGAATCCTGGCTTCGGGACCTCGCGGCACTCGCAGCCGACGACGACGTGGTTGTCCTGAACGGCGATGCCCGGGCACGGAGCTGGCTGCTGAAGGCGCTATCGCGACGAGCGCCGATGTCGCCGCCGCGGATCGCCGAGTGCATACGATACGTGGAAGAGGCGAGACACCGCGCCTCAGGGAACGTGAACCCCCAGCTGATCGTCTTCGGGCTCCTCACCGACCTTCACGCAGGGTTCGAGGCGGCGACGCTGACCGTCGGGGAGGAAAACTCATGAGCGATCTTCGCGAAGCGGACGCCGGACTGACACACCTGGACAGCGAGGGGCGCCCGAAGATGGTGGATGTCTCCGGGAAACGGGTCACCAGCCGGTGGGCGACGGCGGAAGGCTCGATCCGGATGACGGCCGCGACGCTCGGCAGACTCGTCGGCGGAGGTCCGAAGGGGGACGCGGTGCGTGTCGCCGAACTTGCCGGGATCCAAGCGGCCAAGCGAACGCACGATCTCATACCGCTCTGCCACCTCCTCCCCGCTGTATCAGTGGGAGTCGAGGTGACTCCTGATGAAGCCTTGCCCGGCCTCCGGGTCCGGGCCGTCGCCCGAGTGCAGGGGTCCACCGGGGTCGAGATGGAGGCGCTAACCGCTGTCTCGGTCGCGCTCCTCACCCTCTACGACATGGGAAAGGCCGTCGACCGGCGGATGGTCCTCGGGGACATCCGACTCACCGGAAAGGCCGGTGGCCGGAGCGGAGTCTACAAGGTAGATACCGCATCGGCCCAGGGTTAGCTGGGCCTTCCGACAACAACCGGTGCGGCCGCCTGACTACCCACCGGATATGACCAGCGTACCGGACTGCCGCAGCGATCCAGCACTGAAGACCCTCTCTACCGGCATGGGCAGGACACCTCCTCCTGTGGGTAACTGGTGAGGGGCGGGCGGATCCGGAGAGCCATGCCAGGAAGCAGAGAGGACATGACTTGGATGGAAGGGGATACCTTGGCCGCGGGAGGTCTCGTCACTGCGCTCTTCGCCCGGTTCGGCCGCGGTATCACACCGCCCGGTCAGACGCTTCCGATCCCCAGTTCGTCAACCGCTCCTACCAACCGCTCGACAGACGCCTCGCTCGCCCCGTTCCCCATGAGTCCGATACGCCACACCGACGCGCCAGTCGGGCCGAGCCCCCCTCCCACCTCGATGCCGTAACGCTCAAGAAGCGCATGCCGTAACCGGACCGCATCCGCGCCGTCGGGCAGGCGAACGGAAGTAAGCTCCGGCAGCTGGTGCCCGGGATCCCCAAACAGAGTGAAACCGCGCGCGCCCAACTCAAGCCGGAGACGCGCCCCCACGCGACGATGGCGGTCGTGGCGGGCCTCGAGACCCTCCTCCTCGATCTCCTGCAGCGCTTCGTGCAACGCAAAGAAGAGATTCGACGAAGCCGTATGGTGGTAGACGTGCCCGGCGCCCAGGTAGTCCATCAGTAGCCCGACATCGAGATACCAGCTGGAGACGGGCACTTTGCGCCTTCTCACAACGTCCACCGCTCTCGACGACAAGCTGATGGGAGCGAGGCCCGGCGGCGCACCGAGACACTTCTGTGTGGCCGAATAGCATACATCGATCCCGACCGCGTCAACCCCAACCGGGATCCCACCGAGCGAGGTCACGGCGTCAACCACGAACAGGGTTTCCGTGCCGCTGAGATAGGCCCCTACCTCCCTGATAGGCTGCCTCACCCCGGTGGAGGTCTCAGCGTGAACGACACTGAGCAGTCGGGCACGGGGATGCGCACGGTGGGCATCGATCAGCCGTTCCGGCTCTAGGACGCGGCCCCACTCGGCCTCGACCGCTACCACGCCTGCGCCGAGCCGCCGCGCCATCTCCGCCATCCGGCCACCGAAGTATCCGTGGATCCCGACGATGGCCGTGTCCCCCGGCTGGAGGAGATTGGCCAGCGCTGCCTGCATCCCCGCGGAGCCGGTCCCGGATACCGCTAGGGTGGCTTCGTTCCCGGTCCCGAAAATCCCCCGCAACCGCAGACTGACATCGTCCAGGAGCGTCAGGAACTGGGGATCCAGGTGCCCGAGCGTCGGGTGCGCGAGCGCCCGGAGCACCCGACCGGAGACCGGCGACGGCCCGGGGCCGAGAAGTAGCCGGGGCTTGAGCTGCGATACCGAGACGCGCGAAGGCGAGGAAGAAGGCATCGGATCTGCCGGTGCTTGCGTTTAGAGGGGACTGTGCGGACGCGTCCATACCGGCGAGCCCGCGACGCTGCAGACCGGCAGGTCCGGAAGGCCCGCGCAGTGCGCAGCCGCTTAGTCGAGCGGCCTACGTCCGGTAGTTCGGCGCTTCGCGTGTGATCGTTACATCGTGGGGGTGCGACTCCCTGAGCCCGACGGTCGTGACCCGGCAGAAGCGGGCCTTGGTCACCAGGGCCTCCAAGTTCGCCGCGCCACAGTACCCCATCCCGCTCTGGATCCCGCCCACGAGCTGGAATACGGTGTCCGCCACCGGGCCCTTGTAGGGAACCCGCGCCTCGATCCCCTCCGGCACGAGCTTCCGGGCGGATCGATCCTCCTGGAAGTACCGGTCCGCCGATCCCTCCTCCATCGCAGAGAGGGACCCCATCCCGCGTACCATCTTGTAGCGCCGCCCCTCGAGGAGGAAGCTCTGTCCGGGCGCCTCCTCCGTACCGGCGAACATCGACCCCATCATGACCGAACTCGCACCCGCAGCGAGCGCCTTAACGACATCGCCGCTGTAGCGGATCCCCCCGTCGGCGATGACCGGCACCGTGTCCCCGACGCCCCTGACGGTGTCCATGATCGCCGTCATCTGGGGCACCCCCACCCCGGTGACGATCCTGGTCGTACAGATGGAACCCGGCCCGATTCCGACCTTCACGCCGTCGGCGCCGCGTTCGACGAGATCTCTGGCTCCCTCAGCCGTAGCCACGTTACCCGCTATGAGCGCCAGGTCGGGGAATCCCTCGCGGATGCGCGCGACCGCGCCAAGGACACCCTCGGAATGCCCGTGCGCGGTATCGATCACGATCACGTCAACGCCGGCCTCGACGAGCGCGCGCGTCCGGTCGAAGTCCCGCGCCGATGCCCCGACCGCTGCGCCCACCCGCAGCCGGCCCCGCTCGTCCTTACACGCGTTCGGGTGCTGCCGGCGCTTGACCAGATCCTTCACCGTGATCAGGCCGGCGAGGATCCCGTCCTCGTCGACAACCGGCAGCTTCTCGATCCGATGTTGGTGGAGCGTCTGCTGGGCTTCCTCGAGCGTCGTCCCGATCGGGGCAGTGATGAGCCCCTCGGACGTCATCACGTCGCGGACAACCTGATCCAGATCCGACTCGAACTGGAGGTCGCGGTTTGTCACGATTCCGATGAGCCGCCCGTCGGACTCAACAATCGGAACGCCGGATATCGAGAATCGGGACATCAGATCGTGGGCGTCCCCGAGCGTCGCCTCGGGTCCGAGGGTGATCGGCTTCAGGATCATCCCGCTCTCCGAGCGCTTGACCCGGTCCACCTCCCCGGCCTGGCGCTCGATCGACATATTCTTGTGAATCACGCCGAGTCCGCCCTCGCGGGCGAGCGCGATCGCCAACCCCGATTCCGTCACCGTGTCCATCGCGGCGCTGACGAGCGGAATGGAGAGCCGGATACGCCGCGTCAGGCGCGTGTGAACCTGCGTGTCTCTCGGGTGAACTCCCGACCGCCCCGGGAGGAGGAGGACGTCATCGAAGGTCAGGGCCTCGGTCATCCCCCGGTCGTCTCCACCCGCCTCGGACATGCGACTATCCACTCAGGGCCCCTCCGGCGGACGACGGGCGACCCCCGGGAAATGCAAGGCGCCTGCCCTTGGCCGGCCCCATCGCAGGGGCGACGCCCGGCAGGCGCACTCGTGAACCGCACGGAAGTGGGTTGCTCCTTCCATGAGAAACCTTACCGGACAGGCAAACCGGGTGTCAACCCTCCTTCGGGGGAGCAGTGGCGGCGGCCTTCGGCTCGGACGGCGCTCCCTGCCCGCCATCCTCACCCCGCGCATCCACGGTGCCCTTCGGGCCCCGCTCCGCGATCCCGCCTGCGGAATCGGAAAAGATCTCGCGGCCCACGTCCGCGAGCGAGCCGAGGACCCGGTCCGCTGCGGAAATCAGCTGGAACGCCTCCCGGAGCCGCGAGGGGCTGACCGTACGACTCCTGAGCCCGTCCTCGAGGCGTTCGGCGAGCCGCTGCAGGCCCGATGCCTCTTCCGGCAACGAGGACTCTGAGTACCTGGATTCCAGGAACTCGATGTAATCAACCACCTGGTAGAGCCTGGCCTCGGGGAGCGTCTCGAGCCTCCTCAGGATCCGTTGCCTGAGTGCTTCATGCATCCGCCGCTTCCTCCGGCTCAGCCGCTCTCCGGACCGGTATGGTCCTGCCCCGCCCGGTACCGGCGCGGCGGCCCGGGAGCCAGGTACGCCGGTGGCGGGCACTGGGGTCCCCCCGCCCCGCAGACGTCCGTCACCCGGCGGACCCCCGGCGCGGGTGCCGGGTAGCCTCGGCCCGGCAACTTGAACCCGCGAGCCAACCTGTCATGCCCTACTACCCCCTGCGAGAAGTGAAGCTTCCCGGCTCGGCGGCGGCGGCCTATTCCGAGTGGCTCGGCGCGTTGGAGAGCGAACTCGACCGGCCCAACTGTGACCGCAATGAACTTTGCCGGCGGGTGCTCACCGAACTCTTCTATCCTCAGCTCGCGGAGTGCGACCCCGCAGACCTCACCCCCGAAGCGCGGGTCGCGCTCATGCAGATGGACCCGCGCAATGTCACGCTGGAGCCCGAGTATTACCATGAGATCGACACGGAGCGTTATGCCCGGGTCAAGCCGCTCATCTGGCTCTGGGAGATGTTCGACAAGAGCCCGCTCGGCGAGAACGTCGACCTCGGGATCCGGTTCCGGCGGATCCTCGCGAAGCGGATCTTCAGGAAGTGCGGGAAGGACTTCAAGGCCTTCCACTTCGTGAAGCTGAGCTTCGGCTACAACCTCGAGGTCGGCGACGGGGTGGTCGTCCACCGCCACGTCCTCCTGGATGACCGTGGCGGGATCCGCCTCGGCGACGGAGCGAGCGTCTCGGATTTCGCCAACATCTATTCCCATTCCCACGATATCCAGGAATCGGCCGTAGTGAGCACCCCCGCCACGATCATCGGCGACGGGGTTCGGATCACCTATCACGCCACGATCCTCGCAGGGGTCACCGTCGCCGGCGACTCAATGGTCGGGGCGATGGCGCTCCAGACGAAGGACACCGAGCCCCACCACGTGCACGTGGGCATTCCCAGCCGTCCGGTCCGGAAGAAGGACATGACAATCGTGCGCCGGCCAGCCCGTCGCGATCCACTCGCCGAAGACTGACACCCGGCCGGGAGGGAAGAGTGCTCAGCCCTCCTGCCCGCTGTAGCGTTCCTTCAGGGTCTCGACCACTGCGGGGTCGGCAAGCGTCGTCGTGTCTCCGAGCGCCTTGCCGTCGGCGATGTCCCGGAGGAGCCTCCGCATGATCTTCCCAGATCTCGTCTTCGGGAGGTCGGCCGCGAAGATCACCTCCTCGGGCCGGGCGATCGGTCCGATCTTCGTCGCAACGTGCGCGCGGAGCTCGATCTCGAGCTGCGCGGAACCCTTCCTGCCCTCCTTCAGGGTCACAAACGCGGCAATCGCCTCTCCCTTGACCTCGTGGACCCGCCCGACTACCGCGGCCTCGGCAACCGCGCCGTGGTCCACGAGCGCGCTCTCGACCTCCATCGTCCCGATCCGGTGACCCGCCACATTGAGGACGTCGTCCACGCGCCCGAGGACCCAGAAGTATCCGTCCGCACCGCGCTTCGCTCCGTCTCCGGCGAAATACACCCCGTCCCACTTCGACCAGTACGTGTCGCGGTACCTCGCATCGTCACCGTAGACCGTCCGGAGCATCGACGGCCACGGCAGGGTGATAGCCAGATAGCCAGCGTCCACCTCTGAGCCGCTGTCATCGAGGATCGCGGCCTCGATCCCCGGGAAGGGAAGCGTCGCGCTACCGGGGCGTGCGTCTGTCGCGCCGGGAAGCGGGGTGATCATGATCGCGCCGGTCTCGGTCTGCCACCAGGTATCCACGATTGGGCACCTCCCACCCCCGATGTTCCGGTGGTACCAGATCCAAGCCTCGGGATTGATGGGCTCGCCGACCGTCCCGAGAAGACGGAGGCGTGTCAGATCCGAGCCAGCCGGCCACTCCTCCCCCCACTTCATGAACGCCCGGATCGCCGTGGGGGCCGTGTAGAAGATCGTGACACCGTACTTCTCGCAGAGCTCCCAGAACCGCCCCCGGTCCGGGTGGTCGGGCGCGCCTTCATACATCAGGATTGTCGCGCCGTTGGCGAGCGGTCCGTAGACGATATAGGAGTGCCCGGTGATCCACCCGACATCAGCCGTGCACCAGTAGACGTCCTCCTCCTTCAGGTCGAAGACCCACCGCGTCGTGGCATAGACCTGCGTTAGGTAACCCCCGGTGGTGTGCACGACTCCCTTCGGCTTCCCCGTCGTGCCCGAGGTGTACAGGATGAAGAGAAGATCCTCGGCCTCCATCGGCACCGCCTCGCACCCCGCGCCGACCCGGGCGACGAGGTCGTGGTACCAGACGTCGCGGCCCGGCGCCATTGCCACGTTGTTCGGCTCCGCGGGCCGGCCCTCACGCGCCACGACGACCACGTGCTCGATCGTCGGACATGATGCGACGGCCGCGTCCGCATTCGCCTTTAGGGGAACGAGGCCTCCCCGACGGTATCCGCCGTCTGCCGTCACGAGGACTCTCGCACTGGCATCGTTGATCCGGTCGGCGAGGGAGTCGGGAGAGAACCCGCCAAAGATCACCGAGTGCGGCGCCCCGATCCGCGCGCAAGCAAGCATCGCGATGGCGGCCTCGGGGATCATCGGGAGATAGATCGCGACCCGATCCCCCCGCCGGACGCCGAGATCCAGAAGTGCCTGCCCGAAACGGGCTACCTCGTCGCGGAGCTCGGCGTAGGTGTAGCGGCGCGTGTCCCCGGGCTCACCCTCCCAGATCAGCGCCGTCTTCCCGCCCTTTCCGCCATCGACGTGCCGGTCCAGGCAGTTGAAGGCCGCGTTCAGCCGCCCGCCGTCGAACCAGCGGGCGTGCGGTGGCTCCCATATGAGCACCGTATCCCACCTGCGGAACCAGTGAAGCTCCCCGGCCCACCGCTCCCAGTAGGCAACAGGGTCGCTCTCCGCCGACTCCCGGGGACGATCGTCAGTGACGTGCGCCGATTCCCGGAACGTCTCCGGCGGAGGGAACGCGCGGTCTTCGCGCAGTAGATCATCCAGCCTGCCTTCCAGGGACGTCATTTCCCAACCTCCCGTGGCGTGCGATTCCGAACGGCTCGCGGACGAATGAGATACGGAGGCTTCCGTTGCGTCGGCAACCCCTCCCGGCATGCGCGGATCCGGCGTGCGGGGGGCGGGGGACCGCGCCCACCCGACGGGAAACCGGACTCTGGAGAGGGCGCACCGCCCCGCGTAAGGTCGCTCTCCCGCCCGCGCCCCACTGGGGCCGGCAACCTGCTTGACACGCCATTTTGGCGCACGGTAATTTCAGCGGGAAGACGAGGTTCCATTCCGTGTCGCAGGTGGGATCCACGATGCCCGTGCAGCAGCGGTCGTCCGACGAGGTGCTCCGCGAGGCGCTCGAGGCGAACGGCCAGCGCTTCACGGGACAGCGGGCCGCCGTCTACCGCTTTCTCTCCTCCACAGACCGCCATCCGACGGCCGACGAGGTCTTCCTAGCCGTGCGTGGACAGGAACCCGTCATCTCGCTCGCAACGGTCTACAACACCCTTGAGACCCTGGTCGGATGCGGGCTTGCCGTAAAGCTCGGCTACGCGGACGGCTCGGCGCGGTACGACGGCCGCACCGACGATCACCATCATGCCCGTTGCCTAGACTGTTCGCGGATCTTCGATCTTCCCGACCCCCACGTGCCCGGGGAAGTCGCCTCCCTGAGCCGGGGACTCAGCGGGTTCCGCGTCACCGGCTACCGCCTTGAGCTCACGGGCCAATGTGAGGCCTGTGTGGCACCGTCCGCACGGGCGGAGCCCCTCTGAGCGGCCGCACACAGCCCTTCCCTCCCAACTTCCGCGGGTCGGTCCTCCGGGGGGGCGATGCCGCGAGGAGGGCGTCCAAGGTGTCGGGGCCTTTCCGGGCGGCTCCACCAGCGTACCTGGCCCCTTCGGATGAGCAGAGCCTAGCAGGCCTACTCCGTTGGGCGTGGAAGCACGGGGTGCCTCTCATCCCCAGGGGCGCGGGGACCGGCATGCCCGGCGGCAACACGGGCCCCCACATCATCGTTGAGATCGGCGGGCCGGCCTTCTCGCGGGTCGGGGTGCTCCGGGACGGGCCCGGAGGGACGGGGAGCATCCGGGCGGGCGTCGGCGCCACCGGTCTCGAGGCGGACCTCGCCGCGAGGGAGTGCGCCGGCTTCATTCCCTTTCTTCCCTCCTCCGGGCGGTGGTGTTCGGTGGGAGGCATGGTGGCCAACAACGCCGCGGGAGCGAGGAGTTTCCGCTACGGCGCCGCGCATGCCTGGGTCGAGGCGCTAGAGGGCTACTTCGCTTGGGGCGAGCCATTTCGCGCAGGACCGGACGGGAGAGGCTTGGAGCCCTTTGACCGCCTCCACGCGTCCCTCGCGACATCTCTCCCGGATGGCGGGCGGCCTCTCGCCGGAGGATGGCCCAAAGTCCGGAAGAACGCCTCCGGGTATGCGCTCGACCGGTTCGTCCCCTCGGGAAGTCCCACAGATCTCCTCGTGGGCAGCGAGGGAACGCTCGCCGTTCTCACCGCAGCCGAGCTCCGTTTCGCCCCCCTTCCCGCCGAGCGCGGGGTCGCCGTGCGGAGGGTTTCCTCCGCAGCAGAGCTGGAGGATGCGGCAAGCATGGCCAGGGACGCCGGCGCGCTGTCATGCGAGTTCCTCGGCCGGCGTTTTCTCGAGCTCGCCGGCCCGCGGCTCGGCCCGCGGCTTCGCGGCCTCTCGCGGGGAGCCTTCGCACTCGTGATCCTCGAGGCCGCGGGCTCTCCCGGCGAAGTATCTGCACAGTTGGACGCGGTCACCCGCGTACCAGGTCCCGGCAGCCGCTCCGTGCTCGCCACGCGGAATCCGGCCGAGGCGGGCCGGCTCTGGGAGATCCGCCACGCCGCGAGCCGGACCATCGCCCGCGAGGCGGAGGCCGGCCGCTACTCGACACAGTTCATCGAGGACTCCGTCGTTCCCCCCGGCCAGCTCGCACGGTACCTAGTCGAACTCGAACGCATCCTCGAGGCGGCGCGCCTCGATGCCGTGGTCTTCGGGCACGCCGGCGACGCGAACGTGCACGTCAACCCCCTCGTCCCGACCCGCGACACGGACTGGAGGGCCCGGCTGCGCAAGGTGTTCGATGCCGTCACCGAACTCGTGGCGGCGCTCGGCGGAACGCTGTCGGGCGAACACGGCGACGGACGCCTCCGGGCTCCCGCACTCCCGAGAATCTGGTCCCCCGGATGGATCCGGGCCTTCGCGGAGGTCAAGGAGACGCTTGACCCGAAGCGGATCCTCAACCCTGGAGTGATCCTGGCCCGGGAGGGGGACGGAGATCCCCTCGACTGGCTCGAGCCCCGCCCGCGGGCGTTCCCGCAGGCGGATCCTTAGGCAAGCGGCCTGCTGATCTTGCCCCCGCCGCACCCCCTTCTCATCTTCACCGGGACCGAGGGCAATGGGTCGGGCGCGTGCGCGGAGAACCCATGAGGCGAGCATACCGCATGCGGCTTCTCCCGGGGGCAGCCGCCATGCTGGTTTCGGCGGCGTGGGTCAGCGGCGGCGCGGCTCAGACGGGGCCCGACGCGAAAGAGCTGCTCGAGGATGCCGTCTTGCAGTCGGTCCAGAGTACGGGGTGGACGGGGGCCGAATGGGGCGTCTTGGCCGTCTCCCTCGAACATGGGGACACGCTCGTCGCCCTCAACCCCGACGCGCCTCTCGCCCCTGCCTCTAACCAGAAGCTCTTCACCAGCGCCGCGGCGCTGCACCACCTGGGATCGGACTTCCGTTTCCCGACATTCCTCCTGACGGATGGAGAGATTGTCGACGGGATTCTCGAGGGAAGTCTCTTTCTCTACGGCACCGGCGATCCGGCGATTTCCGATCGGCTCCTCGACTCGCCGCATCTGGTGCTCCGTGGCCTCGCCGGACAGTTGCGGACAGCGGGCATCCACACCGTGTCGGGAGAACTGAGGGCGGACGCGACATTCTTCACGGGGCCCAACCGGAGCCCGACCTGGCGTGAACGCTACCTCGACAACTGGTACGCCGCGCCCGTCTCAGCACTCACCTTCCAGGAGAACGTCGTCACGCTCCGGATGCGCGGCGCCGACATCGGCACACCGGCCAGGCTCATCGTGGAACCGGCGGGTGCCGGGCTCCGGGTGCTGAATCGCTCAGTCTCCATCCCCGGAAACTCGCGCCGCCGGCTCTTTCTCGTCCGCGACGACCCGCGGACCATCCGCCTCGAGGGTCAGATCGGGAGGGAGGCCGGCGAGCTCTCGAGGGTCCTTACCGTGTCGGACCCGCCTGAGATCGCAGCTTCCGTCCTCAAGACCGTCCTCGAGGATGAGGGGATCCGGGTTTTGGGCGGTGTGTCCCGGGTGCACTCGCCCGGCGATTCGGAACTCGGGCGGGCGGTCACCTTCGCTCCTGCCTTCGCCGGCGCGAGCGGAATCCGGACCCTCGCGGTGCACTACTCGCCGCCGCTGCATGAGCTGATCCGGGTCCTGAACCACGTCAGCCACAACCTCTACGCGGAGATCCTGCTCTTTACCATCGGGCGCGTCGCCTCAGGCGACGGGTCCCTGGCCGGGGGGAAGCAGGCGCTCGGCCGCTTCCTGACCGAAGTCGTCGGCATTGCCGCCGGGGAGGTGAGGATCGAGGACGGCTCAGGGCTCTCCGCCCGGAACCGGGCGACGCCGTCGGCCTACATCGAGCTCCTTCGCCACGTCGCGTCCACCGAGTACGCCGAGCCTCTCTGGGCGTCCCTCCCCGAGGCGGGGCGAAGCGGGGGGCTCATCAGGCGGATGGCCCGGAGCCCTGCCGCCGGGAACCTCCGGGCGAAGACGGGCACGATCCGGGGCGTCTCGGGGCTCTCGGGGATCGTCACGACGGCCGACGGCGAGCCGGTGCTGTTCAGCATCCTCTCCAACAGCGTCCCGTCCTCATCCCGTGCGAAGCGGATCGAGGATGCAATCGGGATCGAGCTGGCCTCCTTTTCGCGAGCGCCGCGCGCACGCGCCACCCAGTGAAACTAGGGGCGGCCGGAGACCCGGGCCCTCGCCTCCCTCAGGCGTCTCCTCAGCTCGACGCCGGACATAGTTCTCAGGGTACGGCGGGCAGTTGCCTCACTGTTCCAGCGCACGTCTCCTAGCCACACCTCCTGCGCGTCCGGACGTGAGCCGTCCCTCGGGGCGGCGACGAAGTAGAATCTCCCCTTGAAGTCGAGGCCGGGACGCTCACGCACCCCCGCCAGCCACGTCACCCCCCGTTCGTCCTGGAACTCCCGATGGAAGCGGGCCTCGCGGTCCGCTCCGGAATCGGCGCGCGCAACCCGACGCATCATTCTTCCATCCATTGCCTGTCCGGATAGGTGTCCTCCTCGGAGAGGGAACGTAGAAGGATTTCCGGAAACTCAAAGACCAGGATCCCCTCGTCGGTGAACTCCGAGCGGACCCGGACCCGGTCCTCCATCGAGAAGAGCACTCTCTCGGCAGCGGGAAGGGAGAGATCCAGGTCGGAAGCAAGGTCGGTTGCGGTGAGCCGGCCCTCACGGGCTTCCGCCACGCGCAGAGCTCCGACCTGGAGCGACCCGAGCAAGCACACGCGCCGGCGCTGGAGCGCCTGCCACCCAGAGGCGAACGCCCACCCTCCGAGAAGCCCGGTGAGCACCCCGAACACGACGACCCGGAGCTCCGCCTGAATTATCCCGATCCCGAGGAAACCGAAGGAGAGCAGGACGACGGCGATCCCGACCGTCCGGCGCACAAGCCCGTCCCGCGGCAGTCCGCGGGTCGTCGGGGCGAGGAGGGGGAGCCGCAGCGCCGGTACGGTACCGGAACTCCTCACCGGGAGGCCCCGCATCGCCCGCGCACGTGCCCAGGGCGTACCGCACGAGGGGCAGACAACGGAGCTGCGCTTCAACCTCCAGAGCAGGTACGATCCGAAGCCGAGGGTCACGAGACCGAGTCCCACTGTCCGGGCAGCAGCAGCGGCCCGGTGGAAATAGGGGATGCCGTCGCCGACATAGCCGCAACTCGGACACATCCGCACCCCGTGGGCGCGACCCGGTGGGCGGGAGGGGGGCGCGGGCGGGCGGTCCAGGGGTGCTTCCGCAGGGGCCGGTCGGGGCACGGGCCCGTCCGCGAGGTAGAGGGCACTCACGGAGGGTGTGCCGCACGACCGGCAGGGCGTCGCTCCCTCTTCCTCGGGTATCTCCTCGCCGCACGACCAACAGTACATCGTTCGC
>JAAXGI010000115.1 GCA_012267505.1 Gemmatimonadota bacterium
GTTTTTGCGCGTACCGGCGTCGGCGNAGAACGCCCAGCGGCTGGCGGAGCACCTGGCCGGGCATCCGCGCGTGGTGCAAGTGCTGTATCCGGGCCTGCCCGGTCACCCGGGGCACGCCGTGGCGGCGCGGCAGATGACGGGGGGCTTCGGTGCTCTGTTGTCGTTCCGTCCGGTGGGCGGCGTGGCGGCGGCGGTGCGGCGGGTTTTGAAGCGCGCGCTGGCGGCGGTGGGGACGCGCGTGCTGGCGGGGGCGCGGGGCAGCGCGGGGCCGGAGACGGGGCTGCGGTCGACGAGCGGGGAGGCGCTGCTCGACGCCGCCGGGACGGGCGGCGCGCCGGCTTCCCCGGCATCCAAGCCGCCCGTGATCATGGAAGCGTACGCCCCGCGCGCCGCCGTCTACGAGGCCCTGCCCGGCTTCCTGCTGAGGCTCGACGCGCAGGGGCTTCTGGACGGGACGCATCGCTCGCCCGGCTCGCCCGCCTGGGCGAGGATATCGGGCGGGCGGGGGTCGTACGAGACCGGCCGCGCGAACGTGGGCGCCGAATACGACTTCAGCCGCCGGACAGTCGAGGGCGGGCTGAACATTCCCCTCGGGGAGAGCGGGACCGGCTGGGTCTCGGCCCGCTACGCGTCGGGCTCCGCGGAGGTATCGGCACCGACAGGGGGCGGCGACATCGATGCGACGGCGACGGGCGGATCCGTCGGCCTCTCCCTGACGGGTGGCAGCGCGTACGCGGTCTTCTGCGGCACCGGGACCGCACATGCCGTCGACCTGCTGTCCGAGATGCGCGGCCCCCTGAAGTCGGGCGTGGCCGCGACGAGCTACTCCGTCAGCGCCGAGCTGGGCCGCAGTTTCCGGCTGGGAGGGAGCACGACCCTGACCCCTCGGGTTTGGGTGGTTGGGGTGGGCCTATCGATAGACAGCTTCACCGACGCGGTGAATTCTCGGGTGTCGTTTCCCGATCTTCATCGTCGGACCGGCGGTTTCGGGCTCATGGTCGAGACCGTGCAGATTCTCGGGAGGGGCGCGTTCGCGCTTCGTGCTTCGGCGGATGTCGCACGGACGTTCCGCGATGCCGAGACCGTCACGTGGGTCTCGGGCGAACGTCTCAGCTCGTCGTCCCCGCCGCACGTGGCCATAGCGGACATCGACGCCGCCTACCGGAGAGGATTCGTCTCGATCGGTGTGCGGGGAGCCGCGGGCATCGCGTTCGATTCCGATCTCTGGGAGTACGCCGGCCGCTTGACGTTGGGAATACACTTCTAGGCGCGAGCAGCCTCGGAGCGAGCCGGCGGCGGCGGCCGGCTGGATGCCGTCGTGGCGGCGTCGAGTCAGGTGAGGTGGCTCCGCCCCGGGGGCAATGACTCTCGTCCAACCCCTCTTGTCCGGATCCAGGCGATGCGATCAGCAAAGGCTTGCCCTCGCCAGGTGAACCGGAAGTATCGCGGCCGGCGTCAGTCTGACTGTCGCGTGGCATCCACGAGAGGGGAACTGACGTTACGTCAATGCCGTGGACGTGGCCGTGCAGGCCAAGCTGCTCGGAACCGCCCGATGAACCCGGCGCGGTTCACACCTCGACCCAACCTCCTTTGCGGCAGCGACAGCGGCCAGGGTTCTCCCATCTCCTTGGACATGCGTAATTTCTAGGATGCTACGCAGCGTGGTGCGGACTGTGCGCTATGCCCGGGGCTGGAAGAACGGCTCGGCGGTGTCACTCCACGAAATCAAGATCGAACGCGGTGGGACGAGCCTTCCCGCGACCTTCACTTCGCCCACGTCCTACCGCGGGGCGCTGCCCGGCTGGATCGTGTTGGGGGGCATCACCCGCATGGGACGCTTCCATCCGCAGCTCGTGCGCTTCGCGCACGCCCTGGCTGCGAGCGGCGCCGGTGTAATCGTTCCCGAGGTCCCGGAGTGGCGCGATCTCAGGCCGGCGCCGCGCGTCACAGTGCCGACAGTCCGAGCGGCCGTGCACGCGCTCGATGCCCGTCCCGACGTCCGCGCCGGCAAGTTCGGGCTGATCGGCTTTTCTTTCGGCGGGCCTCAAGCGGCGATTGCGGCCAACCATGAGGAGTTGAGCGAACGGATCGCCTGTGTGGTCTCTTTCGGCGGCTACTGCGACATCGAGCGAACTCTCCGCTGCCAGCTTACCGGACTGTATGAGTGGCAGGGGGTAACCCGTCGCATTGCTCCGGACCCGTACGGGCGCTGGGTGTTGGCGAGCAATTACCTGACCGAGATACCCGGGTACGAGGATGCCGCCGACGTGGCCGCTGCCTTGCGTCGCCTGGCGTGGACTGCGAGCGAGCAGCGAGTGCCGGCGTGGGATCCGCGCCTTGACGTGCTCAAGGGTGAGCTTCGCGCCGGCCTGGCACCACGCCGGCAGGCGCTCTTCGACCTGTTTGCGCCGTTGGCCGCGTCACCGGTGACCAGACGAGAAGAGAGCGAGAGGATGGCGATCGATCTGGCGGGGGCGTGCCGCCGGAGCGAGCCGCTGCTCGATCCCGCACCTGAGCTCCGCCGGATGCGCGTTCCCATTTATCTCTTTCACGGACGCGGCGACCGGCTCGTGCCTTATACCGAGAGCCTCCGCTTCAAGCAAGGCCTGTCCGACGGCCTCGCGGCCAACGTCACAGTGACCGGCCTGTTCGCACACAGCGCTGACGACCGGCCGCCATCCGTCCCCGCTCGGCTGCGCGAGGGACTGATCTTCTTCCGTGCCCTGCAGCGGATGCTCGGCTCGGTGGGTTGAGAGCCAGGGTCAGGAGGACCCGCGTGCCAACCATCCGGCCCTTTGAAGAAGCTCACATTGATCGAGCTCTAGATTTGTGGAGGGCCACCGAGCACATCGGCCTGAGCTCTGCGGACGAGCCTCAGCACCTCAAGGCGTTTCTGGGCCGGAATCGCGGATGCAGCTATGTCGCCCTCCAGGAAAGCCGGCTCGTGGGAGCCTGTCTTTGCGGACACGATGGGCGTCGCGGATACATCCATCACCTCGCAGTCGCGGAGTCGCATCGTCGCCGCCGACTCGGAATTCAGTTGTTGGGAAGCTGCTTGGAGGCGCTTCGGGAGGCTGGGATTCCGAAATGCCACGCCTTTGTCTTCCACGCCAGCCCGTATGGGAAGCTGTTCTGGGAGCCTACCGGGTGGGAAAGGCGGGATGACCTGCTCATCTATTCCATGTATTCCTAGAGGCCGACTCGATTGCGGCCGGCCGGACTCGGCGGGTCAAGCTCTCCTACGGACTGAAGCCCCACCTGTCCCTTACAGACCGGCTAGCGATTCGCGGGCACGCCGGCAACGATCAATCCGCCGATAGGGGTCCCACGCTCGGCTTCGCGTCCGAACGCCTCGAAGCTCTGGAGCTTCAGCCCACGGGCTTCGATGAACTCCCGTGCTCGCTCATGCGCGGGGGCGGCGGTCGAGATGCCGAAGTGCCAGCTCTCGCCGTAGAACGACTTCATCGCGTACTTCGCATAGCTCCCCAGCACCACGAAGGGCCTCCGGCCAAACACGAACTCTCGGCTGAAGAAGTCGAAAGCGATGCGCGATCCGGGCGCGAGTCCCGCTACTTCACTCAGCGTCTTGTCGATCGCCGCGTCGTCGAGATACATCGTCACGCCTTCCCAGAGGATGAAGGTCGGCGAGTCCGGGTCAAACCCGTGTTCCGTCAGCGACTCCAGCCAGGACTGCTGGTTGAAGTTGGTCGGCGCGAAGACGACGTGGTCGCAGTCGATGCCGCCGGCTCGCAGGGCCTCAACCTTGGCCTCTTGCGTAGGCGACTCGTCGACCTCGAAGAATCTCAATGTCTCGCCGCTGTCCCGCCCGGCCAACGCGCGCAGGTCCGCTCCGCCTGGCAACGGTCCGTACGAGCGCGTGTCCCAGCCCGCGCCGAGCACGACGAACTGCCGGATCAGACTGTCCGTGGCGGCAGCAGCGGCGATGGCACTGTCGAAGAAGTGCGTGCGATGGCTGATGAAGGTCATCAGGGTCGACGGCCGTGGGCCTGGGTACGCGAGGAACGAACCCCTAAAGTCGCTCCATCTCGCCGCCAGAACCAGGGTCTCAATCATCAGCAGGACAAGGGGTGACAGCGCGGGGAGGTGAGGCGCGATTCTCTCGGCTGCCTCGTCGTTGCGGCTCGTGGTGTGGTGGAATAACAGCCGTGCCATGTAGGGCTCGTAGGCCGTACCCGAGATGCCGCGGGGCATGTTCACGAAACGGACCCGGAAGGCGTAGACCAGCGATCCAATGAGCTGGAGGGGGGAGAACACGATCTCCAGGAGGGCGAAAAGCAGGACTCTCACTGGCCGCTCTCCTTGATCGACTTCAGACCGGCGGCCAGCGCGTCAATGAACTGGGAAATGACTTGAGGGGAGTGCCGAGAGGGTGACGCCGCCGAAGCGGAGATCGAGTTCGTAGAGTTGAAGCACCGCGCCCGGCCTCGCCGCTGTCTCGCGGGGGTCGTGGTGGTCCGTCTCCAACACTACTTCCTCGACCTCTCGACCCTCACACCTCCGATCCACACCCCATCGATCTCGCGGAGATTCGCGAGATCCGCCAGCGGATTTGCCCGCAGTACGATGAAATCCGCACGGCGTCCCTCCTCGAGCGTCCCGATGTCATCCCGGCCCAGGCATTCCGCGGCCACCGCCGTTGCCGACCGCAGGACCTGCTCCGCCGACAGCCCCGCCTCTGCCATCAGCTCGGTCTCCATGTGCTCGAAATAGCCCTGGAAGCGGCCCATCGGGCCGGAATCGGTGCCGAATGCAACCGGGACGCCCGCCTCGACGAGCCGCGCGAGATTGTCCTGCGCGATCTCGAGGGCCCGCCCATAGGCCTCGGCGGCCCCCGATGCCCGCACCAGGGCCTGCCGCGCCGGGTCGCTGACGACCTGCACCTGCACCGAGTCCACATCGGACATCAGGAACGGATCGTCAAGGAAATCGGGGTGCTCTCCGTAGGCGAAGGTGGACACTTCGCGCGTCAGCGTCGGCACGTAGCAGACTCCGGTCTCGAGGAAGAGCCCGATCGTCTCGTCGTCCACCGATTCGTCCCGGATACTGTGGGCGACAAGCCCGGTGCCGGCGCGGAGGAGGCCCTTCGCGTCCTCGTGGTAGAAGAGGTGCGAGGCCACGCGGAGGCCGTGAGCGCGGGCCCGGTCGATTACCGCCCCATATGACGCGGGACTCATCTTCGTGGTCGTGCCGAGGTTGTCGTCGACCCGGATCTTGATCCAGTCCGGACCCGCGCGCGCGACCGCGTCGACCGCCAGGGTCAGCTCTTCCGGGTTCGCGCCCGTGACGACCGGTCCCGCAACGAGGAGCCGCGCGCGCGCCGGACCCTGCTCGCCCCAACTCGCATCCCGAAGGGCGAACGAGCCTTCCCGGTCCCCTCCCAGGCTGTTGACGCTCGTCACGCCGAAACGGGCGTAGCGCGCCAACTCCATCGCCGCGAACTCGTCATAGGTGCCGCTCCGCGCCACGCTCCAGGTCCCGGCTACATGACCGTGCGCGTTGATCAGACCGGGGATGATGTACGATCCGCTCGCGTCCACCACGGCGACGCCGGCCGATTCGGCCGATGCAATGTCGACGTCCTCCAGCGGTTCCACCGAGATGATCCGGCCTCCACCGACCTGGACGACCGCGGGGGCGCCCATGGGCGCGCCGGTTCCGTCCCAGACGCGGGCGCCGTGGATCACCAGATCGGCCCGCGGATCCACTGTCGACTGGCAAGCGGGTAGCCACGCGAGACCGACGGCGCATAGCAGTGGGATCCGCAACTCCGGCAGGCTCACCATGCGGATTCTCTTGCAATTCGAGGCGGACGGCCGCTGCGAGGCCATTGCGGATCTCTTCATGATCATCTCGGCTGCAGGTTCTCCAGCTTGAGCCGGATCTCGGGCCCCTCGTCGACTCCGAGCCGCACCAGCGGAGTGCGGAGAGCCGCCGCGTAGACCCGCTCGCGCGCCGCCTCGATCTCCTGGAGGCCGGGGGCGTTCATGCGGTCGCGCTCGCGACCGACCTGGGCAGGCTCGCCAGCGCCCCCGCGAAGTCGGCGGCCAGATCCTCCGAACTCTCCAGTCCGGTCGAAAAGCGGATGAGGTCATCCCTGATCCCGGCCCTGGCTCTCTCCTCGGGGGAGAGGCCCGCGTGGATGGCGGCGGCGGGCCGCACGACGAGCGACTCCGGGCCGCCGAGGCTCGCTGCGACCATCGGGATCGCAAGAGCGGACATGAAGGCCTCGGCCGCGTCGACCCCGCCCTCGAGTTCGAACGACATCATTCCGCCGAAACCGTCGAAGAGGCGCGCGGCCCGCTCGTGCTGGGCGTGGCTCGCCAGTCCCGGATAGTGCACCACCGACACCGCCGGGTGCGCTTCGAGGAGCGCGGCGAGGCGCCCGGCCGACTGGTTCTGCTCCCGGACCCGCACGCTGAGCGTCTTCAGCCCACGCTCGAGCAGGAAAGCCGCGTGCGGATCGAGGGTGCCGCCCAAGTGGTCGTGCAGCACCTTCACGCGGCGCACGAGATCGGCGGGTCCCGCCACGCTTCCAGCGACGATGTCGCTGTGCCCGTTCATGTACTTCGTGCAGCTCTCGAGCACGAGATCGAAGCCGATTTCCGCCGGCCTGAAGTTGATCGGGCTCGCGAACGTGTTGTCAATCAGCGTCACGAGTCCGTGCTCTCGCGCGAAAGCCACGACCGCTTCGAGATCCGCGACCTGCATGAGCGGATTCGTGAGCGTCTCCACGTACATCGCCCGCGTGGTCGGCTTCAACTGTGCGGCCCAACTCGACCGGTCCTGGGGATCGATCACGGTGTGCTCGATCCGGAAGCGTGGAAGGTCCTGTTGCAGGAAGGCGGCCGTGCCACCGTAGAGCGTGTCCTGCACGAGCACGTGATCCCCCGACGACAGCACGGTGAGCAGCGACCCCGAGATCGCCGCCATCCCGCTGCCGAGGACGAGGGCCGCCTCCGTCCGCTCGAGCGCCGCGATGCGCTTTCCCAGCACGCGATGGTTCGGGGTCGTGCTTAGCCGGATGTAGCCGATGTCGTGGTAGTCCTCGCCACGCAGCTCATAGTTCGCCGTCTGGTAGATCGGCGTGACGACGGCTCCCTCGGGCCTCGGCTCCTGTTCGCCCGCATGCACGGCGTCCGTCGATGCCGCCCTGCACCCCCGGGCTCCATCTCTCTTTCCCGTCATGTCTCGAACCTCCGAATCGACCGTCGTTATCCGCTACGACGTTCCCGCGGGTCTTCCGTTCGTGATGTCTCCGGGCGCCCCGGGGTGACCTTCAATCCCACATGACGCGGTGGATGCGCCAGCCGGTTTCGAGCCGCTTCCACACTTCGAGGAACTTCCCGCTCCGGAGTGATGAGTAAGTTATCACTCCGAAGAAGATTGGCCGGCACTGTGGCCGCGTACTCGTCTTGCCCGAATGCCCGTCGTGGAAGCGGAGTGCGAGGATCGTGGCGGGTTGTGGTGGGGGTATCACGGACTCGGGATCGCGAGGCGCGGGTTGCGTTTCGGCGACTCGTGCCCCCGGCGAGAGACCACGATCGGAGTATGGCATGAACCTGAACGACCTGACTCGACGACCGCTCCCGCCAACCGCGCTTCGCTTGCTGGCATCGCTGGTCCTGCCGGTAGCCGTTACTCCGTCCGCGCTTGAGGCGCAGGCCTGCCTCGGGTTCGGCGGCAACGGG
>JAAXGI010000147.1 GCA_012267505.1 Gemmatimonadota bacterium
CGTGTGAGGGGGGGCCAGGGGGGGATGCCCCCCGGCGAGAAAGTTTTCGTATAACGAAAACACATCTCGCTCCTATACGATGTTCGCTGTGGGTCGGCCCCATGATGGCAGCAGCTGCCCGAAACCGCAAGCCGTGGACCGCAGGCGGACTCGAGGAAGTCGCTCTTCAGCTGTCAGAGGGCCGGATCTGGATGGAGTCTAGTCCATCCGGGGTCCACAACGTGGCATATAGGGGCGATCTCGAGGGCCCCGTGAGACTTGATCGGCCCGGATCAGGTGGTTTCGGCGCCACAGAGGCATCGAGGGCGGCCCCATGGCCACCCAGGCGCAGGCAAACGCTGCACCCCACGGGGCGGATTTCCCGGCCCGGTGAACCTCGGCAGCAGCTCCCGCAGCACTCTCAGGGAGGGGCTGTTTGCTGTTCAGGGGGAGCACCGGGGGAGCCGTCAGGCGAACCCCGAGTGCCTCCCCCCCCCCCTCCCTCTATCGGAGTCGGGGTCGGGGCAACAATTTTTGGCTTGTTTACTAGGCTTTAGGTAGGTTCCTTCCGAACGTTAGGTAGGTCCCTTCCGAACGTTAGGTAGGTCCCTTCCGAACGTTAGGTAGGTCCCTCGCTTCCCTCTTCCGGATCGCGTCCGCTGCGTCCTCAGGAACAATCAGCCACCCGCGCGCGCCTTCGGGGGTGAGCCGTTCCCGGTCGAGAATATCCACGCCGGGGAGCGCCTCCCACGCCTTGTCCGCCTTGGTCCGTCCGTAGGTCCGGGCCGTGTCGCTCGCGCCGTACGCCAGCCGGTCCCGGTTCGCCGCTGTCAGGACCGGATACTTGCTCCGGTCACCGGTCCACAGTCTCGGGGGGCCGCCTCCGGGGTGAGGAACGCGGGTCTTGCCGGGGAGCCAAGCCACGGATTGCGCGGCGATGTAGGCACGGAACCTCGGAGCTGATTCCACGCCGAGCCGTGCGAGCTCGCCCCGGTCAATCGGGGGGCCGGATGCGCTTCCAGGCGGAAGTTCGACATCGATGAGCACCGTGTCGCCAAGCGCAGCGCCTTCGCCCGCGCCGCCTGCTAGGCGGAAGGGGATCCACCCGCATACGGTCCGGCCGCCCTCCCACTCGAAGCGACCGGGGATCTCGAAGCCGTGTGCACGTCGGAGCGCCTTCCGGATTCGGGGCCAGTCTCGCCCGCGCCGCCACCCGTGCGGGAACAGGAAGTCTCTGAGCTCGCGCACCGTAACCGCGAGCCGATACTGCGCGCCCCGCGCGCCATGTGGGGTCATGATGCATGCGCCGACCAGTAACCGGAGATCCAATGGCGCTCCACGGCCGCGTGCCATGATCGGGCCGCCCCGCCAGTCTGCGACCTCCAGCAACGGGACGCGGGGACCGGTCGGGGCAGGGATCAGGGGAAGTTGTCCGTCCGGCAGGCCATCGGATTCCTGCCAGACTCCGCCGAAGGCTAGCCGCCCGGATGTCCGCGCCGGGTGTTCGCGCACGCTGATAGCGGGAAGGATCGGGTCCGCGCGCGCCTCGGCCCGGACCTTCCGGGGTCGGTTGATCCATGCCCGGACGATGGGGGTGAAGGGGTGGCGTCCGCGTTCTTCTCCCTCATCGATCCACCGGGCGTGGATCTCTGACAGGGGGACCATCTTGGTGGGCAAGCGGATGCTCCACACGGCGTCGAGCAGTTTCTGCCACTCGGGTTCGGGCATCGGCAAGCTGGCCCACAACGTTGGCAGACTGTCGATTTCGGGCGGGAGGCTCTTCCACGTGTAGGCTGCTTTCCGGCACGTCTCCGCCATTCCCGGACCGCGCCTGTACTCCCGGGCGATTCCCGGCGGGGGGCGGTCCCAGTAATTCGCGAAGGCTTCCGTCATCCGCTCCCAGTATCCGTCCGGGACCGGGTACAGCCGTTGCAAGTGCTCCGCTGCCCTGCTGGTCGCTCCCTCCGGGCAGGTGGGGAGCCATTCCCCGAGTGCCTCCGGTGTCAGGACCGGGGCCTGGCCGTCGCGTTCGAGACTGACCCATACGCCCGCTGCCAGTGCTTTCAGGACCTCCGGCTCGGCCTGGGCCGCTGCCAGTTCCTCGTAGGGATTCAACTGAAGGTCCTCAGTTGCTCCGGGGTCATTGCGCCGCCGTTGCGCCTCTGACCCGAGTTCTGGTCGGCGTGCTGGCCGGTCTCCGCTGCCCACGCCTCGGGGGAGTAGCGTCGTCGCCGCTTCCATCCGGCGAACAGGTCGGGTTTGCCGGTCCGCTCTCGCGTCCGGGTGTCGGCCTCGAGCGCGATCACCCATCCTGGGGGGCCGTGATTGCTCTTCTGGCACTGGATCAGGGCGTGTCCCTTGCCGTTGCTGGCCATCGCGAGCACACCCCGGCAAGCATCCCACCACTGCCCGGACCCGGCCAGTGCGCCGCCTTGCTCGCGCATGGCTTCCAGCCGGCCGGGGCCGGTTTTCCCGATCCGCGCGCCCTTGGTCGAGTGCGCCACGATCAGGGTTCCCCATCCGCCCGCCGTGCCCTCGCGCCCGAGTGCCCGGATGAATCGCCGCACCGTACCGCCGTCACTCTGGTTGACGCCCGCGAGCGCGGCCGACACCGGGTCCACGATGACGAGGGAGGGGGAGCGCGCGCGTATCGCCGTGAACAGTCCTGGCCACGCGGGGGATTCCCGTGCCTCACCTGGCCGGTCGGGGTCGGCCGTCATCAGGGGTTCCGGGTCGGGCAGGACGTGCAGCCGGTCGGGGAGGGGTTGGCCGGCGATCAGTCCGGCGCGCCAAGCCACGGTTTCCGGGTCATCCTCGAAGCTGATCAGGACCGTGCCGCCTCGCCGGACCTCGAAGCCGATGGCATGGGCCGGGCCGTTGCCGGGGCCGGACGCCTTCACCGCGAGCGCGAGGCTGGCGAAAGATTTTCCCACGCCTCCCGCTCCCCCGAGTGCGGCGACGTCGCCGACCCGGAGTACCGTACCGCCGCCCTTGTTCGGGTCCATCCAGAGTACGCGCCGGGGCCGGGGCTTGCCCTCGAAGCTCCGGAGGGGTCGTAGCGGGTCCGGGTCGGGCGCGAGGCTGGCGAGCGCCTCGAGGTCCGGGGCTTCATCGATGCGCTGGGCAAGGTCCGCCGCTTCCGCCACGGGGTCGGGGGTCCGCGCGCCCTCTGCCTCGCGCAGGACGTGTTCCCATTCCCCGCGCCTTGCCGCGTCTTTCGCCGCCTCTAGCGCGTCCCTTCGCTTCGCTGCTCGTTCGGCATCGCCCTCGGGGTCCGGGGGGTCGGGGTCGAATCTCCGTTCGGTCATGCCGTGTTCCTCCATTCGTTGCCGGGGCCGGCCATGCTGGCCGGGTCCTCACTGTCCGGGACGGGTGCCACGTGGACGGGGAGTCCGCGTGCCCGGAGTGCGTCCGCCAGCTTCCGGGCCGCCTCGCGCCCCTCGGGGTCGCCATCGGGCCACACCGTTACCGGGAGGCTGAGTGCCGCTAACGGGGCCGCCAGCCCGGGAAAGCCCGATGTCCCGCCCGCCGCGAGCGCCGCCCCGTCGGACCGCGCGGCGATGGCCAGGACATCGGCCAGCCCTTCCGCGACGTGAACCCGCCCTGCCTCGGGGAGGGGATCGCCGATCAGACAGACAGCGCCGCGCATGGACCCGTGTGAGCGCTTCCCGAGTCCGTCCCGGTCGGTTGCCGGGGAGCCGTCGGGGCCGATGTGGACGCACTGGACGCCGGAGGGCGCCGGTCCCGTCCCGAGGGGAGCGAAGGCCGCGATCACCGCGCCCGGACGGACCCGCCAGGGAGGGAGCCAGCGCACTGCATCCGGGAAGGGCTGGGAGGCTGGCCAGAGATCCCGCCGGGCCGCCCAACGGCGGGCCGGGTGCTCCGGATTCGGAGGCACCGGTACGGAACGCCGCCACAAGCGGGTCGCAAGCGCCGCACGCGCATCCGGGACGCTCCGGGAGGGTGAAGGGGAGGGGGCAGCCCTCGGGGCTGTCTTGCGCGATCCTCGGGGCTCGCCTTGCCACGCCGGCCGGCCGCTGCGCCACGGCTCCAGGGCCGGTCGGGTCCGGTCGCCGAAGACGGTGCGCGCGATCTCGGGGAATCCGCAGCCCTTCCGGCAGGACGCCACAACGGCCACCCGCCGCCCCGCTGCGACGTGGAACCGATCCGTTCCCCCGCACACCGGGCA
>JAAXGI010000098.1 GCA_012267505.1 Gemmatimonadota bacterium
CCTGGTCGAAGATCTGGATCCGGTAGTTCCCACGGTCCGCAACGAAGAGCCGCCCTTGGGAGTCCATCGCGAGGTCGTGGGGGTCGAGGAACTGCCCGCGTGCCGTCCCCGTCTCCCCCCACTCCCCGATGTAGGTGCCGTCGCTGGTGAACCGGGCGATGCGGTTGTTTCCGCCGTCGCCGTGGCCGTCGGCGACCAGGATCTCTCCGGCGGGGGTCACGAGCACGTTGCTCGGCTGGCGGAAGTGGTCGGGACCGTCTCCGGGGACGGCCCCGGTGCCGAGGCTCATTAGGAGCTCCCCATCCGGGCTGAACTTGTGCACCTGGTGGCCGATCCTCCTTCTCGCCATCTCGGCCAGCGCCTCCTCCTCGGTGTGCCCGTAGGCCTGGGTCGGCGAGTAGTCGGTCACCCAGACGTTCCCTTCCCCATCCACGTGGAGGCCGTGTGGCCGGACGAAGAGCCCCTCGCCGAAGCTCGCCACCAGGTTGCCCTCGAGATCCAGCTTCAGGATCGGCGCCACGTCGGGCTTGAAGAGACAGCTCTCCTGCGTGCTGAACGGCAGGGGGGTGTGGCCGCACCGGTCCGCAAACCAGATATGAAGCCCGTCGGGATCGGCGTAGATCCCGTTGAGCGGTCCCCACTCCCTCCCCTCAGGAAGCTCTCCCCACTCCACGGGCCGGTAGGGATTGGGTGCGGCTTGGCCGGAGAGCTCCGGGGCCGCGGCGGCGAGAGCCCCGGCGGCGGCCACCGCCGCCGTGAGGCGAGGGCGACGAATCTTCGGCATGTGGTCTCTCCCATCAGCGTGTATCCCGGGCATTACCTTTTTGGGCGAAGGCCGGCCGGACTCCCCGGGGTGCGGCGCGGCCCACCCGCGTCCGGCTGCCCTCCCGGCGGGTTCATGCGGCCCGTGCACGGCTCCCGTCCCGGGCCTCAGAACACCGCGATCGGATTCAGCGGCGAGCCGGTGGCCCCGGGAATCGGAAGCGGCGCGGCCATGAGGAGGAACTCCCACCGGCCCCGCTCGGCGGCCGCCTCGGCGAGCGCCCCCAGGTCGCAGTTGTCGAGCATGTGCACTCCCAGGTAGAGGAGCGCGAAGTCGTGGGCGGCCCCGGGGATGTTCGAGGGCGCGACATACGACCGGTCGGTCCCGAGTATCGCGATGTCGCGTTCCCTGAGCCACGGGATCACGGACGGATGGAGGCCAGGCGACTCGCCGCGCCGGCCGCGAAGCCAGGGTCCCTCGGCCTCACGCCGGGCCCAGACGCCCGTCCGGATGAAGAGCGCGTCGCCGGCCGACACCCGCACCCCTGTCCGCTCCTCCCACGCCTCGATGTCCTCGGTGTAGACCGGCGTGGTCGGTCCGAGGTAGGGGAGGCCCTTGAGCCTCGGAATGTCGATCAGCACGCCGCGGGTCAGGATCCCATCCTTCAGGTTGTGGACCGAGTTCCGCTCGTGCCCCCGCTCCAGCACGGCGTCCGGATCCGGCGTATAGCCGTTGTAGAAGGTGCCATCGTCCTCCCAGTGGGCCATCGCATCGATGTGCGTGTGGGCCATCCCGTGGTAGGCGACGCTGATCCGGTCGGCGCCGATGCCGAGCATCTCGAACTCGTAGGGGTCGGCATTGTCGACGGCGGGGACGGTGTTCGCGTCCACGGCGAGCGAGAGCGTGAGCCCCTCCCGGACGAGCGCCACCGCCTCCAGCCGCTTCTCCGGCGTAATCAGGTTGAGCGCCCCGATCTCGTCGTCCTCCCCCCAGCGTCCCCAGTTCGAGAGCTCCTCCTTCCACTCCTCGTACTGCGCGAGGCTGACCTCCCGGTCCGCGTCGCTGTCCGGAGACCGGCTGCCGTCCGGTGCTTGGCCGCAGGCGGCGAGCATCGGCGCGAGGACGAGCATCGGCGGCGGGAGAAGCCACCCGGCGACAGGCCTGTTCATCGGTCCTCCTGTTTCAGTGCGTGCCCCGGCCGGACGGATCGGTTCTTGTCCGGGACGGGCCCGGTCCGTGGCTTCACCGCCGGGGCCTCTCGAGGCCCGTGACCTCGTACTGGTAGAACGGATTGGGCGGAGGGTTGTGCTCATCGAAGCAGCCGCCTCCCGTCTCGGGAACGCCGCAGTTCTCCCGGAGGAAGCTCACCAGGTCGTCCAGGTCCGCGTCGCTCAGCACATCTTCGCCGTAGGTCGGCATCCCGGGAGAGCCGCTCCGGATGATCGCCCGCACCGCCTCGTCCTCGTAGCGCTCGTAGAGATCGCGGAGCGAGGGCGCGGGAAAGTGGTCGGCGACGATGACGTACTCGCTGTGGCAGATCCAGCAGCGCATGTAGAAGATCTCCTCGCCCCGCCCCGAACCGCTCGCAGCCCCCACCCGGCGGCTCGCCAGAAGGAGCGCATTGCGGTCGTACTCCTGGCCGGGTGTTCCCACGCGCGCCGCCCCGCTGGCGGTGGCCGGCGGAGACTGCGCGTCCAGCGACGGGGGCGGTGGTCGCGTGGCGGCCCCCTCCCCGCAGGCGACCGCCGCGACGCCGAGCCCGACCACGAGCGAGAGGCCGGCCACCGCGCCCGCGAGTCTCGATCCGTTCATCTCTCGGTCCCCTCCCCAGGCTCTCCCCCGATCCCCCCGGCAAGCCGGTGTCCCTACTCAAGCGGCTGGATGCGCACGAGGTAGCCGTGCTGGTCTCCGTACCAGAAGGTCGGGGGGTCGGTGGAGTTGTCGATCCACGAGTTGAAGTCGTGGCTCCAGATCGAGGGCAGCACGTACTCGATCCACCGGTTCGTCTCCGGATGGAAGCGGTAGACCCGCCCGTTGGACTGTTCGCCCGACCATACCTCGCCGTTCTTGTCCACTTTCGTCGAGTAAGCGTGGAAATACGGGGTCGGCGGGTCGTACTGCGTCACGGCGTTCGTGGCCGGGTTGTACCTCGTCAGCTTCCGCATCCCGCCCCAGACGCTTCCGTCGGGGCCGAAGGACCCGCGCCCCCGGCTTCCGGGCACCTCGACGGGGATCTCACGCACCTCGCCGCTCCGGATGTCGAGCCAGACTACCCACCCCCCGCTCGATCCGCCGAAGAAGTTCCCGTCCGGGCTCACGAAATTCCCGTAGGTGTTGTTGACATGCTCGAGCTCGAAGACCTCGGCGGGCCTCGCGATCCCGTCCTCGCTCTCCATCATGGTCCTCGTGTCCCACCGGAGGATCCTCCCCTGGTGGGTCCGCCAGATCGAGAGGCCGTCGGGAGACAGCGTGTGGTTGCCCTGCCCGCCGGTGAAGACGTGGCGCACCTCGCCGGTCGCGGGGTCCAGCACGCCGACGTTCCTCGACCAGGCCTGCGTGAACCAGACGCGCCCCGTGTTCTCGTCGAACTCGAGCCAGTGCGTGCCGGGATGGACCCCGAGCGGATGGTCCGGATCGCGCGGCTGCTGGAGCGGCTCGGAGGGATCGCGGTCCAGGAAGGCCTGATA
>JAAXGI010000056.1 GCA_012267505.1 Gemmatimonadota bacterium
GGCAGGATGGGGCCGGTCAGTTGGTTCCTCCGAAGACTCAGTTCCGTGAGGTCCTCTAGGCCAGCCAGTTCGGACGGGATGGGCCCGCGAAGGAGGTTGTAGTCGAGATCCAGACTCGTCAGCTTCGTGAGTCTGCCGAGTTCAGGCGGGATCGGGCCGGCGAGGCCGTGGATGACGACGGTTCGCGTCTCACTGTCCCACCTGCCGGCGAGATCCAGCTCGACGACGCGGCCGTGGGCATCGGTCTTCACCCCGAACCACTCTCCGAGCGGCGCGTCGGTCAGCCAGTTCTCGGAGTTGACCCAGTTTGGACCGTCCGTCACCTCGTAGAGCTTCTCCAGCGCTGCCCGCTCCGGGCCGGCAACCCTGATCTCGGCCGTCCCCTCTCCGCTGCCGGCACGGGCTCTGATTGTGGCCATTCCTTCGCCCACGGAGGTCACTAGGCCCGACGCGTTGACCGACGCCACTGACGGATCGCTGGTGCTCCACATCACCGCCGCGCCAGTCATCAACCGCGCGTCGTGGTCACGCACCTCGGCCGTCAGCTGAACGGTTGCGCCCAATGCCGTCAGTTCGACCGTGGCCGGGCTGACCGTGACGGTCGTCGGACGGGCGGGCTCTGGCGTCGGAGGTGCGGCCGGACCGTCGCCGTCACCGCACCCCTTGACCACGGCCAAGGCCACGACCAGTGCGGACAACCGGATGACCGGTGTTAACCCGGCGGTCGCGGTGAGCACACGCCAAGGAGTTGGCGATGTCGTCACCATGGTCTCGTCCATCCGAGGGACCGTCTCTGCCGAAGCGCGCGGGCGGTTCATCGAGGGTGACGGCCGTAGAGCTGGCCGACGACGGTGTCGAGCCCGGCGATCCTGAACAACCCCGAGTAGTTCCAGCATCTCGCGGACGGATCCGGACAACCGGTGGACCGGAAGGCCAGTCGACGTCTCGGTGAACTGCACCTGCTCCCTTTCAACGGATGGTCTACGCCTTGGGTCCTTGATCTCCGTTTCCTCTCTTGCCTTCCTCCCTCCAGGGCGTGGTGTCGTGTGGTGGGGGCGCAGGGACACCAGGAGCGGGCGGCGCCAGGCAGCCTCCGGCCGCGGCAGCCGAGGTGGCGTGTGTGCAATCTACTTCTGCGGAGGCGTAGGTGTGCCGATCGATCCGATGTCCGATAGGGCGACTTGAGCCCGGGGGAGCAGCGGATAGCCGGTACACTTGGCGAGGTGATCAAGAGTCAACGACCAGAGAGGCGATGTCGTAGGCCCGTAGAGACGTGGCCCGGTCTCTCACCGACGCGTTGGCCCGCCCTGGGGAGCCCCGCGGCGGGTGCTCACGCGCTGCCGGCCCCGCGCGAGTTCCTGCTCCGCCAACGGCCACGGGGCAGGGGAGGGGAAGGAGACCCGGATGGGCCGCGCCCGAGCCGGAGCGACGTCCACTGCGGTTGGGGAAACGCGGCACATCGGTGGAGCGGGAGGTCTCGGTCATGCCGTAGACGGATACCGGCCCCGCAGCCTTCCTACCGATGGCGGGCAAGTGTCCCGGGCATGCGCCGCTGTTGCCGCACGGGAGGCGCGCTCGGCGCATCATCCAGTCCGGCATCTCCTCTCCGTCGACCTCCGAGGGCAGCGCCTCGAGACACCCGAGGAGCAGCTTCCCAATCCGATTGTCGGTTGCCCTGGCCGCGGCTGCTCCGCCGCGTCGGGACCGCTTCGTGTCTGCCCTCCCGCCGAACCTAACCGTCCGGACCGGAGGTGCCGGGTTCCCCGGACACGAGCCGCTCGATATCACCGACGACGCGGTCCAGTTCGTCCACGAGCGGCGTCCGTCCCGACGACGCGAGTGCGTCCGCCACCGCCCGGTAATACCAGAGCGTCCGTTCCTTGCGGCCCTCGAACCGCTGCCAGACTTGCTCGCCCAGATTCCGATAGTCCCTGAGGATGCTGCGCGCATTGTGGAGCTTGTCGGCGGCGGCGACGAGCCGGACCGACACCGACTTCTCGCCGATTCCAGCGATGTAGTCCCGTTTCCTCTCCTCCCACGGGGGTCTCGAATCGGCCTGATAATCGGTGCAGCCTTCGACGATCGCCGTCACGCGCTCGCCAAAGCGGCACCGGATCCTCTCCCGCGCCGTCGGGCCGCCCTGGTCCTCGATGGCGTCGTGCAGCAGCGCCGCAATCGCTTCGTCCTCGTCTCCGCCCTCTTCGATGACGAGCGCCGCAACGGCGAGGAGATGCGAGACATAGGGGACGTTCGAGCCCTTTCTCCGCTGCTGTCGGTGGAGTCGGGCGGCGAACACGAGGGCGTTCTCAAAACGGCTGGTCATAGGCGCAGGCATCCGGCACTCCCCGCAGTTCTCGCGGTCGCGATCACGCCCAGCCTCGGAGCCGCATCACCGCTGGGTCGTTCTAGCGCGGGAGGTCATTCCCACGGGCCGGCCATCCTACCCCGGACGGTCACGGCGGTCCCGCGGTGCCCGCACGCCTCGGAGCCAGCGCGTCCGCTGCCAGTTGGTGGGCCCGGAAACGCGAGCAAAAGCTTCCCCATCCCGATTGTCAGTTCCCCTGGTCGCGACTGCTCTGCCGTACCGGGCCCGCTTCGTGTCTGCCCTCCCGCCAAACCCAAGGTCCGAGAGAATGCCCCGCACATGGACGGACTCACGGGTCTCACCCAGGCCCGGGATATCACCGAGCTCGTCGAAGGAAGCATCGTGGTCTCGAGAGGTCCGGGGAGGCTGTCGCCAGCTCGCAGCGTAGGGCTTCCCATCTTCGTCCAATTGTCTGCCGATCGTTGGCTGCCGCGTCGTGGATGCGCCGACACACCGATGTCGCGAGCGAGGGGTTGACTTGTGCAGGACTCGCCACGAAGCTTGCATCCGTATGCCCTGTCGAAACAGGGCGAACAGTCTTGGTTGAGGAGGGCGACGGCCACCTTCGAGGAGGCGGTCGTTTTTTTTTTGGCCGGGGTGGCCACCAGCCGCGCGGGGATTCCGCGCAACAGCGAATCGTCGGACGTACGTGTCATCGGAACTCCGACTCGCAACACTGAGGAGCGCAACTGATGCGTACCATGGGAATCGTCAAGTGGTTCAACGACCAGAAGGGATTCGGCTTCATCACGCCGGAGGATGGAGGCAATGACTGCTTCGTCCATCACAGCGCGATCCAGGCGGAGGGATACAGGACCCTCCAGGAAGGAGCTCGGGTCGAGTTTGAAATAGTGCAAGGTCAGAAGGGCCCGGCCGCAGAGAACGTCACAGTAGCCTAGGAGTCTGCCGTCCTCGGTCTCCGCTCTCTCTTTTTGCTTCCTCTGGGGTGTGGCGGCGTGGGACCCCGATGACACTAAGAGAGGGCGGAGCGGGGTAGCCTCCGCCCTCTCCCCGCTCCTGCGAGACCGCCTCAGCCCGCACGGTGGGGTGTCCCGAAGTCCGCCGGCGAGATGATCCCGAGAGCCGAGTGGAGCCGGCGGGTGTGGTAGAGCCCCTCGATGATGCCGGCGACGTCGCGTCGCGCTTCAGCCTGCGTCGCGAAGCTCGGGCGGTCGATCAGCTCCATCTCTAGGGTCGCCAAGAAGCTCTCGCATAGCGCGTTTTCCAGGGCGTCTCCAACCGAGCCCACGGACTACCGGATCTCAACCCTGCGGCAGAGCTCTCCGAAAGCGGTCGTGGCCCCCCGCCTCGACGAGGGGGAGTACCTCTGCTCAGAGCGCACGACGTAGCGGATCTTGGCCGGGGACCACCCGGTTCGGGAGCTCCGCGACCAGCTCACGCATGCCGTCTACATCACGCCCGAGCTCGTGGCGACGGCCCCCAACCAGAGACGGTCGCAGGACAACAACCGGCTGCTCGGACCGCAGAAGTGGACGTACTGCTACCTCTACGTCCTGATCGACATCTTCAGCCGGGATGTGGTCGGGTGGATGTCGCCGACGCCGTCCGGGTCCGGCGCCCTCACGGACCGGTACTCCACTCCAGCGCCGGGACCGGTCCCGGGTCCGCGTGGAGCCGACCTTCCGGAGGCCGGTGCGGCGCTTGCCACCGCCGGGTTGCGGCTCCCACGGTCCGGCATTCTGCCAGAATAACTTCTGAAACACTGTTGATCACGGCAAGGAATCGTCCAACTTCAACGGGGACTGCACGATCTGCCGCCCTTGCCGATCGACGAGATCTGCTTCAAGTGTACCCAGAAAGCGGGAATCCGGCATCAGATGGCGGGAGTTCTCGGTGCACATCGAGCGACCATGAGCCGCCGTCTCCGGAGCGTATACGAGGAATAGTTGGAGGTTTGTCAGGGGCGAATAGAGTCGTGGTGGCTCCTGGGAGCTTGATTCCAGCGGAATCAGGCGAAGAACACCCCAGCAGGGAGCACACCACGACGAGCAAGAGCTACGAGAAGGGCCCCCAGCCGGACAGGGCACGCGTCGGGGATCTATACAGGAAGTACGTCGAGGGGAGCCCCTAGGGCGGAACCTGCTCAGGCGGACAGACTGTTGGCCCCACAGGTACATACGGCGGTCAGCGGCGGTCGGGGGGCGGAAGTGATCTCATGCTCCGTGATCGTCGAAGGCGGCCTCTCCATGGCGGGATGGGCCAAGGGCCCATCCCGCTGGCGCGACTACCTAAGTCGTCACGGCTGACCCTTCTCCTCCATGATCTGGATCAAGTTGCCGCATGAATCGTCGAAGACCGCGGTAATGACGGTCCCGAGGTCCGTCGGCGGCTGCACGAATCGCACGCCTTTTGCCACGAGACGCTCGTGCTCGGCTTCGACATCATCGACCGCGAAGCTGGTAAAGGGGATCCCGTCCTCCACAAGCGCCGTCCTGTATCGACGGACTGCGGGGTGTTCAGCAGGCTCGAGCACCAACTCCGTCCCCTCCGGGGCTTCCTCGGATACCACGGTAATCCACGCGTGCTCGCCGAGAGGGATATTGTGCTTTAGCCGAAAGCCAAGTGTTTTCGTGTAGAAACGAAGTGCCTTCTCCTGATCGTCCACGGAGACGCTGGTCAGGTTGATTCTCATTCCTCGATGCCTTCCTCTGTTGGGTTGGACGTGTCCTCGTCCGTCGAGATCGGCCACCGCTCGCCTATCGCCTTTAGCGGGGCGCCCACGAACCAGTGGAGCTTCGACCTCCCCTCGCGCCTCGTGCGAATGAGCCCGGCGGCTTCCAAGACGTCCAGGTGTTGTGAGATCGCCTGCCGCGAGGAGCTGATGCCGTGTTTCATGATCAGGCGCCCACAGAGTTCGAAGAGCGATTGACCCGACCGATCGACGAGTTCATCCAGGATGGCCCGCCTGGTTCGGTCAGCGATCGCGCGATAAATGTCCACATGGCAAATGATATGCAAGCATGGACTTGCATGTCAACTTCCGCGGGTCAACAGTGCCGCGGAGTGCCCGCTTCCGCCCGAGCAGATCACGGCCGCCGTGAAGGACGAGAGCATCGTTTCCAGCAACATGCCGGAACTGGACAAGAAATGCCTGGGACCGGACGGAAGTTGTAGGGCCTGATCGCACCGACCAGATCACCGTGCGCGTCAAACGCTCGGCGCTGGACTCGACCGGTGGCGGTAACGTTGGCCGCCCCGCGTCAGCGTGCTCTCGAGGAGGGATGGACCGAACTCCCGCCGCGTTTCGTCGATGGGAAACCAGGCCGCAGCTACTCCCGCGAAGCCTGGACCAGTCGACCGGCCAAGGGGATCCCACCACTGGGTGCGAGACGGCGATCTGTAAACCCGGATGCGCCATCCGCCCTGACGGGCACCGCATCGACCCGGTGAGGCTGGGCCAGAAGAAGGATCGACGTGTCCCGGCCAGTCGCCTCGTTCGCGATCGCCTCCGAGTGGCTGGCGGCGAAGACTCGGCTTCCCGATGTAGCCGCCGTCTAGCCGGTCTGGATGCAGGTCTCACGGTGTCCGAGGACTTCGAGTCGGGCATCGGTCCTGTCCTGGGGGAGCACCGGCCCCAGGTCCCCCGTCCTGCGTGAGAGGAGGAGGGTCTGCCGCTTACCGCGCCCGCTTGCCGACAGATCGAGCTGGACGCCGCCGGGTACCGCAGCTAGCCGTCGCGGAACCGCCACGCCCATCCTCGCCTCCGGACAGCGCTGTTCTCGTCCCGGTACAGCTGCACACGCTGGCCGTGCGCCCGGAGGGGTAGGGGCGCCGCCACCGGCCGGACGTGCCGCCGGCTCCGAGACTCCGTGTCACGGCCCTGCCGGAACCCCCACGGCCCCCGAAGCGAAGGAGAAGCGCGATGTCGAAGGTCATGTTGGTTACTGGGGCATCCTCCGGTATCGGCCGGGAAGCCGCGATCCAGTTGGCCCGGAAGGGCCACAGGGTGTACGCCGGTGCCCGCCGGATCGAGCGCATGCAGGACCTTGCCGAGAGCGGGATCACGCCGCTCCCGATGGATGTCACCCGCGTTGAGGAGAACGAGCGGGCCGTGGACCGGATCATAAGGACCGAGGGACGCATCGACGTCCTGATCAACAACGCAGGATTCGGCCTCTTCGGGCCGGTCGAGGAGATCCCGCTCGACGATGCGCGCTACCAATTCGAGGTGAACCTCTTCGGCCTCGCCCACCTCACCCAGCTCGTCCTTCCCCACATGCGGACGCAGGGCTCGGGCCGGATCATCAACACCTCGTCGATAGGAGGGAAGGTCTTCACACCGCTCGGAGCGTGGTACCACGCCACGAAGCACGCACTCGAGGCCTGGTCCGACTGCCTCCGCTTCGAGACCGCGCCGTTCAACATCCGGGTCGTTGTCATCGAACCGGGCCTGATCACGACAGAGTTCAGCGAGGTGGCCGGAGCGCGGCTGAGAACGTACGCTGATGGCACCGCGTACTGGGCGCAGGTCGAGACATTTCTCCGGATGATCGAGGATCCGAGGGCCGGGGACCTCGGCACGGACGCTGCCGTCCTCGCCGAGGTGTTCGTCGAGGCGGCAACCGCGGCCAGACCCCGCCGGAGGTACGTCCGGGGAGCGATGGCGCGGCCTGCGCTCTTCATCCGGAAGTGGCTCGGCGATGGGGTCTACGAGTTCATTCTGCGCCGGGCCTTCCGCTGACGGGTCCCGGGGTGCGGAACGCGGGTCCCCGCACCCGGGCGATGGCCCAACCTAGGACCTGGCGTCCGCGACCCCGGCGATGAACCCACGCCTGCCGCTCAGATCCATCCCCAGCATGTAGGCCAACTTCCCTTCCGTACGTTCGTGATCACCTCGAGCATGCTTTCGTGACCTATCCAGTCTGCTGTTCCTGATCACCCTGATCCCGGCCACGTCGTGTCTCCTCCCCACGGCCCAACCGCGTGGCCACCCAGAAGAACAGCGCTGCGGTAAACGCCAGTGCGAGAACCGTACCCAGCCGGTCTCCCGCATCCACGGCCAGGTACCATGCGGCGCTGACCACGGTCGCGCACGAGCAGAGCACAAGCGGCCGCGCATCCAGGCGCAGCCCGTACCAGAGCCCAGCGGCCCCGACTCCGGCCAGGACAGCCGCGGCTCCCAGCGGCGGAAGATCGTACACCTCGAGCGTGGTCCCGAACCCGAGCGGGATGGCGATCAGGACCGACGCCGCGATGTGAAGGCTGTAGCGGGCGCTCCGCAGCACCGCCGGGGCCCGATGGATGCCCCAGAGCGCCAGTACTGTCACCAGCACCAGCCAGGCGTCTAGGGCCAGAAACACCTCGTCGCCGAGTTCGAGCGGGCCGGCCGTGGTCATGCCGGCCATCGGATAGCCCGCGTACAGACTGACGGTGAACGCGTAGAGGGTTCGGCGCGAGACGGACTCTGCGTGTCCCGCACGCAGCAGCACGGCAAGGGCCACAAGCGCAGCAACCAGCGCACCGTCGAGGATCCAGATGATGATGTCGGCGTCGAGATCGAAGGCCCGAAAGAGAAACACCGCCAGAAAACCGTAGCCGAGAGCCGTGCCAATGGCCGGCATGACCGGGTTGCGGCGCACGAATACCGGGATGGTCGCGACGGGAGTTGCCAGGGCGAGAAGGCCGACGATGACGCCCCCCGCCGTCATGTTGTCCCAGGCCTCTATGGAGTGCAGGTACGCGGCGAGGAGCAGGACCAGGCCGCTCGTCTGGAGCGCGTAGGTCACCGGCAGATAGCGCCGCGCGGCCTCGAGCCGCATCCCCAGCAGCACGATCGTGATCCCGGTCGCGGCAATGACGCCTGTGCGCGCCCCGGGTCCGAGGTCTGGCCACGACCAGACCAGGAAGGTGACTGCGGCGATCACCAGAAGGATGCCGGCCGTTCCCGAGACGGCATATTGCAGGAACCGGCGGCGCCCGCGTCGCTGGCTCTGCGTCTGCTCCTCCCGGAGGCGTCCCGCCAGTTCGCCGGAGATCAGCCCGGCTTCCTCCCACCGCTCGATGGCGGCGTCGACGTCGGATTTGCTCATGTAGTCCCTCCCGGCCATAGCCAGCATACGGCGTAGGGCACGAGAAGAAAGAAGCCTTGCCAGCGCCGCGCCTGGAGCGCAAACCAAGCCATGGGCCAAACCGGCGCCGACAGGATGAGCATCGCGGGGCACTCGCGCCCAGGTACACCCGAGGCGATGGAGAGGGGTTCGATGACGACGGCGGGGCCCAAGACCGCGGTCAGGTTGAAGATGCTGGACCCGGTCACATTGCCAACCGCGGGCGAACGCGCGCTCCGGCACTCCCTCCAGCGGACCAGCTTGAGCGAAGACCCGTGCAGCTTGGGCTCCGCCTGGTACTCGACCGGGCCCTCGCCCCCCTTGCGAATGCGCTCGTCGAAGCGGCGCATCTCCTCGGACGTCAGGAGGTGCGGACCCGCCTCCTCGATGGCCTGAAGCTCCCGATACAGTCTGCCTTAGGTGCCATCGGACATCTCCGTCCGGCGCTACACATAGTGGAGATGGTCGTAGCGGATGATCTCTGCGCGCGGACGCGCGGCTTCAGCCCGAGCTTGCTGTCCGGCGTAGGTCACGGCAGGCGGTCGTCGTCATCCGGGGCTGGCCTCCCGGGCGGCGAAGCAGGCGGCGAGCCAACTCGATATCGGCTTCGGCTCGACGTTCCGCGAAGAACTCGGCGGTGCGCATAGCGGAGACCTTTTCGGCAATCGCGGTATTCACGAACTGGTTGATGCTGATTCCATCTCTATTTTGGAAACGACGCTGGCTAGTGCGCACCGATAACCACGGATTTTTTCACTTGGATACGAACCAATAACAACGTCAGCGTGCCCCCCTCTGATGCGCTTCCTTCAACGCCATATCGGCATGGCCTGTAGCTGCTTCGAGACGCAATTGACTTCGCTATTTCGATGGAATTGGTACGGCAACGGGCTTCGGGGCGGATCAACTTCCGGCTGGCGTGTGGTGGTGGTAGTCTCTGGGATGCTCCACTTCCGATTCGTGTCCCCGGTAGATCCGGCGCCAGTGGTAGACCAGTTACCGTTCCTGCTGAAACGGATTCAGGGAAGTCGTGCACGACCAATGGACGTTGAAGGCCCCGTGCTTCAGGTCGTCGATGGCCAGGCCTCGGATGTCCATTAGCGCGGCCGCGTTTGCGCGGCGCATCGAATCAGCTGCTACACACCCTCGACAATCACCATCTGCCGGGTCCAGGAGTCCCTGACAAGACTCAACGCCTCCTGATACTCCGGATGATCGTAGTACGCCTGTGCGGCAGCCATGTCGGGAAAGCGCTGGATTGCGACCACATCGGGCTGCTCGCCCTCGAGGGTCACGCACTCGTCGGCCCGAACCACGAATTCGCCGCCGCATCTTGGCAGCAGGGGTGCCGCTTTCTCCACGAATGCCGAAAAGGCTTCGGGGTCGTGGACCTTTATCCGAATCACTGTGTAGGTCGCCACTTCAGAGTTCTCCGGGTGTGTTGGTCTGCTCGCCGGGTTGTGCGAGACTACGCCTGCCCGCCGCGTGGATACGGCACGCGGCACGATACCGTCTCAACGTGCCACGACGCAAGTTATCCGGACCCACAAAGAGGGAATCAGGTGAAGCGTTCGCAGTTGAGTTCCAACGACGATCTTCGCTATGAAGTCGACGATCGGGTTCCCCGCTCTCCCCGCGCTTGCGCTCGGCGCACAGCTCGGCGCCTTGGCTCTGCATGGGGTGGTGCTCATGTCGACGGTCGTGGTTTGTGCGGGTGGCGCCGAGGAACCCGTTCTCGGGGTAGTGTTCGCCTCGGTCCTGGCATGCGGCGCATCCGCGATCATGCAGGGCGCGCAGACATCTGGAGCGCGCGTTGATCCATCGGGTCGGGATCCGGTCGGCCAGAATTGGTGGCATGACTCCGGCGCGATCCCGGGCCAGTGGTCCTTCGAACACCGGTGCGTCGAAGCTGAAACGGAGTGGCTCGCACACCCGGGTCGGTGGGCGGATGGTTGCGAGTTCGCGCGCAAGCGGGTCGGGCTTCCGTAACGGGGCCGCCCTGGGGAACCGGAGGCGCGCATTCTGGTAGAGCGCGCACCCGGCTGGCAGGGGGCGGGTTCACTGGTAAGACATCGGGTAATCGCCGCCATCGCTGCGGATGCGGCGTCCCCCGGGATTCCCGGACGGGTGTCTGCGAGGAGGGCAGGATCATCGTGCGGAGGGAACAGCCACCCGTGAAGACCCACCGGAGGGAGCCATGAGCCGGCAGGCGTCCGGGGGACTCCTTCATCCGCGCGAGTTCGTTCCCCTCGCCGCCCTCCTGATGTCGCTCAGCGCGCTCTCGATCGACGCGATGCTTCCCGCCCTTCCGGCGATCGGCCGTGACTTCCAGGTTTCCCGTTCGAACGATCTCCAGTTCGTCGTCGGCGCCATCTTCCTCGGGCTCGGGCTCGGCCAGATCGCGATCGGCCCTCTCTCCGACCGGATTGGACGGAAGTCCGCGATGCAAGCCGGCCTCGCTCTCTTCATCGCCGGATGCCTCGTCAGCATCTTCGCGTCCACCTTCGGCGTGATGATCGCGGGCCGGATCCTCCAGGGAATCGGGGTCTCGGGACCGCGCATCGTGACGATTGCTGTGGTGCGCGACCAGTACCGCGGCCGGGAGATGGCCAGACTCATGTCGTTCGTGATGGCGGTGTTCATCCTCGTCCCGACATTCGCCCCCGCCCTCGGGCAGGGGATCGAGTGGCTTGGAGGCTGGCGGGCGATCTTCGCCACCTTCGTCGCGATCGCGGCGGCGGGATCCGCCTGGTTCGCGTTTCGCCAGCCCGAGACGCTCCCCGCTTCCCGCCGCCGGCCGTTCTCCCCGCGGGCCGTCAGCGGGACCGTGCTCGAGATCCTCCGCATCCGCCCCGCGCTCGGGTACACGCTCGCGAGGGCGTTCGCCTTTGCGCCGTTCCTCGCCTACATCACCTCGGCCCAGCAGATCTTCCAGGTGGGGTACCGGACCGGGGCGCTCTTCCCGCTCTGGTTCGCGGTCGCGGCCGTCGCCGTCGGGTTCAGCCTGCTCGTGAACGGGCGCCTCGTGATGCGGTACGGGATGCGGCGCCTCGCGAAGGGCGCGGCGGCGGTCATCGCCCTCGTCTCGGTTCCGGCGTGGGGGCTGGCGCTTGCCTTCGGCGGGCTGCCTCCCTTCTGGCTCTTCATGGTCTACCTTGTCGTCGTCTTCTCCTGCGTCGGCCTCCTATTCGGCAACCTCGGCGCACTCGCGATGGAGCCGCTTGGACACGTCGCCGGGGCAGGAGCCGCCGTGATCGGCTCGGTCTCCATCTTCGTCGCGCTCCCGCTCGGCACCCTGGTGGGCCAGAGCTTCGACGGGACGATGGTTGCCCAGATCGCCGCATTCGGTGTTTTCGGGGGGGCGGCTTTTGCCGCGATCCAATGGGCAGCGGGCAGCTTGGGGAGGGAGAGCGGCTGAGGAGACGCCGGCCCCGCTAGGCTCGCCGCCCCCGGACACGAGGCTCCGCGCGACTCCCCCGCATGCCGGTCCGGAAACGATATCCGTGGCCGGGCAGCCTGGGGGAGCCGCGCGTTCCCCTGACCCTTTCCTCTCGCGCGACGAAGTGCGCAGCCGGTGCCTCCTAGTCCAACCACCGTCCCGGGCTGGGGCGATGCAACCGGTCCGCCCGGCGTGAAATTCGACAGCCCTTCCGACGCGTCCCTCGTTGTCCGGTCCATCCGACCGCGCCCGTCCTGCCGACTCGGTGGGCGAGGAGGGGCATGGCGCATGCCCCAGAAGCGCCTGCACCTTCCTCGCCGGGATGCATGCGGGTTCGCGGCCGTGGCTCCGGATGGTGCGGACCGTCGGTCCCCGCCCTCGCCGAAGATCCCGATGTGCTCCGGCGCGCACCGGCACCGCTCGAGGAGGACGACATGAACCGAGAGGGCGCGTTGGCCGGGGCCGCGGCGCTGGCTTGCCAGCGGGACGCCTTCAGCCTTCCCGCGGACGCCCACTACCTGAACTGCGCCTACATCAGTCCGCTTCCGAAGGCCGTGGAGGCGGCCGGCATCGCAGGGATCAGGCGCAAGCGCGCCCCTGCCGGCCTCCACACCCCCGACTTCTTCGAGGAGAGCGACCGCGTGCGGGAGCTCTTCGCACGCCTTGTCGGCGCTCCGGATCCGGAGCGCATCGCCATCATTCCGGCGGTCTCGTACGCGGTGGCGACCGCGGCGCGGAACCTCCCGGTCGGGCGGGGACAGAACATCGTTCTCCTCCACGAGCAGTTCCCCGGCAACGTCCATGCGTGGTGCCGGAAGGCCGACACAGCGGGTGCCGAGATCCGGACGGTCACGCCGCCGCCCGGTCCGCGCCGGGCCCCTGCCTGGAACGAGCGACTTCTCGAGGCCATCGACCGGGACACGGCGGTCGTCACAGTGCCAGAAGTGCACTGGATCGACGGGACGGTCTTTGACCTGACGGCGGTGTCGGCGCGGGCACGTGAGATGGGGGCGGCCCTCGTCGTCGACGCCACGCAGTCGGTTGGCGCCCGTCCCTTCGATCTGAACGCGGTCCGCCCGGATGCGCTCATCGTGGCCGGCTACAAGTGGCTGCTCGGACCGTACTCGATCGGTGCCGCCTGCCTCGGCCCGCGTTTTGACGGTGGGGTTCCTCTGGAGGAGACCTGGATCGGCCGGGTGCGAAGCGAGGACTTCCGGCATCTCACCGACTACGAGTCCGCGTACCGCCCGGGCGCGGTACGCTACGATGTGGGAGAGAGGTCGAACTTCATTCTCGTACCGATGCTCGCGGCGGCGCTCCGCCTCGTTCTCGCGTGGGACCCCGGTCGGGTGGAGGCGTACTGCCGGCGGCTCTCCGAACCCCTGGTGCGCGAGGCGGCCGCGATGGGGTTCCCCGTCGAGCTCGATGAAGGGAGGGCAGCGCACCTCTTCGGGCTGCGGATGCCGGAGCACTGCGCGCTGCCGGCTCTCGAGGCCGAGCTCAGGCGGCGGAAGATCTCCGTCTCGCTCCGGGGAAGCGCCGTTCGGGTCTCGCCCCACCTCTACAACGACGAGAACGACGTCGGCGCCCTCATCGAAGCACTCGCGGCCGTGACGTCGTCCTGACGCTCCCTTGGGGCGCCAGCGGGGCGAGGGCCGGCCTGGCCGCCCATGCGGGCGGGCATCCGCCGTGGCGGGGCCGTAGGGGTGCGCTCCCTCGACGGTATGGGACCGGGAGGCGCCGACTTCCCGCGACCGAGCCCGGGCCGGGTGCAGGGCCGCGCCGGCCGGGTCCCGATCTCGGCGCACGCGGATCGGCTGCTCGAGGTGCGCCGCGAGGCCGGCCTCCTGTGAGCGGGGCGGGCGTGGATTCGCCGCACCGGGGTGGACCGGCAATGGCGGCAGAGGGATGGACGGCCGGCGCATCGTGGATGCGTCTGGGAGGATCGGGGCCGTCGACGAGCATTGTCAACGGTACTCCCGGATCATCCGCATCCCGAACGACGGTTTTTCGGGGAACAGCGACGAGTGTCAACCGCCGTGCCGCTCCCTCGTCGAGGCGCCGGCGCGAATAAGAGGGCTCCCGGCTTGAGCCGACTAAGTGGGCGGACGAATCGCCCGCCGGCCGCGGGAGGGGGCGTTCATCTCCGGGTCGTTTCGTTGAACGCAGCCACTCGGAGCGGCGACCACGCGATCCCGTCGGGTGCATCGTGACCTGTTGCGAGGATCCGGCGGACGCCGGGCGCCTCCAGATCGTAGAGGAGGATGGCGTCGTCGGACCGGTCGGAGATGAACGCTAGGGCTCCGACGGCGAGGATGCCCGCGCTTCCAGACTCCCGCTCCACACGTATCCTCGTGTTCACCATGAGCTCCCTGGTCGCGAGGTCGTACTGGGCGAGCGAGCCGCCCTCGGCCGCGTTCGGCACGAGGACCCGCCCGGTCGGCGACATCTCCACGCGCCGTGCGTCCGGCGGCGCCTCGATCGTGGCCGCGACCGCGAGGGCGCGGGTATCGATCACCGAGATCGTGTTCGCGATCCGGTTTGCGACCCAGACCTCGGCGTCGTCGGGTGAGACCGCGACTCCTTCCGCGCCCTCGCCGGCGGGGATCACGACGGGCTCCCGCTGCTCATCGAGAAAGATGACCGAGAGCGTTCCTTCCGCGCCCCGGTTCGTCACGTATGCCCGGGCTCCGTCCGAGCTGACCCGGACCATGTGCCCCTCCCTTCCTCCCGTCGGATACGTCCGCACCACCTCGAGCGCGTCGAGGTCCACCAGGGCGAGCCGGTCGGACTCCTCCATCGTCGCGACGGCGCGCCGGCCGTCCGGGAGGAACGCCGCGCTGTGCGGTCTCGACCGGGCTCCGAGGTCGATGCGTCCCAACTCCCGGACGCCGGGGAGGTCGATCACGATGAGATGACGTCCATGGTCGGCTCCGTCCCCGTACTCGCCGACGAGGACCCGCCGTCCGTCGGGGGAGACGGCCGCTTCATGCGGGATCCTCGGACCGACGGGAAGCCGTCCCACTTCGAGTCCCGCTTCGAGATCGAAGAAGGAGACGCTGCCCCCCCGCCGATTCGCCACGACTAGCGTGCCGGTGGACTGCGCGTGGACCTCGGCGGAAACCGAGAGGAGGAAGGTGGCGAGGAGCAGGATGCGTGACGACCGGGTCATGGCTCGCAGGGGTTCAGGGTTCGCGTCCGTGCGACCCCCGCGCGGGGGATCCGCCGGGGGGGAACGGCCGGCTGCGGGGATGCCGCTCCCTCACGCCGCCGGGGGACTGGCCGGTACCGTCGGCGTGAATTCCGGTACTGACGTACGCGTTGGTCCCGCCGGGCTGGAGCGCACGCCAGAGGATGCATTAGCTCTCACGCCGTCCTTCGGCAACCGGTCTCCTTCGTCGATGTCAGTAGGCTTGCGGACTTCGCCCGCCGCCCGCACCTGTCCTCCGCGCCGGACATCCCGCGCCGGCGCCCGATCCGCGCAGGAGCCAACGCCCCAGGGGCCTACTGCCCGGCCATCCAGCGGTAGATTCCCCGGACGTTCATCGGGAACCAGGCGTCGTACTGGCCCCAGCCGCTGAACTCGGGCAAGCGGATCTCGGCCGCCGCCCGGTCTTCCGACCATCCCGCCGCCAAGGCCTCCCGGACGGCGGAACGGATCCCGTCGTAGTAGCTGATCTGGCGGTGGATCGACCCCCGGTCGCCCGGCGGTCCGTGGCCGAAGACGATCGTCTCGAACGGGATCTCGAGGAGCGCCGGGATCGACTCGAAGAAATCGGGGAAGACCGCGCCCGCGAGTTCCTGGAACCCGGCGCGGTCGTGCGCCACGAAGTCAACGGCGAAGGCGACAGCAACGTCGGGCACGTATACGACGGTGGAGTTGTCGGTGTGGTTCGCGCCGACGTAGTGAAGCTCGATCTGGCGTCCCCCAGGCGCGATCGACATGAACTCCTGGTACGTCGTGGTCGGCGCCGGGAGATCCGGGTCGGCCGCGGCCCGGAGGGGAGCCAAGGCATTGCGGTGCGCCAGGATCTCCACTTCCTGGCCCATCTCACGCATGAGCACCGGAGCGCCGGTGGCGTGGTCGGCGTCCTGGTGGCTGTAGATGATGGCCTCGAGAGGAACACCGGGAGCCCCACGCTGGATCTCGCTGGCATAACGGGTCGCAGCCTCGGCGGAGATCGGGTCCACGGCGACGACACCCCCGGGGGTCACGATGAAGAACCCGTTGTGGCCCACCCACCGGAACTGGTAGACGCCCTCGGCGATACTGGTCGTCTCGTAGTCCGTCTGGGCCTGGAGAGCGGCTGGCAGCGGGAGTAGCGGGAGGGCCGCGAGGGCGGCCACGGCGATCGGAGTGCGCGGGGCTCGGAGCATGGGGTCCTCCTGGCCGGTCTTCGTCGTCTGCCCGGCTGTCGGGTGGGTGGTGCGGGGCGGACCGGACGCCACCGCCCCCATCCGGACCGGTCGGGGCCGTACTCCACGGTTCCCGTGTCCCCGGGTCGGTGTCAACCGGAGGTGCTGCTCGGGTCGCCTGCGGCCGCAGCCGCGCGGGCCGGAGCCCGGGTCCGGATGGAACAAACGGGGCACTCGGGAGGATTCGCTCATGGACGGGCTGGCGCCCCGCGCCGGCCGCGGAGCGGACTCAATCGCTCGGGAGGATCAGGTGGCTCGAGTGACGCGCGATGTGCTCTTCCGCGAGGGCCAGATCGTGCACCACGTGCGCTACGGCTACCGGGGCGTGATCGCCGCGTGCGACCGGACCTGCAGGGCCGACGATGCCTGGTACGAGTTCCAGATTCATGGGAAGGGGTACCGGCCGACGAGGGACCAGCCCTGGTACCACGTGCTAGTCGACGGGTCCGCGCGCCAGACGTACGTGGCGCAGCAGAATCTGGAGGCCGGTGACTCGACCCGGCCGATCGACCATCCGCTCATCCACCACTTCTTCAACGCCTTCCACGGCGGGAACTACCACACCCCGAGCTGGAACTAGCGCCGCCGTCCGTCTTTGACGTGGTCTGGTCGGTGGTCGCCCCCCGAGTCGGGCTCGATCTTCGGCGCGCCGGGCAGCACATGGGCGGTGGGCCTGCCCCGTCCTGGTGAACGGGGTGCGTCGGGGTCCGCACACGCATCGCGCCGCGGCTGTCCGCCCCCTCTCAGTAGTAGAGGAGTGTCATGACCTTGATCGACCATGCCGTCGGCCCGGCGCCCGCGGGAGAGTAGATGTCCAGATTCGTGACGAGCCCGTTCCGGCCGCTGATGTAGACGGTGAGACCGGGCGTGACGAGCGTTCCCCGCCCGTCCACCGTCCCTGGGCCCGCGTCCGCCCAGCTCACGCGGAGCATCGGCTCGACCCCCGCGAGGCCCGCGGCACCCAGAGTGAGGTAGTGGGTGGCAAGCCCCTGAACGGCGGTGAAGCGCGTCCCCGGACCCGCCTTCCAGTTGACGCCGTGGACCAGGCCGGCGAGGAGGTGGAACCCCTCCCGCCAGCTTCCGACCTCGATATCCGCACCCCACGCGTGCGCGTATGCCGTCGCCTCCCCACCCTCCGGCATGGCGCTCGGGTAGTCGTGTAGCGCAGCGAATCCTCCCACCGTCATGGCGCCTCTCCCGTACTCGAGCCGCCCCGAGATCGAGGCCTCGTCGTTCAGGTCGGGTACGTCGATTCCTTCCCCGCTGGTCAGGGTGGCCATATAGGAGATGCCGCCGCCCAGCGCGCCCTCGAGACGGAGACCGGTGTCCCGGCCGTCGAATGAGAGCTCCTCGGCGAGCCTGCTGAATGAGCAGACGCTCCCCACGCCCGGACAGTCCCCGGCCCCCTCGATCCCGCCGTCGCGGTCGACGATTGGGACATCGGCGCTGCTCGCCAGCCGCAAGGAGGTGGACGCGCGCTTGAACTGGCCGAGGGAGAGATGGAAGCCGGGAGATAGGGAGAGGCGCAGGTAGGCGTCTTCGAGCGCCACGCCCGCCCGCGCGAGCTCCGGCTGCAGCCGGAGCTCGACAAGGTCGGAGGGCCGCACGTCCAGCCGGGCCCGCGCCCTGAGGACCCGGAAGTCGTGCCTCTCCCCCTCGGCCGGGGAGGTGGCGTAACGCAGATGCAGCCGTCCGCCGACGGCCACCCCGGGACCACCTGGCGGCGCGTCCTGCGCGGCGAGCTTGCCGGCGAGGGCGAGGCCAAGCAGGCCGGCAGCCACGAGCAGGCTGCTGCGGACGCGCCGGATCGCCGGGAGAGTGGCTGCCCGGTCCCGTGCGCTCCGGGGCGACACGTTCGGCGAACGGATCCGCTCCGCGGGTTGGCATCCGGGCACTTGCATGAGGGCGGGACCCGCGTCCGGCTGCCGGATGCTCAGCCCTTCGCCTTCCTGAAACGCCAGCCGTACATCAGGCTCCCGTAGTGGTTGAACGACCGCCGTGCCTCCTCGTCGTCGAAGGGGTAGTCCGCGCCGAGCTGGATCGCGGCTGCGAGCCCGCTCACGAAGCAGGTTTCCTGGCTGTTGACCAGGGTGTGGGCGCCGCAGTGCCAGCTGCGCCGCCTTCCCTGGATGAGGCGGAAGAGCGGAACGATCAGCGCCATGTGGCGGACGTCGTGGACGATGTGCTGGAACCACCACCGTCCGACGATCTTCCCCTCGTCGATCCGGCTGATCGGGTTGTAGGTCACCAGGCAGGGCCTCTCGGACCGGCCGGCCCACGGCTGCNNTGATCTCGTAGTTGTCCGGCCGGGAGCCGTACTGCTCGACGTGGTTGCTCCGGGTCGCGAGGGGCCTGACCTCGTTGTCCGGAAGGACCGAGCCGTCGGAGTGGACGATCGCATGGTTGTGGAGCTCGCTCTCGTAACGCACCGAGGAGAGGATGGACCGCTCGATGAGCGTCGGGTCGGCGAGCATCATCAGCGTCTGGTTCGCGTTGCACGCGAAAATCACCTCGTCGAAGGTCTCCCGGATGCCCTCCCTGTCCTCGACCTCGACATGGGTCGGACGACGATGCACCCGCCGCACCGGCCGCTCCAGGTAGATCCGGTCCCGGAATCCGGCCGTGAGCTTCGCGTAGATCTGTCGTGTTCCCTGGTCCCACGTCTGCATCGGCGTGGCCGACTCGATGTCGAAGAACTCGAGATACCTCGCAAAGAGGGCCGCCGGCATGTCGAACACATTCGTCGCCATGAGGAAGTTGACGAACATCGGCTTGAGCACCTTGTACCTGAAGTCCCCGGAGAAGCCCGCTAGGTTGAGGAGGGCGCCCATGCTGATGTAGTTGAACGGGTTCAGGAAGTTGAGGAGCTTCGACTTCGCGCGGCTTAGCCAGCCGATCCGGTGGAGGACCCGGAGGATCCGCTGGAACTTCCTGATCTCGGGCGCGAGTTCGGCCCGGATGTCGGAATCGAAGTCGTGGGCGTAGATGCGCCCGCGGTACCTCACGCTGTAGCTGAAGCGGGTGTCGAGCAGTTCGATCCCGAACCGCTCCATGAGGAGGAGGATGTGGTTGTAGACCGAGGGGATGCAGGCGGTCACCGAGATGTCGAAGGAGACCGGTCCGCCGTCCTCCTGCGGCATCTCGGCGGTGACGGCATTCCCGCCCAGGCGGTCGTTCGCCTCGTATAGCCGGAACTCGAACCGGTCCGGATGGCGGTGGAGCGCCCACGCGGCCCCGAGTCCCGAGATCCCCCCGCCGATGATCGCGATGCGTCGAGGCACCGTCCCCTCCCTCCTCCCGGCCGCGGGTCTCTGGCATGTTGTCGCCGTCGGTCCGGGCAGGCGCGCCGGTCTCCGGTCACGCTCTTCCGCCACGGAAAGTGGCCCGGCCCGTCAGGCCCGACAACGGGGCGGACGCGGATGGTCCACGGTCTGCGCAGTAGACCTCCGCGTGCCGGCCCGGTCGCCGTGTGGGAGCACGTCGCCGGCCCGACAGAGGAAGAGGTCCCGCCGCCCACGAGGCCGGAGCAGGGGGGGCGCTTCGCCCGGGCCCGCGCGGCACCTCCTCCCAGGCCCGTGGCATTCGGCCGCGTGGCGGGCTACGGTATCCCGCGCATGGATGGCTGCCGGGGAGGGAGGCCTTCGTGCCGATGCCGCACAATCGTCCACCGTGATTCCCGGAGCTGCCCCGTGGCGCTGAACATCCACCTCACCTTCGATGGCAACTGCCAGGAAGCGTTCGAGTTCTACCGGTCGGTCTTCGGAATCGAATTCGCCGAGTTCCAGACGTACGCCGACGGCCCGCCGGAGATGTCGGAGACGGAAGGTGCCGCGGACCTCGTCATGCATGTGGCGCTGCCGATGGGGTCGAGCGTCCTGATGGGCGCCGACTGGAGTCCCCACGCCGGTGCTCCGCTCATGGCCGGGAACAACTTCTCGATCAGCCTCGAGGGCCGGAGCCGGGAGCACTGCGAGAGCGTGTTCGCAAGGCTCTCGGAGGGCGGAGAGGTGACGATGCCGCTTCAGGAGACGTTCTGGGGCGCGTACTTCGGGAGCTGCACCGACCGGTTTGCCGTCAACTGGATGATCAACTACCAGCTGACGGGAGGCTGAGCCGCCGGCTCTCCATTGCCCGACGCCGGGATGCCGGGCCCGCTCCGGGGCTGCCCGCCCTCCGCGCGCCGAAGCGGCGTCGTGTTGGTATCGCGGACCGTCCGGATGGTCCGCATGGGCCGATCCAACGCGGGAGCAATCGATGACGCCCTCTTCGCCATCGGTCGCGAGGGGCATGGCCTCGGCCGCGCTCCTGCTCGGCCTCATGGCCGCACCGGGTTGCCGCGAGTTCGCCCTGGAGCCGGATGCCCGCGACACCAACGTCGTGGTCGCCGACGGCCGCCATTGGGGAGACGACTCCTATGTCGTGAACTCGGCTGTCCTCGACGGGGACCGGATGGCCATCGAAGTCTCGTTTGCCGGCGGTTGCCGGAACCACGCCTTCACCCTCGTGATCTCGCGGTCGTTCAGGGAGTCGGATCCGGTGCAGCTCCCGGCGGTGCTCGCCCATGAGGCGAACGGCGATGCCTGCGAGGCGTGGTTGACGGAGTCCCACATCTTCGATCTCGCCCTGGTCAGGACGCGCTATCGGCAGTTCTACGGAGCCGGTCCGGGCACGGTTGTGCTGCATATCGAGGGCGTGTCTGGAGAGGTTTTCCTCTACGAATTTGCCGGATAGGTCGGGCAACCCCGCCAGCTATCCCAGAACGGATTCGACGGCTTGGGTCCTTCGCGCCCGCCGGCTGAGCCCGGCCGTGGGCCTCTGGGTCCCGCGGCTCGACGAGCGCGGCAGGCGGCCGACGTCCATGCAGTGGAGTTCATCAACCGCGCCTTCGCGTCCCAGTAGGACGTGCGGGGTGCGGCGCCGGTGCCTCTCTCCGACCGGTCGCACCCGGCCTCGCTCTCTGAGAGGACGGCTGCGTCCCGGCCAGGACGGAGCGGTCCATCGCGGGTTTCCGAAGCGCGTGTACCGGCCGTGGACCCGGTGCGACCGGTCCGGCCTCGGGCGGAGTCGCCGCGACGGGTCGCCGTACGGCTTCGGCGGAGATGGTCTCCGCCAGAGCATGACCCCGGATCCACCTGGGCGACGCGTGTGCAGTCGCCTGGGCCCCGGGCGTTCCACGCACGCGGCCGGTCCCGTGACGGGACGGTAGACGGGAGGCGCGTGCCGGCTGAGGCGGGCCGTGCGGATGCCGGTCAGCCGGTCGGAAAGTCGGCCCGGTCGATCTTGCGCATCTCTCCCGGTGAGAGCCGGATTCCGGCCGCGCTCGCTCCATCCACCGCGTGTGCCGGGGAGCGCGCCGAGGGGATGACGATGACAGACGGGGACTTGGCGAGCACCCAGGCCAGGACCACGGCGTGCGGGCTCACGCTGTGCGCAGCCGCGATGCGTCCCACGACCGGGTGGCGCGGAAGCCTCCGGTTGAGGCGGCCTCCACCCACAGGGCTGTAGGCCAGGAAGGCGATCCCCATCCGGTCGCAGTGGCCGAGCACACCGTCGTGGATTGCCTCGCGAAAGAACGGGCTCAGGCGGTTTTGGACGGCGTGGATTCCGACGATCCCCGACGCCTCCTCGATCTCGGAGACCGTCACGTTCGAGAGTCCCAGCCAGCGGACCTTCCCCTCGTCCCTGAGCTCCCTGAACGCGCCGACGCTCTCGGGGAACGGCACGCGGGGGTCCGGCGCGTGGAACTGGTAGAGGTCGATCCGGTCCACTCCGAGCGCCGTGAGCGAGGCGTCGCAGGCGGCCCGGATATGCCCGGGACGCCCATCCCGCGCCCATCTTCCGTCCGGCCGGGTAAGCCCCGCCTTCGTCGCGACGGTGATGCGGTCGCGGTCGCCCGGCCACTGCCGGAGAGCCTTCCTGATCAGCCTCTCGTTGTGGCCGATGTCGTTGTGGTCGATGCAGTAGACGTCGGCCGTATCGATGAGTGTGACGCCGTGATCGAGCGCGGCGTGAACCGTCCGGATCCCGGTGGCCTCGTCCGGGCGCCCGGTGATCGAGAGGTGCATCGCCCCGTATCCCACGCGCGACACCTGGCGGGCACCAGCTCCGAGGGGGTGGTATTGCATCGGCATCATCCTCCCGTCGGGCGGGCCACTCGCGGTTCGCGGCAGGGCGTCCCGACCCCGGCCGCGGGCAACCGGAAGAGACCACCGGTCCGGATGGCGGGCAACCCGGCTTGAGTTCTCATCGGGGACCGCGGATACCCGCCGGGCCCCAAGTGAGCTCTGTCAATGGGCCTCAACAATGTCAGGGCTTTGGGCACGAAGGGTGTCGCTGCCCCGCGGAGGGGGCAGAGCGAGCAGAGCGGGGCAGCGAGCCGGGAGTGTGGCGATCTTGGCCGCAGCCGACGCCACGCCGGCTGCTTCCGCGTGTTGCCCAACGCTCGGTCGGCGCACGATTCGAGTGTCCGGCTGATTGACACCCGGGAGGCCGCGCACCATGGTGCCGGCACGACCTGCGGGTGCCGTGCGGAACGGGTCCGGCACACCCTCGCGCGTCGGCATGAACCCCGAGCCCGAGGCCGGTGCCCTGATGCCGATGGATGCCCGTCGCCCTGTTTCCCCTCCCGGTCCCCTTCGGACGGAAGGCTCTCCCATGTCCCCAGCGATCCTGCCCTGCACGGTGCACCGTGTGCTCGCCGCCGCGGCCGCCGTCGCGCTCTCCACCGGCTGCGCGGCGGGAGCCGGAGACGGGGGACCGGGTCAGGAGTCCGGCGCGTCCGCGGACTGGACGGCCACCGGAGAGGTGCCCGGCTATGAGCCCGACCCGCTCTTCTTTTCCGTTCTTCCGAACCGGTGGGTGAGCGGTCAGGTCGGCGGGCTTGCCGTCGATTCGAACGACAACATCTGGGTGTTCCACCGTCCCGCCACGATCCCGGACGGGGAGAAGGCAGCCGCACTTGATCCCCCCGAGGCGGAGTGCTGCTTTCCTGCGCCGCCCGTGCTCCACTTCGATGCCGGCGGCGAGTTCGTCCGCGGATGGGGCGGGCCGGGCGAGGGATACGAGTGGTTCAGCAACGAGCACGGGATCTTCGTCGACCACGAGGGCAACGTCTGGCTGAGCGGAAGCGCGTCGTCGGACAACCACATCCTCAAGTTCACGGGCGAGGGGGACTTTCTCATGCAGATCGGCCGCGCCGGGACGGGCGCCGGCAGCAACGACACCCTGAACGTGGGGGGACCGGCCGGGCTCTTCGTCCACGAGCCGACGAACGAGCTCTTCGTCGCGGACGGCTACGGAAACCGTCGTGTCATCGTCTTCGATGCGGCGACCGGGGCCTACAGGCGGCATTGGGGCGCCTACGGGAACCGGCCCGACGACAGCGTCGAGCTCCCCTCGCGGGCTGAGTACATCGAGTTGGTGGCCGCCGGCGGACCGCTGCCCCAGCAGTTCAACACGCCGGTCCACGCGGTCTTCGTCTCGCGGGACGGCCTCGTCTACGTCGCCGACCGGGGGCACTTACGCATTCAGGTGTTCGATCTCGAAGGCGGCTTCGTCCGGGAGACCTTCGTCCGGCCGAACACCCTCTACACCGTCGGCACCGTGCACGCATTCGGCACGAGTCCGGATCCCGGGGAGCGGTTCCTCTACGTCGTGGATGGGGCCAACAAGTGGATCGACATACTCGACCGGGAGACGCTCGAAACCGTGCACCAGATCGGCGGCTACGCCGGGCACAACGCCCGGGAGTTCTTCCACGCCCACAGCTTCGCCGTGGATTCCCGCGGCCATCTCTTCATCGGGGAGGTGAACGATGGGCAGCGCTACTACCGCTACCGGTTCGTCGGGATGCAGCCGCGCGAGTAGTTCCCGACCGAGCCGGGCCTCCGAAGGCCAGGGAGCCCTTTCCATGATCCGTGCCGACCGCCCCGCACTGTTCCGTCTTCGCCCGTCTTGGCTTCCCCCGGCGCCGAGGGCCCTTCTGGCCCTCATCCTCCCGCTCCTCGCGGCCGCGTCGGTCCCGGCTGCCCTGGCGGGCCAGAGGGCGCATCTGAATCCGGTGATCGCCACGCTCGAGGCCGGGGAGATCGTCTACGGGCTCAGCACCCAGGACCTCTCGCTCGCCTACGCACGCGAGGCGGCCCGCGCGCCTGTCGACTTTCTCTACATCGACATGGAGCACAGCCCGATCGACCTCGCGGCACTTCGCACCTTCCTCCTTGCGATGGGCGACAAGGAGATGGTCCTCTCGAGGGGGACGGTCCGCCCGAACGTCGCCCTCCTCGCCCGGTTCGCCCCACCGGCGCTCCAGTCCGAGTGGATCGTGAAGCAGGCGCTCGACCTCGGGCTCTACGGCGTGATCTTCAACGGAGTGGACACCCCCGGAGAGGCGGCGTTCGCGGTGAGCACGATGCGCTATCCGCAGCTTCGCGATTCCCGGTATCCCGAGCCTGTCGGCATCCGGGGCGTGTCAGCCGGCAACGCGGCCTGGGCTTGGGGTGTGAGCTCGGCCGAGTACGTCGAGCGGGCCGATCTCTGGCCGCTCAACCCGGACGGCGATCTTCTCGCCGTGATGATGATCGAGTCGGTCGAGGGGCTTCGGAACGTGGACGCGATCGCGGCGACGCCGGGGGTGGGCGCCCTCTTCCCGGGCGCCGGCGGAGACCTGAGCCGCTCGCTCGGCGTGCCCCGTGACTCGCCGGAACTCGAGGCGGCGTTCCAAGAGATCCTCGCGGCCTGCCTGGCGAACGATGTGGCGTGTGCGATCACGGCGACGACGGGCGAGGATGTCGCCCGGAGGGTGCGCGAGGGGTGGCGGATCATCCGGACGACGGTGGACGCCGCGGACGCGAGCCGCGTGATCCTCGGCGAAGCCGCCCCGTAGTCCGGGCCGGTCGGGCGGATATTCGTCGGGCGGGGGCAAGTCGACGTGGCCACTCCTAGGCTCCTCGCGAAGGCAACATATTGGCCAACAAGCCGCGATGCCTACGTCGAGATGGCGATCAGACAGCAGTCGAGCCACGGAAGTGACATGAGAGCAATGACCCGAAGGACTTCAAGCGCCCGATGACTGAGGAAAATACCAATTCCGGGACGTTGTTTGATATCTACAAACTCCATGCTGAATTAGCGGAGCGAGCAGATTCCTCGAGAGAAGGCTTAAACAAGCTTTACGCGGGCATGGTCACCGCGATCGTCGCAGGTTCTGTTCTGATCGATCGGGTGGCACCAGATTCCGACACGATGTGGGTACTGCCTTTACTTGGAATTACGATATCTTTGTCTTGGATGGTGTCGCTTCATTCTGCGACTGGCCGATTGTCCGCCAAGCACACGGTCCTATTGGAGTTGGAATCCAGGCTTCCGTTCGCGTTCTTGGAGCGGGAAAACAATCAGTTCAATACGTTACACATCGTTAGGAGACGATGGACCGGATTGCTGATGCCAAGTGTGTTTCTGCTCATATCCGTCGCATGGCTCATAACGCTGATCGTCGATACTGCATGCTAATGCAATCAGCACAGACGGCGAATGACTTGTACGTGCCAAATCTAACTCCGGCGGCGAGTCACAACAGGATCATGAAATGTCAACAATAAAGAACGTGTTCGTCAGCCACATACATCTCGATGACGCTGGTCTTCCTGACCTGATGAATCTGCTCGGAAAGCATGGAATGGAGGCCCGTAACTATTCGATTACTTCCGATAAGGAAAACAATGCAAAGTCCCACAACTACATAAAGTACGAAATCCTCGCCCCGCGGATCAATGCATGTAGTACTCTCGTGGTCTATGTCACCGCCGATACGAAGGACAGTGAGTGGGTAAACTGGGAGATTGAGTACGCGTACAAACAGGGCAAGACCATCGTTGGAGTTTGGGAGTTGGGTTCCAAAGGATGCGAGCTACCCGAGGCTTTGGAGGAGTTCCATGATGCAATTGTCGGATGGGTTGGAGAGAGTATTGTTAACGCGATCAACGGAGAGGTAAAAGGTCCACATCATCCCGATGGAACGCCGACAGAAACACCGGTTCCAATTACACGACACCCATGCAACTAACAAGATGACACGCAGCCTGTTATCCTATATCGTCCGCTATGATAGTGGTTTCGCTCCCAACCCATTTCATGGCTACTGTACACTCGCCACTTGTAAGCCGAGGATTCGGCAACATGCACAAATCGGCGATTGGATAGTTGGAACTGGTAGCAACGCGATTGGCATCAGGCGCCGCGGAAATCTTGTCTACGCAATGAGAGTAACTGAGATTCTCTCCACGGCGGAATTCTGGCACGATCCGCGATTTGAAAAGAAAAAGCCAAATCTGTTTTACAATTGGGTGATGGCATCCGGAGACAATATCTACGAACCCCTTGGTAGCGGGATCTGGCGCCAACTCAATTCCTATCACAGTCATGAGAGCGGCTCCCGTAGCGAAGACCACGTCACACGGGATACTGGCGTAGAACGGATTCTAGTGAGTGACGATTTTATTTATGTCGGAGGGGAGGGACCGCTACTTCCGGCAGAGTTTCTTGATGGTGGAAGTTTCGAAATCATTTGCCCACACAGGAACTATAGACGGGTTCGGTACGAGCCCACTATCGTGGCGTTTGAGGGCTGGATCAGCTCGCTCAGGGAATTCGGTTTTCAAGGGAAACCATGGGATTGGGTGATGAGACGAGCATGAGATCCACGATGCCTGTACAGTCCGGTCTGTCGATTGCTGAATATGCGTCTAGTAGCTCCTACACTGACCGCTTGGCCGATGGCGCATTGACGCCCATTCGACTTGGACTCTTCGGTGAAGTCGGTAGCCTGATGGCTACTTCGAAGAAGTATCATCGAGAGGGAGAAGCGTATGCAGCGCACAGGGATGCCGTGATTGACGAGTTCGGCGATACGCTATGGTATCTCGCTGCACTCTGTCGCCGATTGGGGTATAGTCTGGAAGACGTGCTAGCCGAAGCGTCCCAGGGCGGTGGGATTACCTCAGATCTCATTACCGGGACGTCGTCGAATTTTCCAATAGCATCGATCAGGACATCCGAAGGGCGGGCGGCATTCGACGAACTGTTGGTGTCTTTGGGTCAGGGTGCCGCTGACCTCCTTAGCGCCGGAGGCGGTATAGATGTACAAAGAGATCGACTTGTCGCTTTCACCCAAACGTACCTCCGCGCCGTGGGGGCATGCGAGATTCCACTAACGGTGATAACGACAAGGAATATAGCAAAGGTCAGCGGTCGGTTTTTACGCTATGAAATATCCACACTTCCAGATTTTGACGCGGAGTTTCCGGAGGATGAGCGACTTCCTAGGAGCTTTAGAATCGAATTCAAACAACGGAGAAGTGGAAAGTGTCACCTAAGATGGAATGGAGTTCCTATTGGCGATCCGTTGACTGACAACATAGAGGATTCGGACCACTATAGATTTCATGACGTATTTCATTTTGCGCACGGCGCTATACTACATTGGTCGCCGACATTTCGTGCGCTCATTCGACGAAAGCGTAAGAGTGAAAAAAGATTTGACGAGAATCAAGACGGGGGACGTGCGATCGTAATTGAGGAGGGTTTGACGGCGTACATATTCGCTTGTGCGAAGGAGTTGAACTACTTTGAAGGGCAGTCGTCGGTCTCTTTTGATCTACTAAAGACGATTGCGAAATTTGTGCGAGGATATGAAGTGGAGCAATGTCCTCTCAAGTTGTGGGAGGATGCAATATTGCAAGGCTATGCCGTCTTCAGGATGCTGCGGGAAAATGGCGGCGGCGTAATAGTAGGTAGCAGAGAAAGTCGAACCATCTCATATCGATTGGAGGAATGATGGCGGTTACAGGTCCGTGGAGTTTCGTTTCCATGTTGAGGGACTTGAAATTCCCGAACACATTCAATCCGTATGTTGAGAGGTGTGAGCAATACGATAAGCCAAGTGCCCCGGATATTCGAACCGGTGTACTACTTGATATCTTACGGGCTGCACGTGCAGCCGACATCGATTCCATATGGATTGGTCGGGATCTAGGCCATCGAGGCGGCCGACGTACTGGTTTGGCTCTGACTGACGATTTTCGTTTTTCCGCCCATACTAGGCGATGGGGATTGGAGGTAGAACGACCCACACGGGGTCCCATGGTCCGCGAGAGAACTGCGACTGTAGTGTGGGAAATGCTGGAACAGATTGAAGAGAATGTGTTTTTGTGGAATCTATTTCCTCTTCACCCGTTTCCAGAATGCGATGCGTACCGAAATCGTGCACATAGCGCGATCGAAAGAAACGCAGGCTTTGAGTTGGTGTGCAGGTTGATATCGTTCTTGCAGCCACGAAGGATTATAGCAATCGGTAAGGACGCAGCACGAGCGTTGCGGAATGGAATGTTGGAAGTCGATGTACGGGACGTGCGCCATCCGAGTTACGGGGGTGAGAGACTATTTCGCGAGCAGATTGCTTGGCTTTACGGCATAAAGATGTTGGATTTCCAGCCAAGCCTCGATTTGACCGATACGGGATCGTGAGGTGGAGTGGGGACTTTTGGCATGTGTACGAGTACGGTATGTACAAGTACGGTAATTACCTGACGCCCGGCCTCGCCGAGGTTAGCCCTAGGCTGCTGTCTTGACGTCCTTGGTGGTTGAGGGCTTCCGGGTGCGCCGCCTCCGCGGGACTCCGACCTTGAAGACCTCGTAGCGCGTCCTGCCCTCCATCACCCGCACCGCCGAAATGGCGACGATCGATGCCGCGGGCGCATCGTCGCTGGGACGGTTGTCGGCGGCCGAGGTCAGGCAGGTCACCGATAGGATCAAACAGGCGCTAGGGAATCGCCAGTAGCCTTTTCAGCCGGGCAGCCGTCATTGAAGGCCCAGCTTCACCCCCCGCCAATAACGCAGATCATGCCAACGGGTCCCGTCGAACGTCGCCGACTCTGACACGTCGAAATCTGTCCGCGACTCTGCCCTCCCCCCGCCCGGACAGTTTTTTGCGATTACCGGACCCCGGCGCACCGGGAAGACGACGAACACGCTCCGGACGTCCCGGGCGCCCGGAGCCGGAGGTCGCAGGCTCTACGTTGTGCTCCGGTTCCGGCCGGAGCGGATGGGGATCACGCCGCCTGTCGGACTTCTCCCGAAAACAGCGGGGGAAAGCAGGGAGGCGCTTCGAAGAGCATCCCGCACCCGGGCTCCGGGTGGGGATCGGCATCATCGTGTTCAACGTGGGCCCGCCGGGCCCGCGTACGGACGATGTCGCGCTAGGGGGATCAGCGCGGGAGCATCGGCCCGCCGGCTGCGCCGGTGCGCCGCGTCACTCCCTCAGCGGTGTTCCGACCAGCGATTCCAGCGTCGAGAAAGAGATGTGGAACTCGTAGACCGCCGAAATCTCGTCCCTCTCCGCCTGTGAGAGGTTCGCCTGGGCATCCACGACCTCGATGGAGG
>JAAXGI010000289.1 GCA_012267505.1 Gemmatimonadota bacterium
AGCTCCGGCCGGGCGGGGAGTTCTCGTCGGTGATGCACGGCCCGGACGGCGAGGACGTCGATGCGGCCGGGGTCGTGCTCGAAGCCGTGCCCGGGAAACGGCTCATCACGACGGACGCGTTCCGCCCCGGATGGATCCCTAGCGAGCGGGCGTTCATGGTCACGGAGATCCGCCTTGAGGCCGCCGGTGCCGGGAGGACGCGCTACACGGCCCGCGTCAGGCACTGGGACGAGGCGGCGCGCGCCGAGCACGAGGCGATGGGTTTCCACGAGGGATGGGGTCGGGCAGCGGACCAGCTCGAAGCCTTGGCCCGGTCGCTATGAGCCGCGAGCCAGGGAGACCGAAGGTGGAGGCGCGCCCGCGGGTCCGTACCTGTCTCTGGTTCGACGACCAGGCGCTCCCCGCCGCGGAGTTCTACTGCGGGATCCTCCCGGGGAGCCGGATTGAGGAGGTGGCGCGGTATCCGGGGGGAGCCCAGCACCCGCCGGGAGTTGAGCCGGGCGCAGTCATGGTTGTGGAATTCACGCTGGCGGGAACGCCGTACGAGGCGTTGAACGGCGGCCCGCACTTCCGGCTCGACGAGGCGGTGTCAATAGCGGTCCGGACGGACGACCAAGCGGAGACGGATCGGCTCTGGGATGCCCTTACGTCGGGCGGAGGGGCGGAAGGTCAGTGCGGGTGGCTGAAGGACCGTTTCGGTCTCTCCTGGCAGATCGTGCCTAGGCAGCTCAGAGCCCTGATTGGGCGACCCGGGGTCTGGCCTGCGCTCATGAAGATGCGGAAGATCGACATTGCCGAGCTCGAAGCCGCTGCGGAGTGACGGGAAAGTGTACGCTGGGTCGCTTACGCGTTGGGGAGAGGCGTTGGCCGAGCCCCTGCCGTCGGGTATGGCGCTGGTTGCCGTCCGGCCCGAAGGGGCGCTACCGGCAAGCATCCGGCGACGGATCCGCTTGGCCGGCGGTGCGTCCGCGACATCGGAATGCTGACGGTCGAGCTCCGGGCACGCCTCCGGGGGAGGGTGCCCCTCCGGCACCGGAACGGCACATCCCGGTCCCGCGCGGGCCTAGACGTCTGGCGCGAAGTCTTGATACGGATGGGCGCGGGGGACCCGTATCGTGCTCCACGTCAAGGTCCCAGCGATGGCTCGCCGGACCGGTTGCGACACGCGGCTCCGGGGCTCCTCCCCGAAGAAGTCAGTACGGGGAGCACCGGGACGTCCGGCCGGACCGGGACGTCCGGCCGGGGCCGGAGTGCGTGAGGTGAGGCTTCCCTTCTGGGAGGAGCTGACGAGCGCGGAGGTGGACGCCCTCGCCCGGGAGAACCCCGTCGCCGTCCTCCCACTCGCCGCTGTCGAGCAACACGGACCCCATCTTCCTCTCTCGACTGACATCGAGATCGGGCGCGGGATCCTCGAGGCCGCCTTCACGCGGCTCCCGGACGGATTCCCCGTGCGGGTGCTCCCCATCCAATCCATCGGGGCGAGTGCCGAGCACCTGAGCTATCCTGGTACGCTCAGCCTGGGCCCGGAACACCTGATACGGACGATCTGTCGGATCGGGGGCGCGGTGCGGCGCGCGGGAGTTTGCCGGCTCGTCATCTTCAACTCGCACGGCGGGAACCGGGCCGCGATGGAAATCGCGGGCCTCAGGCTCCGGCGCCAGTGCGGTCTCCTCGTGGTGCGAATGAGCTACTCCGACGTGGCTCTCCCGGACGCGGCAGGGATCGACCCCGACGAACTCCGCCACGGGCTGCACGGGGGATTGCTCGAGACGTCGATGATGGTTCACCTCCGTCCTGAGCTCGTCCGCACGCCCCCCACCGGCCGCGGACCGTCGTTGGGCGAGGATCTTGAGCGCGCGGGAAGCCCGATCACACCAGCCGGCCCGGCGGCATTCTCCTGGCTGGCCGAAGACCTGGACCCGGCGGGCGTGACAGGCGAGGCCGGGGGTGCGCTCGCGGAGACGGGCCGGGTACTCGTGGACCACTACGGCGCGGCGCTCGCGGGGGTGATCGAAGCGGCCCGCGCGTTCCCGCTCGAGCGTCTGGGGAAGGGCTGACCCGTGCGCGGGTGCGCCTAGATGGGCGCGGGTCGGTGCACAGTCCGAAGGGCGCTCGCGGGTGGCGTGAGCCGTGCATTGCGGCGGAACCCGGGCAACGGTGGCAGCGAATCCGTGCCGTTTTCCCCATCGGTCCTGCCGGAGGAGGTTGCGGCAAGAACGGTGCTGTCGGGACTGCGTTCATGGCCGGTGGCTGGCCCGTATCCGTACCCGGTCTATTGCCACGGGACCGGGGCGCGGGTTGAGGTGTGGCGGATCCTTCATGGATGGGGAGGCATCCCTCTCCGGGACGCGCTTCTGAACCTCTGACCTTTCGCGTGACGGCCGTCGAAGGGCTCACGATACAGACCCGGGATGGCGCGGTTCGGATTGTCGGTTCGCGACGGGCGGGCTGCTGCAGTCGGCCCTGGGATCCCCGGAGATGTATCAGCCGGCCCCGTCCGGTCCGGCGTACCCAGCGAGCATCTCCTCGAGCCAGTGCCCCGCCCTGTGCACCTTGGCCCGGACGTAGGGGAGGTTGTGCCGGTTTACCGTGCCGTGGAGCGGCTCCCGGCGGAGCACCTCGATCCCGCCCGTTTCGAGCGCCGCGACCTTGTCGGGGTTGTTCGTGAGGAGCTCGACACGCCGGATCCCGAACTCCCCGAGCATCGAGATGGCGGCCTCATAGGTGCGCTCGTCGGGGCCGAAGCCGAGGGTGCAGTCCGCCTCGATCGTATCGAGTCCCTCCTCCTGGAGTGCATAGGCGCGAAGCTTGTTGGCGAGTCCGATCCCTCTCCCCTCCTGGGCGAGATAGAGGAGTACGCCGCCGCCCTTAGCGACGAAGGCGCGGAGGCTACCCCGCAGCTGCTCGCCGCAGTCGCAGCGGAGGCTCCCGTACAGATCGCCCGTTAGGCAGGCGGAATGAAGCCGGACCGGGACCGGATCCGGCCAGCTCTCCGGAAGTCCGATCAGGATCGCGACGTGTTCGTAGAGGCCGCCCGCCTCCCGGAAGAGGACGAAGCGCGCATTCTCAGCCTCCTCGAGCGGCACGGGGGCCTCTGTGATCCGGCGGACACCGAGCGTCCCCGCCCCGGCCACGCGCCAGATCTCCCCGGTGCGGATCTCCATCACGCCTAGTTGCCGGACGTGGTCCTCCCCGTCGGGGGTGATTTCCGCGGAAACGAGGGCCGGAAGAAGCCGTCCAAGGCGCGCCAGCGCGAGGGCTGCCGCCTCGCGCGGAGAAGCGGGCTGCAGCTCCCCGCGGCCCGGATGATGCTTGCCCGAAGCCGCGGCGAGGCGCAGGATCTCCCCGGCTGTAGCCCCGGCCGGGAGGGTGAGGGAGAGTGCGCCCGGCCTCCCGTCGCCATTCAGCCGACCGTTTGCAACTACGCCCGAGGCGATGCGGGCAACCCATTCGGCCGGAAGACCCATCGCCCGGGCCCGAGATGGGGTGACCACGAGGCGGAGCGGTGAGGCGGCGACCTCCCTGAGCCAGGCGAGGGCCGGGGCCTCGAGGCTCTCGACGGCTGCGACGAGGAGCGGATGCGCCGGCTTTCCCGGGACGGGGCCCGTCACGCGGAGGGTCTCGCCACGCGTCAGCTCGAAGAGGGCACGCTCGGCAGCCCGCCCGCCCGCCCGGACTTCGCGAGGAGCTTCATTGGCGAAACGGATCGATGAGGGCATCGCGTGGGATCTCGTCCGCAGGCTCAGGCCCGCTGCGCTCAGCGGCGGGGAGGCGTGCCGGGTCCACCATGAAGCCTTCCCGGACATCCGGCTTCATGTGGATCCGTCCGGCAGTTGGAATGTTGTCGGTACACTGACCAAGGCCGCAAGTGGCGTCCTTGCGCTGTTTGTCCCACTTCAGCTGTCGCGTCGCTTGGCGGTGGGGCAGATCGGCCAGAGCCTGGACGGGCGGATCGCGACGACAAGCGGCGACTCCCACTACGTCACGGGACCGGAGGACATCCGCCGTCTTCACCGGCTCCGCGCGCTCGTCGACGCCGTCCTGGTCGGAGCCGGAACGGTAGCCTCCGATGATCCTCAGCTTACCGTACGCCGGGTTCCCGGGGAGAACCCGGTGCGGGTCGTCCTCGATCCACGGGGGCGGCTCGATCCGGGGCGGAGGGTGTTTACCGACGGCGCCGCTCGGACCATCCGCATCCGAGCGCTTCACCCGGGCTCCGGGCCGGAAGAGGGAGCCGGAGATGCCGAGCTTTTCCTCCCAGCATCCGGCGAGGGGCGGATCGATCCCAGTCTGATCCTTGCACGCCTCTCCGACCTCGGACTCGGCCGCGTCCTGGTCGAGGGGGGCGGCAAGACGGTCTCGGGATTCATTGCGGCCGGGGCGCTCGACCGCCTCCACTTAACGGTGGCCCCCGTCCTGATCGGAAGCGGCCTCCCGTCCGTCGAGCTCCCGCCCATCGACCGGCTGTCCGATGCGCTGAAGCCTGCGGCGCGGAGCTTCCGGCTCGGGAGCGACATCCTCTTCGATCTGGATCTCCGGTAGCGGGCCTCCTGGTCGCGGGGGAGTAATCTGGGGTCCACGGCCGCCTTCCGGCATGATGGAGAGAGCGGGAGACCGCGGCCCCGGCGCCGGGCGGCCCGGCACTCCCGGTCCGTCTGCGAGGGTTGGCGGAACTCACAGCCAGACGTGGATGACCGGATCCGGTACCCGGCGGGCTGCCGCTTCCGCTAGAGGGTGCGATGTCCTCGGACCGCAACATTCAGGACAATCAAAGGTTGCAGTTTCGTTTTGCACGGAAACACTCGCGGCATGATCTCGCGTCGGCGCCACGAGGCAGGCCTCCGTCGCCTTCTCGGTCAGTTCCCCGTCGTCGGGCTCGTGGGTGTCCGTCAGGTGGGGAAGACGACTCTTGCCCGCAATTTCGCCGCCCGCAAGGAGAGCCCGGTGACGTTCTTCGGTCTAGAGGACCCGGCCGACGAGGCCCGCTTCGCCGACCCTAGACTCGCGCCTGAGTGGCTCGACGGCTTGGTCGTCGTCGATGAGGTGCAGCGGAGCGAGGGCTTGTTCCGACTGCTTCGCGTACTTGTGGATCGGCCGCTGAATCGCACGCGTTTCCTCATTCTCGGGCGCGCCGGCCCTGCGCTTCGCCGCTAGGCTTGGGAATCCCTAGCGGGCCGGATTGCCTACCACGAGTTCACGCCGCTCGGGCTGGATGAGACGGCGACGGGTGCTACGGACCGGCTGTGGATTCGCGGCGGGTCCCGCGCTCGTTCTTGGCCGCGGATGAGCCCGAGAGCGGAGCGTGGCGTACCGCGTTCCCTCGTGCCGTTCTCGAACGCGCTCGTCCGCAGCTCGGGATTACGGTGCCCCCGACGACGGTGCAGCGATTCTGGGCCATGGTGGCGCACTTCCAGGCAGGCCGCTGGAACGCCGCCGAGATCGCGAGCTCGCTAGGAGTGACCGCTCCGACAGTGAACTCGTATCTCGATACGATGGTCGATGTGCTGTTCGTGCCGAGGCTCACCTCCTGGATCGAGAACCTGAAGAAGCGCCAGTTGAAGGCACCGAAGGTCTATCTATCCGTTACCGGGCTCCTCCACGCGCTGCTACATCTCCAGACGGAGCCGGTGCTCCTCGGGCACCCGAAGTCCGGGGCGTCCTGGGAGGGTTTCGCGATGCACGAGGCCGTGCGGATCATCTCGGCGGACCGGGAGGAGGGAGGAGTGCCACCACTGGGCGACGCACGGAGGCGTGGAAATCGAGCTCGTGGTCTTCTCCGGCGGGATACGGATCGGGCTTGAGTACAAGAGGACCAGCGCGCCCATCATGACGCGCTCCATGCATGTCGTGCTCGCCGAGCTCAGAATCGAACGGATCCATGTGCTCGTGCCCGGTCACGCGCAGTTCCGGCTGCACGAGTGCGTGGAGGCCGTGGGACTCGGGCGTGCCTGCGCGGAAGAACTGGAGTGACCCTGCCGGAGTGCGGGGGAATGGGGCCGGTCGAGGCACGACCAAGTGCGTGGCAGAGGAATCGGCATCCTTCCTCGAGGCCCGGGCGTCTCGCTCCGGTGTTCCGGGCCCTAGACGCCGCCCACTCGGCACCGGGAGTGGCGGTTCGCGGGGGCATTCAGGGAAGACCGAGGACGTCCTGGTGGCCGACGCGCACCTCGAAGGATCCCTCCTCGATCAGGCGGAACTTCCGTTCTGCCCAGTGCCAGAGGGCCTGCTTCTCGCCCGGCCGCATCTCAGCGGCTGCCGCTTGCCACCCGCGTACCAGCCGTCGGGCAAGGGGCGCGTCACCGCCGGGTCCGAGGCGCCACGGGCTCGGCGCTGTGCGTGTCTCATAGCCCGCGGCGTGGAGGAGTTCGATGGTAGCGTGGCCGGCGCCCGGCCCAAGTGCCGGGCCGAGCCCCTTCTCCCGGCGCTGATGCTCGTTCACGGCCTCGCGAACGAGTGCGTCCAGAGGGTCCGGGGCTCCGCCGGTCTGCTCACCCGGCGTGGAGCCGGCTGGCCGGCTCCCGGGACTCGCGTGCCAGCAGATCTCCCCATCATACGTGAGACTGAAGAGCACGGCGCAATCGTGGGTCCGGCAGCAGGTGATGAGCCTGGTGAGCCAGCGCCGGGAGACGAGGTCCAGGAGGGCGGATGCTGTTACAAGGTGGGAACCGGCCACAAGGGCGATCCCCTCGGAAGCGAGGTTGCCGACGATGGTGTGCACGCGGACCGGAGGTGTCCCGGAGCCGGCCTGTTCGAGGAGTGCTGCATCTCGGTCGAGCAGGGTCCATGCCTGGGGCGCGGGGATCCGGGGAGCGATGTACCTGAAATTCGAACCCGTGCCGCTCCCGAGATCCAGGATCCGCCACGAGTCCGGCTCCGGCCGACGGCGAACAAGCGTGTCGATGAGGCTGGCGCTCCGGGAGCGGTGGTCCACCGGTTCGCGGAGCGAAAGCCATCCGGCGTCGAAGGCCGCGTGTTCAGCTCGAGCCATCCTGGGTTAGTTTCCCTCGGGCGGTGTAGGTAGCGCAGCACGGACAGCATGCGCAGGCCCGGCCTTCCCGTTCAGCGGTTCCCCGATCAAGCGGCTCCTCCCGCAATCACCCCCTCGGGGCGCGGATGCCCGTCCCGCGCGCGGTCCCGTCCGGTACATCCCCGCACCCGTCGCGCCCGACGGGTGTTCCGGGAACGGCCTGGCCTCTCCTGAAGCCGGTCGCGTGTCAGAGCTAGTGAGCGGGGTAGTCGGTCCAGAAGCCCGCAATCCGACACTTCCCGTCGCTAGTCGCATATGGCAGGCTCGCGCCGGAAGCGGGAGACTGCTCCCGGAGCGCGTCGTATGATTCCACCTGTGGGCATGACATCGCGCGGAATGTCGAGATGTCTCGCGCGTTAGCGGATACGACCGGGGCAGCCTCCGACGGCTCCGCTTGCCGGGACGTCAGCCGGGAACCCGTAAGATAGGTCTTTTCGGAGCGTTCGGGACACGAATGAGCCTGCGCGGTCCCAAGGATGCCCGGGTGCCGGGTATCACCGGTTGCCGCCGTCGTGCTTGACAGTCTCCCGCCAGTGGAGCGACGCTCGGATTCGGGAGCCGTGTCCGGGTCGCGCTGTCGCACCCACCTGCCAGAGGCGGGGGATTCGGAAGGCTGCGGTAGGCAGATACCTCGACACCGGATGGACGGGTTATCGATGGTGCAGCGGAGATCGCGAAGGCTAAGGCGCCGAGCTACGAGCGGAGCGCGCAGGCGAGCGGAGGGGATCATGAAGGCATGGCGGAGTGGGGCGATCGTTGTCCTGGCCCTTGCGGCTTCCCTTCCGGCGGCGGGCCAGGTTCCCGGTTCAGCGCAGCCGTCACCCGGTACGTCGCTCGTAAGCCAGGAACAGTTCGATCGGTGGCGCGTGGAGCTCTCAAACTGGGGTCGCTGGGGCCCGGACGACGAGCTCGGGATGGCCAACCTGATCACCCCTGCCAAGCGTGCCGCCGCGGCAGCACTCGTGAGCGACGGGTTCACGGTATCACTCGCGTCCAACGCGCAGGACTATGAGAGCGTTGACGTGCCGTGCCCCGTCGAGTGGGAGATGGTCCGGGCGACGCGGACGGGTGCCAGCGACCGGATCGCATATCCGTGCATCCACGGTCCCGGCACCACGCACCTGGATGCGTTCGCCCACGTTTTCTTCGATGGGAAGATGTGGAACGGCTACGACGTCGACGGGCTCGTCACGATGGAGGGTGGTGCCGGGAGGAACTCGATCTTGACCATGAAGAACGGCATCGTCACCCGCGGCGTCCTCTATGACATTCCGCGGCTGAAAGGAGTGCAGTGGCTGGAGCCGGGGACGCGCATCACGGTCGAGGATCTGGAGGCCTGGGAGGAGATGACCGGCGTCCGGGTCGGTCCCGGGGACGCGTTCTTGGTGCGCTGGGGCCGCTGGGCCCGCCAGGACGCCCTCGGTCCGTTCGATACCGGAAGGGAGGCGGCTGGCCTCGACAACAACGTGATTCCCTGGCTGAAGGAGCGCGACGTCGCGGTGGCGGGCTGGGAGACCCCGGGCTACGCGCCACAGCCGAACGGCGACCTGCCCCGGACTGCGCTCCACAACTTTGCGCTGACGATCCTCGGCATCCAGATCCTCGACCGGGCAGATTTCCAGGCCCTCGCGGACGCCGCCGCCGAACGGAACCGCTGGGAGTTCATGGTCACAATCGCGCCGCTTCCGATTCCGAACGGCACCGGCTCGCCGGTGAACCCGATCGCGATGTTCTGAACGCCGTCGGCCTTCGAGCGCCGGCCACCGAACGACGGCGGCAGAGTGCATGGTTGCCGCCGTTTCGGTCAGCTCCGGGGAAGCTCGGTGGGAGATCCGAGTTCCGCGAGCGCGGTCGCGAATGCACGCGCCTGCCGTTCCCAGTCCGGAAGGATCGCCGCTCGGCGCCGCGCGGCAGCAGCGATGCTCTCCCTTCGCCCGGTTGTGCGGGACCGCGTGCCCTCGGTCTCCGCGCAAGGGCCTTCCACGACCGAAGCGATCGCGTCCGCGAGCGCCTGGGTGTCGCCCGCCGGGACGAGGATCCCCGCGTCCCCGGGCACGGTATGCGGGATCGCGCCCGCGGTCGTCGAGATGACGGGAAGCCCGCGGATGAGTGCCTCGGTCAGCGCCATCCCGTAGCCCTCGAAGTGCGAGGGGAGTACGAAGACGGACGCGCGGTCGTAGAGTCCGAAGATCTCCTCGCCCGTGCATTCCCCGGCGAACTCGATGCGGTCCCCGAGGCCCTCATTGTCGACGAGTCGCCGCACCCGGCGGAAGAACTCCCGATCCCGTGTGGTAGAGCCAGCGAGGACGCACCGCCATCGCCGCTCCCGCTCCCGTGCGAGTGCCCGAACGAGGATATCCTGTCCCTTCCGGGGCACGAGCGAGCCGACGCAGAGGAGCATGACAGGGTCGCCCGCCGGGGGTCCCCTTGAGGCCGGGGCGGGGTCCGTTCCCGGGACGACCACACGGATGCGCTCAAGGTCGCCGCCAGCCGCTGCGATCCGCTCCGCGGTGTATGCACTCGTGACGATGATTCCCGAAACGCGCGCGAGTGCGTCCCGCTCCCGCGAGCGGAGGAGGTGCCGTGTGTTCGGTGGAAGTCCGGTCTCGTCCGAGGGCAGGTGATGGACGAGCGCGATGATCGTGCGGTCCCGGGTTGCACTGGCCGGCGCTCCCGCGAGCGCGGGAAGAGCAAGGCTGTCGATCAGTGCCGTGGTATCGGCCGGAAGTGCGGCGAGGGTGTCGCCGATGGAGTTCACCGCCCGGTGGTCCGGATCAGGAAAACGACCCAAGAGGGTTGGGACGGCTACCGTCCAGCCACGGTCCCGAAGCGACGCCACCATCTGGCGGTCGTAGATGTAGCCGCCGGTTCGCTGCTCAAGAGGGCTGGGAACTAGGAGGCAGAGCGTCGGGGCCGCAGTCAAACGGGGCCCTCGTAGCTGCCCCACGCGACGTGGGATTCGTGGAGCGTGACGCAGAGGGAGGCGAGATCCCCCGCGCCGGGGCCGAGGTCACCCGCGCGGATCGCCGCCACTAGCCGCCCGTGGATCTCCCGGGCGAGGAACTCTGTGGTCGTGTTCCGGCCCCGGAAGGCGGGCTCCTCGTCCAGATTTCGGTAGTTGAGCCCGGCGAGCACCGTATCTAGCGCCTTCGCCGCGCGTCCGATGTCGATGACGAGCCCCTCCGCATCGAGCGTCTCGCGCCGGAAGGTTGCGTCCACCACGTAGGTGGCGCCGTGTAGCTCTTGCGCGGGGCCAAAGGTGCTTCCCCGGAAGCTGTGGGCGATCATGAAGTGGTCGCGGACGTTCAGGCTGTACACTCAGGCACTCTCCTCTTCGTGGGCCAGTGCGGCCGGGTACCGAATGCGGTGGCAGAGCGCTTCTCCCGGTGCCGTGCTCAGCTGCGTCATGACAGCGGGGAGCTCATCGAAATCGCTCTCGCCGGAGATGAGGACGTCCAGGTCCGGGTCACGGAGGAGCGAGAGGGCGAGCGCAAGCCTCCTCGACGTGTTCCAGCGCGGCGAGCGCCTCGGCGGAATGCGGCCGACCTGGCTGCTCCTCAGGAGAAGCCGGCGCGAATGGAATGCCTCGCCCAGGGGGAGGCTCACAGGCGAGTCCCCGTACCAGCTCACCTCGACGACGCTCCCCTCGGCGCCCGCTGCCCCGATGGCGCCCCGGAGTCCTGCAGGGCTCCCGCTCGCGTGGAACACGAGATCGGCCCCGATGTCTCCCGGAGGCTCGTCCCGGAAGCCGATGCCGAGTGCGGCGGCGGCCTCGACGCGGTCAGGGTTCCGGTCGACCGCGATGACCTCCGTTCCCGGGATCTGCCGGCAGAGCCAGGCGATGAGGAGGCCCACCACGCCCGCGCCGATCACCACTACGCGGTCGCCCGTCGAAGCGCCGCCGTCCCAGACGGCGTTCACGGCCGTCTCCATGTTCGCCGCGAGGACGGCCCTCCCGGGCGGGAGCCGCGGGGAGAGTCGCGTCGCCGCAGAAGCCGGGACGATGTATAAGTCCTGGTGCGGGTAGAGACAGAAGACGCGCTGGCCGAGGAGCCCGCGCCCTGCTCGTCCGTCAGCCTCGATCACCTCGCCGACGCTCGAATAGCCGTACTTGACCGGGGCAGGAAAGTCGCCCTCCTGGAAGGGTGCCCGCATCGCTTCGTGCTGGGACCGGGGGACGCGGCCGCGGAAGACGAGCGACTCGGTGCCCCTGCTGATCCCGGAATAGAGTGCGCGGACGAGGACGTCGCCCCCTTGCCGGGGCGGAAGATCCCGTCTCAAGATCTCTCCTCTTCCGGGCTCCTGGATCCAGAAAGCCCGGGACCCCTGCTTCGGCGCCATCTTCCTCCGGCCGGGTGAGTGGGCGTGTCGACACCGGTGACCCCGGGCGGAAGCCGCCCGCACGGCCTTGTGGCCCGGCTTCGCGTGACCGGTCCCGATCTCTTCGCCGCCGCTCTCGCGCTCCTTGCGGCGGCCGGGGCAACTTGGTGGCTGCTCGGGCTCCCGGCCACCTACCTCCTCCACGTGGCGGTGCTCTACGTCGGGTTCGCGGCCCTGGTCGTGACTGGGTTCGCAGGTGGCGGCGGGGCAGTCGGGATCGGCGTCGCGAACCGGATCACGCTCCTTCGGTCAACCTGGGTCCTCGCCCTAGGTGGGCTCGTCCTGCATGACCCCGTCTTCCCGTCGGCTGTGTGGTGGATCATCGCGTTGTCGATAGCCGCCATGGTGCTCGATGGCGTGGATGGGCATGTCGCGAGGCGGTCCGGGGCGGCGTCGCGGTTCGGGGCGCGACTCGACATGGAGGTGGATGCGTTTCTCCTCCTCGTGCTCTCCGTCCTGGTGTGGCAGGGCGGGAAGGTCGGGGAGTGGGTCCTCGCGGTGGGCGGGATCCGGTACTTCTTTGTCGCCGCCGGGTGGATCTTGCCTCCGCTCCGGGCCGAGCTCCCCGTGAGCCAGCGGAGGAAGGCGGTCTGTGTCGTTCAGGGTGCTGTACTCCTCGCCTGTCTCCTGCCTGCTGTCCCGGCATCCGCGGCAGCGCTCCTTGCCGGAACGGGGCTCGCCCTCCTTGTCTACTCGTTCGCCGTGGACGTGGCGTGGCTGGCGGCATCGGGTCGGACGCCGGGAGGCAGCCGTCGGGAAGCAGGTGGGGAGGTCGGAGACAATGGAGCCTCGTGACGAGGGGTGCGTCGGGCCGCTTGAGGTCGCCCGTCGGATGCCGTTGCGGGGGCGGCGATCATCGGCGGAACCTGCGGCACCGGTGCCGTGTGCTGGGGCAGTCCTCGGAATCTGCGGTTTCCCGTGGCAGCCTCTTGTGAGGGACCACGCCGCGAGGCGAGACAGCTGTTGCAGCTGGCGGCCGTTCCGCCTGGTGGACCGAT
>JAAXGI010000044.1 GCA_012267505.1 Gemmatimonadota bacterium
CGTGCGTCGCCGTCCATCTTGGTCAGGACCACGCCGCTCACGTCGAGGGCCCGGTCGAAGCCCTCCGCTATGCGCACCGCCTCCTGTCCGGTCATCGCGTCGGCGACCAGGAGGATCTCCTCGGGCCGGAGCTCGCGCTTGAGGCGCTCCAGCTCCTCCATCAGCGGCCCGTCGATCTGGAGCCGCCCCGCCGTGTCCACGATCACCACACTCCGCTCTTGCCGCCGCGCTTCTTCGGTGGCGGACTTGGCAGCCGCCACGGGGTCGCTGCCGAACGTGCCCGCATAGACCGGCACACCGAGGCGTGATCCCAAGGTCACAAGCTGCTCGATCGCGGCCGGGCGCTGCAGGTCACACGCCGCTAGAAGGGTCCGCCGGCCCTCGCGCTCCAGCCGCTTCGCCAGCTTGGCCGCCGTGGTCGTCTTTCCCGATCCCTGCAGCCCGACCAGCATCACCACGCTCGGGGGCGTCGAACTCCAAAGGAGCTCCGGCTTCCCCGAGCCGAGCAAGGAGGCGAGCTCGGCGTGGACGATCTTCACGATCTGCTGGCCCGGGGTGACCGACTTGATCACCTCGTCGCCCAGCGCCCGCTCCTGCACCCGCCCCAGGAAGTCCTTCGCGACCCTGAAGTTGACGTCCGCCTCGAGCAGCACGCGGCGAACCTCCCGGAGACCGTCGCGGATCATCGGCTCCGTCAGGACCCCGCGCTGGCGGAGCGCCCCCAGGGCTCCGTCCAGTTTCCGGCTCAGCTCCTCGAACATCGGCCCCCGGCCCGTATCGTGGGAAGCTTGCCGGGGGCGCACCCCCGGGCCGACCAAAAGCTCACCAAGGTAGACGGGGCGTACCCCATCCTCAAGCGAGCACGTGCGGTGGCGGTCCCGCCCGAAGCGGCGACGCCGATTGTCCCATGCGGCGCCTCGGCCTATGATGCGCCGCGCAAACCACGGCCCGGTACCCGGTGGGGTCAGGCCGGCACGACACGACAACGGAGAAAGGAAGGCCCCGTCCATGCACGCCGTGACAAGGCTCGCACTGCTCAGTGTAGTCCTGCTGGCCTGCGAGGGACCGTTGGGTCCCAGGGGCATAACGGGTCCTCAGGGTCCTGAAGGTCCTGAAGGTCCTCAAGGTGCTCAGGGCCCCCAGGGGATCCAGGGAGAGGTCGGCCCGCAGGGACCTCAGGGGACGCAAGGCCCTCAGGGACCGCAGGGCGAGCTGCTGGACTGGTCGCAGATCCTCGCCGAGTCGCGGATAGACGAGGCCGTCTACGCGGTCGCCGTCCGCTTCGACCTCGACACCATCTCGGGATACAGCCTGGTGGGAACCGGGTTCTCGGCCCACTACTCGGAGGCGCTCTGGACGAACGCCCACGTCGTCGAGGCCCTGCACGAACGGGTCGAGTTCGTGGATTCGTTGAACGACAACCCGGAGCCCGTGGTCGTCAGGGCGGGCACCGAGTTGGGCGGCGAGGGGACCTACGACGTCCTGGGCCCCGGATGGCTCCACCCGGAGTACGATCCGGAGGACATCCAGACGGAAGACATAGGACTCCTGGACATCGACGGGACGCTGCCCCACGGTCTGGAGCTCCTGCCGCTCTCGATGATCAACGACATCGACATCGGCCAGCCCGTGGGCACGCTGGGCTTCCCCGGAGAGCTGGGAATCGCGGAGGGCAACGCCGACGACGTCGCCACGCCCACGTTCAAGGACGGCCTGGTGAGCGCGCTCCGGAGGCTCGACGCCGGGGAGACGTCGCACGTGGAGGTCCAGTACGACTTCGACGCCACCGGAGGCACGAGCGGCAGCCCGGTATTCGACCACGACGGATGGGTCGTCGCCGTGCACTACGCGAGCATCGCTGCTCCGGTCATTAGCGCGCGGACTGGACGCCCCGTCCGCGTGGGGCTGGGGAGCCTCAACTTCGGCATCCGCATCGACGAGGTGTGGGAGGCGATCGACCTGCTGGAAGCCGAGCGATCGCGGGCCCCCCAGCTCCACAGGACTCGCGAGTCCTATCCGCACCGGACCTACCAGGCCTTCCCCGAGAACTGGAACGGCGAGATGGTCGGACGCTGAGCTCGCGGCTCGCAGGGGGGCGGCTGGGTGGGCGCCCGTCCTCCCTCGATCGTTGCCTCCCACCAGACCACCCCCACGCGACGGACCGGGCTCGCGGCGTGCGCGAACACCGTGGCTTCGCCCGGCTAGAACACCACCGAGAAGTCCGCGGCCGCCCACCATCCGGCCAGGTCGTCGGAGGTCTGGAAGCGTGCGTCGCCGCCGGCGCTCGAAGCCGACAGCTCCGAGCGGAGCGAGCCGTGAGCGTAGCCGAGCTCGGGCGTCATCGTCATGCGGGGACCGAGCGGGATGTCCAGCGCTAGAGAGGCGCCGAGAGACCATGCGTCGCGAGTGATCGTGCTCACACCCGACGTGGCTTCTCCCGATTCCCGAGAGAGCCGGAGCACGGGAACCAGGAACAGGTCACCCAAGGGCCACACGACCAGGGCGCTGGCGCCGGCCAAGTCGCCCACCGGCGCGCGCAAGCCCGCGACGCTCTGACGGTCGGTCGAGTAGGGGCGGAAATAGAAGGCCGAAAGGTCGATGAGGGTCTCACTGGCGTCGCTCAGAAACCCTGCCGCGTTCACTCTGGCGAGCACTTCGCCACCGCCCTGGAACAGGTTCCGCCCCGACAGCGAGTCGGCGAAGCTCCGGGACACGTCCATGCCCAACCCGACCCGCATGGGGCCCCAGTCGCCCGAGATGCGCGCACCGACCCGGGCGGTCGCACCGCGCCAGTAGATGGATCCCGTGCCTCCCGGACGCGGCTCCACGTCGCCGCCGACCGTCGTCGAAAGGGTCAGTCCCCCAAGCGGCTGGGCGTGCGTGAACTGCGCCGAGAGGCCCGCAGGGGTCCCGAACTCGATGCTCCACAGATCCACGGTCGCCGTGCCCAGCGAGGCGAGCGCATCCACGCGTGATGCCGACAGCGAGGACGGTCGACTGGGGGCGCGGAGCGCCACACGCAGCGAGTCCCGGGGACTGAAGTCGAGCTCCAAGCTGGCCTGAAGAGACGACAGCCCCGAGATCGAGAGCGTATCGTCGCTCGTGAAGCGCAGTGGCCCCCCGCTGACTTGGATCCTCAGGCCGGGACGGCGCATGGAGTAGGTGAGAAGGCCCAGCGCCTCGGAGACGTCAGCGTTCTCGACGGAATAGCTCCTGGCCCCGGGGCGGATGGTGAGCCGGTGCAGCACCCTGTTCATGCCGGCCGGCCCCTCGCGCATCTCTTCTAGGTAGGAGCGCAGCGCGGGCGTGCCCCTCGCGCTCATGGCCTCGCGCCCGCCCGGCACGGCGCGACTCCCTTGCATCATCTGGCCGCTCAGACGGCCCGAGCCAGTGGCCGAGTCGAGGACCAGGAAGATGCCTAAGCCGACCATCAAGGGCCGGATCATCCGCTATTCATCGCATCCTGGAGGCCGGTCCCGGTCTGACGGACAGACTGCCCGAGCACCGGACGGACCGCGGAAGAAACGCCATCAAGCCGAACGATCCGGGGGGCCCCGAGTGAAGCCCCGGCGCTCCCGACGGATTCTTCAAGGCCGCGGACGGAAGGGGAGATCAGTTCCTCAGCGCGGGGATCGGCTGCCCCTGCGGCACGAAGTCGAGAGACAGGCCGTTGTTGCAGTAACGAAGCCCCGTGGGTGGCGGACCGTCGGTGAACACGTGTCCCTGGTGTCCGCCGCATCTCGAGCAGTGGTACTCCGTCCTGGGAAATCCCAAGGAATCGTCCGTGCTGTAGGCCACCCGCTTCGTGGCGATCGGCTCCCAGAACGAAGGCCACCCCGTCGCGCTGTCGTACTTGGTGGTCGAATCGAACAGCGGGAGGAAACAGGCCGCGCACAGATAGGTTCCGGCACCGTACTCGTTCGCAAGGGGGCTATAACCCGGGGGCTCGGTCCGTCCCTGGAAGAGGACGGAATAGGCGGCCTCCGAAAGGAGTGCGCGCCACTCCGCCTCGGTCTTCTGGATCTCGGGCGCCGCCGGGTTCGGATCCGGCTCGGGGATCAGCCTCGGACCGGTGGGACCCTGTTCGCCCTGTCCCGAGACATCCCCCGGCGCCGTCGGCTGCCCCGTGACACCCCCCGGCGCGGTCGGCTGGGAGCAGGCGGTCAGCGGGAGCGCGGCGACGCCCAGCAGGCTGCCCAGGAACTCTTCTCGGGTCATTGAAACTCCGGGCTCGGCTCGAGCGCGCCTTCGTTCAGAAACACTCTACGTGATAACCCGGAGGCGGGACTCGGATCCGCGCAGGCGGGACCGCACCGGTACGGTTCGGCTCCGGCCCTTGAAGGCCCGTGGGCCGGGTCCGTCGTTCGCGCATGGCCCCGAAACGGCCCGGACTCCGGGAGGCGGGCGACGCCAGGGCAGGTCGGGCCCACAACGCCCATACGAACGTGGACGTCCGAAGGCGCCCTTTAGGAGGCCTCGGGATACGCCCGGAATTAGCACGTTGCTTTGAAGAGGTTACCGAACCCTGTATCTTACCTGCGGGTTTCGACGGTCGGGTTCAGGGCCTCGGCGACCCGCTCCCGGGTCGGTTGAGGATGGGTATCCGCCATGAGCCGAGGTCGCCGATGACGAGGGCCCTGGTGGCCTGTTCCGGGACGAGGTTGAGCCAAGGAGGAACGGTGACTAAGCGAGCGACGCCGATGGCCGGAGTCGTTGCCATTGGGAGCTTCTTTCTGCTGGGCTGCGGCGCTACGGCTACGGGGCCGGACCCTGTTCCGGAGGCCTTGAGCGAGCCCGTCCCGGCTCCGGCTGTCGGCCTTGCTTCCTTGGCCGATAGTACCGCTGTGTTGGCGGGTGGGTGTTTTTGG
>JAAXGI010000005.1 GCA_012267505.1 Gemmatimonadota bacterium
GCTGGCCGACAGCTTCCGGGCCGACGTCCGTCTCTCGCACGACGGCCTCAGCGTGAACGGCAAGAGCATCATGGGCGTCCTGATGCTCGCGGCAGCGCAGGGAACGGAACTTGTGATACGGGCCGAGGGCACCGACGCGGTGGAGGCCGCAGACGCACTCGCCGCCCTCGTGGCAGGCGGGTTCGGGGAGGCATAGGGATGGGCCGGATCTACGACGGGCTGCCGATCGCGGAGGGAATCGCGTTCGCGCAGATCCGGCTCGTGCGCTGGGGCGTGCCGCCGGTGCCCCACCGGATGATCCCCGACGAGGAGGTCGACGTTGAAGTCGCGCGGCTCGACGAAGCGCTCATCTCGGCGCAGGCACGCCTCCACGACCTCCAGGCCAGCACCCGCGCGCGGCTCGGCTCGATGGAGGCGCGGATCTTCGATCCCCAGCTTCTCATGCTCGAGGACGCGGATCTCGTCGAGGGGGCGCGCCGCTACATCCGGGAGAACCGGCTCACGGCCGCCCGTGCCGTCGAATGGCGTGTGCTCGAACTACAGGCGATGTGGATCCGCACCTCGAATCCGATGGTCCTCGATCGCGTGAACGATCTGGAGGATGTCCTGGTCCGGGTCCTCCACAGCCTGATGGGCCTTCCCGAGCCGGGCGACATCGCGGGCGACGGCGGGCCGGCCATAGTCGTGGCCAGGACACTGACGCCGTCGCTCGCCGTGCAGATGGACCCCGGAGTGGTACTCGGGATCGCAACGGATCTCGGGACCCGCACATCGCATTGGGCGATCCTCGCCCGCTCACTAGAGATCCCCTCCGTTGGTGGACTCGTCGACGTCTCCCGCAGGGTCGAGACGGGGGAGGAGGCGATCCTCGACGGCCGCATCGGCCGCATCGTGGTCGTCCCCGACGAGCGCGACCGGGCCGTGTACCGGGAGCGGAGGGTCCAGATCCAGGAATGGCAGGAGGAGCTGTCGGAAATCATACGCGAGGACGCTGTCACTCTCGACGGCCAGCCGGTTGCCCTCCGCGCCAACCTGGACATCCCCGCCGAGGCGTCCCGCGCCAGGGAGCACGGAGCGGAGGGCATCGGCCTCTTCCGGACGGAATTCCTCGTCGTCGGCCGCGACTCCCTCCCCGAAGAGGAGGAGCAGTACGACGCGTACCGGCAGGTGGTCGACGCCTTCCCGAACCGCGCGGTGGTGATCCGGACCTACGACCTCGGGGGCGACAAGTTCCCGATGTTTCTCCGCACGCCGGTCGAAGCGAATCCCTTCCTCGGCTGGAGAGCGATCCGGGTCTGCCTCGACAACCTGGATCTCTTCCGGCCGCAGCTCAGGGCCATACTCCGGGCCACAGCGCACGGGGACGTCCGCATCATGATTCCCCTCGTCAACGACGTCGCCGAGATCGTGCAGGTGCGCGAACTCCTCGCCGACGAGGAGGAGGCGTTCCGCAGGGACGGGATCCCGTTCTACGGGGGATACAAGCTCGGGTGCCTCATCGAGACACCCGCGGCCGCGCTGGAGGCAGTCGAACTCGCGCGCCACTGCGACTTCTTCTCGGTCGGCACGAACGACCTCGTCCAGTACACCCTCGCGGTCGACCGTTCGAATGCGCGGCTCGCTGACCTCTACAACCCATTCCATCCGGCCGTCGTACGCCAGCTCAACCACGTCTCCCGCGCCGCGCGCGCGGCGGGCATCGAAGTTGCGGTCTGCGGGGAGATGGCGAGCAACCCCATCGGCGCCTTCCTCATCCTCGGACTCGACATCGGGTCCCTCTCCGTGGCGTGGCCCAGCCTCCCCGAAATGCGGAGGATGATCCGGAGCGTGCGGGCCGTGGACGCCCGCGCGGCCGCGCGGAAAGCGCTCGCCGCATCGACGTCGAGGGACGTCACCGAAGAGCTCGTCGCGGGCATCGGCACCGGGGTCGACTTGGCCGCGTTCTCGGGCCGGTGGAGCTTGTCCGTGACATGACGGGCTTGTATGGTGGAGCGCCGAATCCCCGGGCCCCGGCGGTCTTGGCGCGCGCTCCCGCCACCTCCCGCTAGCCGTTCCTCAACTCCCCTCCGATCACAGGTTCCCTGGCCTTGACCCTACGGCATTTCTCGTCGGAGTCTGTCTGCGAGGGTCATCCCGACAAGGTCGCCGACCGGATCTCCGACGCCGTGCTTGACGCCATGCTCGCCGGCGATCCACACTCGCGCGTCGCTTGCGAAACGATGGTGACGACCGGTCTCGCGGTCGTCGCCGGCGAGGTCACGACCGCGGCAGGCGTGGCGATCCCCGAGATCGTCCGGGACGCGCTCGTCAAGATCGGCTACGACAGGCCCGAGTACGGGATCGATGGCAATACGTGCGGCGTCGTGACCTCGATGGACCGCCAGTCCCCGGATATCGCCCGGGGCGTTGACACGGGCGGTGCCGGCGACCAGGGCATGATGTTCGGATTCGCCTGTGACGAGACCCCCGAACTCCTTCCGGCGCCGATCGTCTACGCGCACCGCCTCACTCGGGCGCTCGCCGAAGTCCGCCGCTCGGGCAACGTTCCCTGGGTCAGACCCGACGGGAAGTCGCAGGTGACCGTCTCCTACGATGGGGACCGGCCCGTTGCGATCGCGGCCGTCGTGCTGGCCGCCCAGCACGCCCCGGGCATCGCGCATGCCGAGATCGAGGCGACGCTCCTCGACGCGGTCATCCGGCCCAGCCTCCCTTCCGACCTCTTCGACAGTGGCACCGCGGCAATCCACGTCAATCCCACCGGCCAGTTCGTCACAGGGGGCCCGCAGGGGGACGTGGGCCTCACGGGCCGGAAGATCATCGTGGACACCTATGGCGGGGTGGGCCGTCACGGCGGGGGCGCCTTCTCGGGGAAAGACGGCACGAAGGTGGACCGCTCGGCGGCGTACGCCGCGCGCTGGGCGGCGAAGAACGTCGTTGCGGCGGGTGCAGCGCAGCGGTGCGAGATCCAGCTCGCATACGCGATCGGCGTCGCCGATCCCGTATCGGTCTGGGTGGACTCGGCGGGGACAGGACGCGTACCCGACCCCGAGATCGCTGCCGCCGTCGCCGAGGTGTTCGACTTCCGTCCCCTATCGATCATCCGTGACCTCGGACTCCGCCGTCCGATCTTCACGCCGACCTCCGCCTACGGGCACTTCGGGCGCCGATGCGCAACTGCCAAGCGTTTCGGCGGGGAGGTCACGCTCTTCCCCTGGGAGCGCACGGATCGCGTCGACGAGGTGCGGCGCCTGCTCCGGATCTGACCCGGGACGGCGGGCGGTCGACGCCGTCCCGCCCCGGGCGGCTCCACCCGGGAACTCGGGGGTAGGTGAACCCCGGTCACTCTTGAGAGTACCTTGGAGGGGGCCGGTCGGGAGTTGCTCCCAGGATCCCTAGCAGCGGAGGCGGACGCGTGTTGGTCGAAGTGAAGGTGCGAAGCTTGGGACTCGACCGGACATCGAACACGCCCGTGCTCATCCTGCAGGAAGCTGGCGGAGAGCGCGTACTCCCGATCTGGATCGGTCCGGGGGAAGCCTCCGCGATCGCGATGCAGCTGGCCGACATGAAGTTCTCCCGTCCGCTCACACACGATCTCCTCGCCTCGGTGGTCTCCGGGCTCGGAGGCAGGCTCAGACGGGTCGTCATCACACGCGTGACCGACTCGACCTACTACGCGGAGCTCCTGATCGAACGGGGTGGGGACCGGATCAGCGTGGATGCCAGACCTTCGGACTCGATCGCCGTGGCACTGCGCGCGGACGCACGGATCTTCGCCGACGACGCACTTCTGGACCGCGCCTCGATCGAGATCGCGACGGGCGACGACAGTTTCAAGCCCGGGGGATCGCCGACCCCTGCGCCGGAGCAGGGAGCGCCGTTCTCGAGTGCGGACGAGCTGAACGAGTACCTCCGACGCCTGAACCCGGAGGACTTCGGGCGCTTCTCTCCCTGAGAATGCCCCAGCACCTCCGAGCACTGCTTCTCCTCGCCGTCGTCGCGGGTGCCCCGCGTGGGCTCGCCGCCCAGGAGGAGGTCGAAGCGGCGCTCGTCGGGGAACTCCTCCTGGCCGGTCTCCCTGTCGACACCGGAACGGTCGTCCTCCACCGTATCACGCCGGAAGAGGCGAGTGACATCGACTCCACGGCGATCGGGGCAGGCGGAGGTTTCCGGCTCGATCTCCCACACCTTCCGGTTCCGGGATCGGGGGAGGTCTTTCTGGCCTCGACCCGCTACGAGGGCGTCCTCTACGCCGGGGCCCCGATCACCGACCCGCTCCAGCTCGACACGCTGTACACGATCCGGGCCTACCCCTCGGTGACGGCGCCGGTCGGCGGGATGAGCTTCCCCGTATCACGGCGGGAGGTATGGGTAGACGAAGGACCGTTCGGGTGGCAGGTCACCGACGTGCTCGAGATCATGAATTCGGATGCGGCGACCCGGATCCCCGCGGCGGCCGGCGGGGCCGTCTGGCGCTACCCCCTTCCTGCGGACGCGATCGGCGGGCGCATCCTCCAGGTCGGTCCGTCCGCCGGCCCCGCGCGAGTCGAGGGAACCACGCTCGTGGCCTCGAATCCTGTCCTCCCAGCAGAGAACTACTACGTCGTCCAATACGATCTCGAGTCGATCGAATTCGACCTGCCCCTCCCCGGCGAGACCGGGATCGTCCAGGTGATGGTGCGCGAGCCGGCGCCGCCGGTCCGTGTCGAGGGACTCGCCCGGCAGCCGTCGGAGGAACTCGAGTTCGGCGCGACCTTCATGCGCTGGGCCGGGCAGACCCTCCGCGACCAGAGCATCGCGATCCGCATGGGAGAGGAGGGCGGTCCCACCGTGCTAGCCTGGACATCCCTCGGGCTGGCCCTCGTCCTGGTCGCGGCGGGCTCGGTCGCCATCCGGGGCAGAGATGCGTCCGTTCCGGTCTCCGGGAGGCGGCGGATCCGAAGGGACATCGTCGTCGATATCGCGAAGCTTGACGAAGCGTATGCCGGGATCGAGCAGCAGAGCCGGGGCGCCAGGGCACGCTACCGGAAACGGAGGCGCGCCCTCGTGAGCGAACTCGAAGAAGCGCAGGCAGGAGGAGGCGGATCGGCGCTCCGATGACGCTCGTCGTCTCCGAGGGGACCCTCCTTCGGTCCTACCCGTACTCCGAGTCCTCCCAGATCCTGAAGGTGCTGACGCCTGGCCGGGGAATCGTCTCCCTGATCGCGAGAGGGACGAAGAAGCGCGGCGCGGTCGGAGATGCACCCGTCCAGAGTTTCGAGGAGGCCCTCTTCACCTTCGGCGCAAAGCCGGGGAGGGAGCTGCACACGCTGCGGGATGTCCAGCCGCGCGGCGCGCCCTACCGTCTGGCCGGCGACCTTGCCCGCCTCACCGGCGCATCGCTCGTCGCCGAACTTCTCCTGGCGCACCATCTCGAGGATGGGGACGAGGAACTCTACCGGTGGGTGCGCCGCGTGGTGGAGAGGCTCTGTTCCGTTCAGGAAGCCGAGGTGCTCGGATGGAGCCTCTCGGGGGGGTGGCGCACCTTGGCATTCCTCGGGTTCCTCCCGGAGCTCGCCAGTTGCATCAGTTGTGGCCGCCGGCGGGACGGGGAAGGCGACCGCGAGGTCGACCGTCTCGATATCGCCGCGGGTGGACTCCTCTGTCCGCAGTGCTCCATGGCCGCCCTCCACCTTCCACGGGTGGGACCAGGCGCCAGACGGGAACTCGCGGCACTCGTGGAGGGAAGACCGCCTCTCATCCGCCGCGGCAAGAGAGCGCATATCTCGCTACTGGAGGCGTTTGCACTCGAGCACCTCGCTCCCTCCCGGAAGCTTCGGGCCTTCGCCGCACTTCGAAGCGTCATCGGAACGGATCCGGGGAAGAGCCGATGCGATGCATCCAAACGGCGGGCGGACGGACTCCCGGCCCGCGTCGCGGAAGGGGGGCGAAAGAGGCCGCCGCATTCCGGATAGTCCCTACGAAGCGCGCTCCTCGAGGAGGTCCAGGAACTCGCTCGGGTCCGACAGCGCATTGAGTTTGCGCGGGACCTCGGGATCCTTGGTGAACTGGGCAATCCGCCCGAGGATGGGTAGGTACTGGTTGGAAACCTCGAGGGGGGGCGCGACAATCAGGAAGAAATGCCTCACCGGCTGGTCATCGATCGAGTCGAAGTCGATCCCGGTGCGCTTCCTCCCGTACGCAAGGCGGAGACGGCTGACCACGAGCGAGCGGCAGTGCGGGATCGCGATCCGTTTCCCGATCCCTGTCGATCCGAGGTTCTCGCGGCGTCGCAGTGTCTTGTGAAGAACCGCCTGGGATTTCTCGTCGAGATCGAGCAGCGTGACGAGCTCCCGAAGAACTTCCTCTTTCGTTCCGGAAACGAGCTCGAGCTCGACCGAGCCGACGTCGAAAAACTCCCGTAATCTCATACCTTAGCTCTCCCCGGCGCGCCCGGTGCAGACGAGGAACCGACCGCTTGCGGCATCTCCGGATGCCCGGCCCCGCGCGGCGGACCGTCTAGGTTACAGGATGGCCCAGTTGATGTCAAAGCAGTTCCACGCGACCGTGTGGAGAGTGTAGCAAGCTTCACGCGGCGCCGTGAAACCCGTAACTTATCTGCATGGGTGTCAACGTACTGGAGCTGTTCAGGGGCGGACTTGTTCCGCTGTATCTCGCACCGCAGGCGGGTGTGAGCGAGTCGCCGTTCCGGCGGCTGTGCCGCCGCTTCGGCGCCGACGTTGTTGTGAGCGAGTTCGTGAGCGCTGAGGGGCTCGTCCGCAGGAACGACCGAACCCTCGAGTACCTGAGATTCCTCCCTGACGAGCGGCCGATCGGCGTCCAGATCTTCGGCGCGGACCCCGACCGGATGGCCGAGGCCGCCGCATTCGTCGAGGAGACGGCCCGGCCGGACTTTCTGGACATCAACTTCGGGTGTCCCGTCAAGAAGGTAGTCAAGCGAAACGGGGGGTCCGGATGCCTTCGGGACCTCCCTCTCGTCGCCAGGATCGTGCGTGCGGTCCGGGCGGCCGTCCGGATCCCGACCACGGTCAAGATCCGAAGCGGCTTCGATCAGCAATCCCGTGATCCCGTGCGGATCGGGAGGGTCTGCGAGGACGCCGGTGCCGAGGTGATCACCCTCCACCCGAGAACCCGGACGGAGATGTACTCGGGAAGAGCGAACTGGGGGGAGATCCGGGCGCTCAAGGAGGCCCTCCGGATCCCCGTCATCGGCAACGGCGATATCCGGTCCGGCGACGACGCCGCGAGGATGCGGGAGGAGACGGGGTGCGACGGGATCATGATTGCAAGGGGCTCCCACGGCTATCCCTGGCTCTTCGGTCAGGCCCGCGCGGCGCTCCGCGGCGAACCCATTCCCTCGGCGCCCGGGCTTGAGGAACGCATCGCGATCTGCCTTGAGCACGCAGAGAACGCCATCGCGTTCGGGGGAAGCCACGCGCGGGCGCTGATCGAGTTCCGGCGACATCTCGGGTGGTACGTGAAGGGACTCCCCTCGGGCCGTGAGCTCAGGCTGAAGCTCTTCCGGGCAGAATCGCTCGACGACGTGCGGGCGACGCTCGAACGCTACCGTGCCCGGCAGCGGCCGGCGCACCGGACGGCCAGGGAACCGGTGGTGGTGGCCACGGTACCATGAGGCCGGTACCCGGCGGGCGGGAACACTCGCCGGGGCCAGCACGACGGGCGATTGCAGTGACGGGGGCGTCACGGTTTCGACGTGCTTGGCGAGGTTGAAGCTGCGTGCCGAGATTCCCGGAATCTCGCTAATCCAACCGGGAACTTGACAAACGCCAACAACAACATGGCGATGGCTGCGTAGGGATAAACCCTGCTGCGGTCCGTCTCCGGGGAAGTCCGCCCGATGCGACTCCGAGAGGCGACGACAGTTCGGGCTGGTCTTGCGGCGGCGCTGCCCCGCCGAAGGCGAGACATCCCGGTAGCTAGCCTCGGGTCGGCGGTGTCCTGGCCGTGCTCGGTGGCGAATATGACAGGGCAATACGCACGTAGACGCTTGGACTGACCCATTCGCGGACGCGGGTTCGACTCCCGCCGCCTCCACTGTCGCAATGAATTCGAACTGCCGCCCGGGGCTTCGGCTCCGGGCGGTGTTTCGATTAAGGCGATGCAGTCGATTGTGGTCTGGGCGAGGTAGTACGGCCGGCCGACGTCGCCCTTCCTGGGCTTCAAGCGGATCGTCCCGAGGACATCGCGCCGGAGGAGCGCCGACTGCTCCGTCCGTAGCTTGAGCACTTCTTGGATCCGGCTCAGGTGCTCCTCGATCCACTCCACCGGCGGCGTCTAGAACACCTTCTTTCGGCTCCGGGATAGGGCCTCGACCCTCCGCTCCGTCTCGACGAGTGCGTTGGCGAGGGCCTGGCTGCCACGTCCGTCGCCGATGAAGTCGACGGGGTTCGCGAGTCGCCGTTCCTCGGAGCCCAGCTCGGACTCCTTTGCTCGAATCGTCTCTGGGCGGTGCTCTCACAGACGGGCCACCTCAGCCTCCACACGCGCGAGCACATGGCGGATCTGCTCGACCATGGCACCCAGGATGGCCTTCTCGGCGAGCTTCCGGTGCACGAGCATCTTGTTCTCACACGCCCCCTTGGCAGCGCCGAGGGGCAGCCGTAGTAGCCCCTAGCCTCCCGCTCACTTGTGCGAATGTGGCGCCGCACTCGCGGCATTCCATGGCCCCGGAGAGCAGGTGGGTCGGGTTGTGCCGCTGCTGACCCTTCTGGTAGCGTGCGAAGCCGCGCCGCACCTTGCCACCCGGCTAGGCCTTCCGCACCTCCTTTCACCGCCGTCGGACCCGCTCCCAGAGCTCCTCTCGGACGATTCGGAGCTGCTCCCCCAGGGACCTCCACTCCAGCGATGATCTGACCGATCGCGGTGAGTCGCTGGGTGAGGAGGACGAGCGCACCGTGTCGGACCTGCCCACGGACCAGGTGGTGGTCGCCGACGTCATCCGCGTGAACAGGACGGACCTCGTGACGGAGGGAGAGCTCGCCGAGCTGACGGCGCTGCTGCGTCGGCTCAACGTGCGCGCCCAGATCCTCCCCATTGAACGCGGGCGCGCTGCAGGCACGGAAATCCTGGGCACGGGGCTCTTCGACTTCGAGGAAGCGCCGCGGGCACCCGGCTGGATGCGGGAGCTGACGCTCGAGGAGCACACGCCGGCGACGGACCAGTAGCGCATATCGGGCGTCGTATATCGAGCCCGGCGGCCCTTTCATCCCGAGAGCCTTCTGGCAGTCGTCCAGAACGGGTTCCCCGACCTCCTCCGCTCGAAGGGCTTCATATGGACCCGTAAGTGGAGTGGTCGTTGGCGGGAGTCTCCATGAGAGCAGTCCCGGTGGCGTATTGGCTTGCCTGCGCTCCGACTGAGCTGTGGCTGGAGGACGACGACGGTACCCTCTCCGAGTGGGAAGAGCCTTGCGGGGACCGCAGGCAGGAGCTCGGGTTGATCGGGCAGTCCATGCCTCGAGACATCATCGAGGCCGCACTGGAGCGATGCCTCCTCACCGATCTTGAGATGGCACGAGGGCCCGACGAATGGCGGCACATCCCCGATCCGTTTTCGCACTGGGATGTGCCCGGATCGCTACGGAGGAGGGTTTCTTCGCAGCCGAGGAGGCTAGAGCCGTCGCGGGAGGCGCTTCCGACCGGAGTGCGAGCCCACGGATCGGATCTCAAGATCCGATCCGTGACGATCCGAACGCTCTTGTCGGGAGAGGCGACGGCCGGACGAGGCGAAGGTGCGGAAGCTAGCGCGAGCCCTACTGCGTCACCTCTCGTGCCGCCAATCCAGCCGTACCCCACCCCACCCCCAAAGCACCCAACAGGAACAGGAACCCGGTGCGCAGGAGGATCAGGGCCCGCTGCGAGGTGATCGGGGGAGCTGTCTCGGCACGCTCCACCATCTGGAACCCCTGAACCATCCGCGGGGCCGCCTCGACCTCGGCCTCGAGGGTCGGCTCCGCATCGGCGGAAGCTGGAGCGGGGGTCGCGTCGCCGGCGGGCTCCGCGGCATCGGCCACGACGGCCGTTGGCAGCAACGGAGCCCCCCGCGCTTCGGCGATGGCGGTGGCCAGCGCCGTTCCCGGTGCCGCCTCGAGATTCTCCATCGCGTAGGCGAGCAGGGGAGCGTTGTTGCACACCAAGGCGTTGCACGCCGCGCCCGCCGCCTCGATCGACTCAGCGAGCTCCTCGGTCAACCGGGCCACGACCTCGGCGGGGGCGTCCCAGTAACCTCGACGGCTGGTCTCCAACATGCGCGCGACGATGGTCTGATAAGCCCACGCGTGCTCCCGCTGGGAGAACCATTCGTCGAGTCCCAGGCCGTTGCGGTCCTCCACGTAGGTGGCGTACATCTCGTTCCACTTCGCGTCGTCCACCACGTCGGGGACCGTGACCTGCCAGCCCCAGAGGTGCGAGACCACGCGACTCATGAACCGCGCCCCGGAATAGCCCTCGGCTATCATCCCCTCGATCCACTTCGGATTGAGGTAGCGTGCACGGAGCTCCCGGCCCATGAAGCGGGCCAGCGTCTCCTGCCGCTCCGAGCCGGGGTTGGTGAGGTCGGACACCACTACCTCCGGCGCCGTCCCGTCCACCGAGCGAATGGCCATGACCGCTCCGCCCAGGAACTGATAGAAGTCGTCGTTGTCGAGGGTCGCGTATACGTTGGATGACCGGCTGTGTACCGCCACGTCGGTCCCGGCCAGCGCGCCCCGGAGCAGGTCGACCGAGAACCCGTCCCGCTCGCTCAGCTCCGGCGCCACCTCCTCTGGTCGGTCGCCCCAGAACCCCTGCCCGTACACATGGCTCATGCGCCCTAGGAAGAGGGTCGCGATCTGCCCCTCCTCTTCCCACTGATCCGACGCCACGATCGCGTCCTCGAGGTTCGTCCCGTAGGCTCCCTTGGGGACTCCAAAGATGCGTGCTCGGGCTAGGCGCACTGCCATCTCCTCCGAGACGCCCTCACCGAGCAGCCTGCGTTCGGCGGCGAGCGTCTTGATGCGCACGTGGTTGTCCTCCTCCTCCAGCGCGGCGGCCATCTCCACCGCGCCGTCCAGAAGCTCGAGGAGGTTCCCGAAGAGGTCGCGGTAGAGTCCGGAGGTGATCACCGTGACGTCGACCCGGGGTCGGCCCAGCTCGGCACGCGGTATCACCTCGACCCCTCCGACATTGCCCCGTGGATCGTAGCGGGGACGCATCCCGAGGAGGCGGAGGACCTGGCCCTCCACCAGCCCCTCGTGCCGAAGGGTCTCGGTGCTCCAGAGCGTGTAGTTCAGCCGATCGGGCCAGCGATCGTTTCGAGCTTGGTAGTCGGCGACCAGGCTGTCCGCCAGTTCGGCGCCTCGCGCGTAGACCGCCTCGGACGGGATCCGGTTCGGATTGAAGGCGAAGAAGTTCTTGCCGGTGGGCACGCTCTCCGGATTCCGCAGGGGATCGTTGCCGGGGCCGGCCGGGACGTACCGCCCGTCGAGCGCCGCCAGGAGCGACGCCCGCTCGCGGGGACCGCTGGCCAGGATTTCCTCTTCGTACCGGCGGATCTTCGCCTCTCGCTCCGCCTCGGACGAACCGTCGTCGCGCGCTGCCATGGCTTCCGCGGTGGTGCGGGACAGCTCGGGGCTCGGCGACCGTCCGAACTCGTGGAGTCCGTAAGGGACGTCGGCGTTGCCGATCGCGCGGAGGTGGTGCTCGACCATCTCCATTTCCATGTCTGTACGCACCGAATCGAGCCCCAGGTCGGTCAGGATCCCTCGCTCGAGGAGCGCCGCATTGATCTCCGCTCGGCGGATTTCAGCCACGGAGCCGCTCCGATCGGTCGCGACATTCCAGTCGTCGATCATGGCCAGAACGTCGGCGAGCCCTTCCTCCAGCCCCGCCCGGTCGAAGGGAGGGGTGAGGTGGTCGACCACGGTCGCCATGCCCCGCCGTTTCGCCTGCAAGCCCTCCCCCACGTCGTCGACGATGTAGAGATAGACGTTGGGTAGATCGCCGATCAGGACCTCGGGAGCGTCGTCCTCGTCGAGCCCAGCCTCTTTCCCGGGCAGCCATTCGTGCGTCCCGTGCGTGCCGACGTGGACGACCGCGTGGGCGTTCCACACGTGGCGGAGCCAGAGGTAGAACGCCACGTACTGGTGATGAGGAGGGAGGGACAGGTCGTGGTAGGAGTGGGTCGCGTTGTCCATCGCCATTCCGGCGCCGTGGCCGCCGGCACCGTCCATCGGCGCGGCCCGCAGTGGCTGGGCCGTGAGGAGGGTGTTTCCGAACCAGACGGCTGGCAGGACCAGGAACGACTCGCCGTCCGGGTCGGTCCAGGTCATGATCCGGCCTTCCTCGGGCTCACCCCAGTGCTCGACCACGGAGCGGCGGAAATCTCCGGGAAGCTCCTTGAACCAATCCCGGTAGAGGCGGACGGGTACCATCACCGGCTCGCCGGATGCGACGAGGCGGTCCAGCTCGCCCCCCGTCCACGGCCCCGCGTTCCGGCCGAACGCCATCACACGTTCGAAGACGGCGTCGGGCTCGAGCGAACGATCTCCAACGTCGTATCCCGCTGAATCCAGGGCGGCGAGGATGCCCGAGAGGCTTCCCGGGAGGACGTTCAGATACGACGCGCCCACGTTCTCCTTGCCCGGCGGATAGTTGTAGTAGATCATCGCCACGCGCCGCTCCGCGGCCGGCGTCGCGCCGAGCCGGACCAAGGCCGCGGCCCGGTCGGCGACCCGCTCGATCCCCTCCTCGATCGGCCGGTATTCCAGCACTTCGAGACCGAGCGCTGGATCGGCCCGTGGCTCCTTCGCGGCCACCACGGTGGGCGCAACGAGCCCACCCAGCTCCGGGTTGCCGACCTGCCACGCCCGCTCCGTGACTCCGATGCCAGTCGGATCCTCCCGCCACTCGACGGCTGACTGTCTCGATAGAGAGATCGCGTTGAGGACGGGAGCGTCCAGACGATCGAGCACCGGTCCCAAAGCGTCGGGATCGACCCCCAGGCGGAGCGACATGGCCACGACCGTCGAGACGCGCGGCGCGCCCGCCTCGTCGAAGAACCAGCGCTCCAGGTTCGGGGGCTCGGGGTGCCCGAAGATGGTCAGCACGTTCAGCCCCCGCTCCTCCAGCGCCTCGGCCATAGCCCGCACGTGACGGGTCTGGCCCGAGATCACGTAGGTCCGGAGCACGGTGAGCCCGATCCAGGGCCGGTCCGGCCCGTACGCTTCGTACGCCTCGACGTACGCTTCGAAGTCGTGGAAGACGCGGTCCGTGTGAGGGTCGAAGATCCCTTCCTCGGGCATGGGTCGCGGCGGAGCCGCCGCGACGTCCTCTCCGAGTTCCCGCGCCAGCAGGAAGAAGATGAGGTTCCGGAGGTTCTCCGGGCCTCCTTCCTCGTAGTAGCGGTAGACGGTGGGGTCGAACCGGATCCCGGCCTCCCTGAGCTGTTCCTCGAGGGGCGTTCCACCGACGGCGTAGACCGCGGCGCCGGCCGCGACGCGCTCGTCCAGAGCGGGGCGAAGCGCCTCCAGCGCATCGGTCTGGTGGACGTTGGCCACCACGAGCCGGGACGCCCTCAATGCCGAGAGGTCGACGAGGGCGGGCGTGGTCGGGAAGAGATGGAATCGGATCCGGTCGCCAAGGCCCGGATCCTCATCGTAGAGGGCGCGGATCACGGCCGCGGCCGGCTCGGTGTGGGAGTCGCTCAGGATCAGGGTCATGTGGGCCTGACCCCAGAGCGGCGTGGGGGTCGTTCCGGCGATCCCCGCGGCGGCGAAAGCGGCCGCCATCCAGACCGCGGCAGCGGCACCCCTCGGCACCCGGTCGAGGCGCCTCATGGCGAAGCCGGGCCGTCGGCCACGTAGACCACGCGGCCATCTTCGAGCCGGTAGGCGGTGCCCAGTCGCACGCCTCGTCCCTCCAGCTCCGTGTCGGTGACCTCCTGCACCCGGATCTCTTCCGCCGTCTTCGTGATGATCTCCATGGTACCGTCGCTGTTCTGCTTCAACATGGTGAACTCGGCGTCGGGATCGAAGACGTCCAGCATCCCCCACACGCCGAAGAGGACGATGAGGAGCGCTACGATGAAGGCTAGGCTCGCATCGAAGAGGTTCGCGACGCCCGACAGCGGGTCGTCGAGGGTACTCCCGCGCATCCCGGATCCGCTCCACCTCTCACGCGGCGATCGCATCGACAGTCTCCTCAGACTTCGAAGGGTCGGGTGATTCCGAAGCGTCGTGTGAATCCGACATTTCGTTGCGCTCCGCGAGTTCGCCCTCCGGAGATCGGCCATCGCCCACGGATTCGTCGTAGAGCCGCTCGGCGTGGAGGCGCAAGAGGTCCAGGTCGTGGTCCGCCCAACGCTGGCGAGCCAACGTGAGGACGTAGGCAACGATCCCGATGCTCAGGCCGACCACGGTCGTGGCGAAGGCCGTGACCATCCGGCCGGCGAGCGACGGCAGGTCTCCCCCCGCCAGCGAGCCGAGCGCCGTGGCCATCGGGATGAGGGTCCCCATGAGCCCGAGCGACGGACCGACCCGCACTGCGAAGCGAACACGGTCGACACGCCGGGTGAGGCGACGCCGGACTTCCCCCAATGCCGCCTCCAGGGCCAGCCCGTCGGCGCCTCCGGACGAGCGGACGGCGGCCTCCAGGCCCACGGTTTCGCTCCTGACGACCCGGACGGGGTCACGGCGACGTTCCAGCATCTCGCGGAGCACGCTCCCCGATGCGAAGGCGCACCATGCCGCCAGTCCCGCCAGACCCAACAGGACCGGATAGAAGAGGGCCGTCGAGAGCAGGTAGATGAACGACTCGATAGCGATGAGCGGATCCATGACGTGTCCTCTTCTATGCTCGATCGATCCGAGAGGATAGGAGGAAGCCCGCGGCCGCTGCGGCCACGGGGATCAGCAGCGAGGCGACGGGAAAGACGGATTCGGCCGCCGGGCCCCCTGCCCCAACCCCCGCGGCGGATTCCGCAGGGACGTCGCCCGGCAGGTGCAAACGTGCGAGGAGCCACACCGGACCGGCGATCATCGCAACGCCCAGCGCCTGGACCAGGTGAGACCGGGCTCGCCGGACGAGCATCACCCCGACGAGTATCCCGAGAATCGTCCCTGCCGGTGCGAGGGCCGGCCAAGCCGCGATCAACGGACGTCCACCCCCATCTCCAGACGAAGGGTGCGCCCCGGAGCCAGGTAGTAGTCGTAGTATCGGCGGTCGAGGACGTTGTCGACGCTCGCGCCCACCTGGATGCTCCGCCACCGGTACTGGGCACGGAGATCCACGAGGAAAAACTGATCGTACGCGGTAAAGACGCCGCTCACGGTGTCGGCGTTGGTATCCAAGCCGAAACGCTTGCCCACGTAGCGGCCGTGGACCCCGGCGGTCCAGGGTGCCGACAGGAACTCCACGCCTCCGTTCGCCATGTGCTCTGGCACGGAGGTGAGCCTCTTCCCTTCGGTCTCGGGCGCCACTTCATTCTCGATGACTTCCGTGTCGGTCCACGTGTAGTTGGCGAAGGCGCGCGCCGAGGCCCCCAGCCGGTACTCACCCTGCAGCTCCACTCCTCTCGTGCGCACCTGTCCGGTGTTGATGAAGACCGCGTCTCCGCCCTCCAGCGAACGCCGGTCGATCAATTCCTGTACATCGTTGTGGAACCCGGTGATCCCCGCCGTGAATGCGCCGAAGCGCTGCTGGAGCCCCGCGTCGATCGCGACCATGGTCTCGGGACCAAGCTCCGGATTCGCGTAATAGACGCGCCCGGACGAGAGCGTCCAGGTGCGATAGAGCTCGAAGACGGTGGGGCCCCGGAAGGCACGGGAGACCGAGAACTTCAACCTCGTGTCATCTTGGGGCTTGATCGAAAGCGCCACCCGGGGGCTCACGAAGGAGGAGGTGCGGGCCTCGTAGTCCGCGGGATATCCCTCCGCGCCAACGGCGTTCGCGAAACCGTCATGGGTCCGCCACCGGTCGAAGCGCAGACCAAGGTACGCGCTGACCGACTCACTGATATCGATCTGGTCCTGCACGAAGGCCGCGAGTGTCGTGACCGTCCCCGCCGCCTCGTACCGCAGGTCCTGGGTCGTCTCCGTATTCCGCCAGTTCGAGAGGTTCGTCTCGACCAGATCGGCCCGGTCCCGCTTGAAGGTGCCGCCGAAGGTGATGGCGTGTCGGCCACCCAGGTTCGTCGTGGCCTGAAGGTCGGCGACGGAGCTCGGCGAGGGGTTGCGCACGATCTTGCCGCTCCCGCCCTCGTGAGTGGCGCCCCTGTCGTACGTGCTGTACCAGGATTCGTAGTCGTTGTACCCTCCGACCCCCCGCAACTCGAGGCCCCCGATCACGGTCTCCACGCTCCCGGATACGAATAGGTGTTCCTTCCCGCCGTAGCTGGAGAGGAAGTTGCTCTGCGAGAGGGAGATGCGGCGGCCGTCCGGCACCGTTATCCTGCCCGACCACACCGGTTCCCCGTTCGGGCCGGTGACATACGACTCAGGCGCGTCGTGGCTGTGGGCCGCTGTGACGCGCATCGCCATCGCCGAGAGTCGCGTCGTCTGACTTGCCTCCCAGGTCACCTTTCCGGTGAGCGCATCGTCCTCCACCCCACGGGCGCCGCGGTTGCCCACGATGTAGGCGGGACCCCCGGTCCGGGTCTGGGAGGGTATGAAGCCGGTTGCGGAAGTGTTCCCCGCACCTTCGGAGGCCGACCGGGCGACGTCGGCCCAGGAGTAGCCGTCCGTGGCGTGGCGCCGGAACGACGCGAGCACCGAGACGGAGCCGAATCGGTCTCCCGCCGAGAGGTATGTCGAACGCTGGTCGGCCAGCGCGTTGTCCCCTCCGATCCCCGGTGCGTAGGTCTGTTCGGCCCGGATGGAGCGGGAATCGGGAGTGCGCGTGATGTAGTTGACGACCCCGCCCATGGCGTAGCCCCCGTAGAGGCTGGAGCCGGGTCCCCGCACGACCTCGACGCGCTCGATATCCTCACCCGCGAACCCGGCGAAACGGAAGTTCCCGTTGTAGCCGCCGTTCATGGGGACACCGTCCATCAGGATCAGGGTCCGCTTCTGGCCCTCCAATCCACGCAAATAGAGGGAGCCGTGTCCGTCGTCGAGCACATTTGCCCGGTGGTTGTACACGCTGGGCGTCATCGACACCGCGAAGTCGATGCGTGAGATTCTCCGCGTCAGAAGCTGCGGGCGGCTAATGACGGAGATGGCGCCAGGTGCGTCCTCGAGTCGGGTCGCCGTTCGGGTCGCCGTGACCGTGATCTGGTCCACTTCGAGCGGAGAGGGGGTCACCTCGATGACCTGAGGCACATCCGCGCCTACTTCGACGCGCCGGGGCAGGTAGCTGAACGCGGTGACGAGGATCTCGGCCGTACCGGACGCCGGAATCGAGAAACCGCCGTCCGAGGTCGGTTCGGCGACGACCCGCTCCCCGTCGTTCCGGACCACCTCCACCTGGGCATCCGGCAGCGCGACACCGGACTCCGCGTCGACGACGCGAATCGCCACCTGAGCCGACGCGGGGGTAACCCAGCACATCAACAAGCCGACCAGCAACGGGATACGCCACCGAATCGACGGGTGTGAAGAGAGGACTTCCGTAGTTTGCACCATAACCGAATCTCCGCGACGAAGAAGGGTCAAAGTAACGATAACGATAATCTATTATCATTATATTTCAAAAGATGGAGACACGGTAATCCCCGTCCCACTTGGGCGCAAGAGAGGATTTCCACAGATTGCACCATTACCGAATCTCGGCGGCGAGGAAGGACCAGAGTACCGATAACGATAATCCATTACATCATGTTACACTAGTGCGGTAAGCGAGTGGCGAGAGCTTGGTGAGCCGGAATGGGCCGCCGAGATGCGCGGATGGGCGAGAGAGGCGCTGGAAGGAGAATCCCCGGGCCGGTGTGACTCGGGAGCCTCAGAGGTCGAAGTCGTCGGGCAGGGACCGGTCTATCTCAAAGTCGGGGATTGTCTCGACGGGGTCGAAGACCGGTGTCTGATCGAGGAGCCCGGTGAGGAAGTCGCCCTGAGGTGGCCCATGGGCGGGCGACAGGGGGGCAGGTCTGTGGGGGAGGCCCTCACCCCGCGCACTATGTGCATTGCGCGGGAGGCCAGATTCGACGTGGAGGAGGATGGCGGAGACGATGGGCGGATCGGTCAGGAATGCCAGGATCCTCAACGCGTCGCCCCACGCGGGACAGAGCGGTGGCAGCACGTCGTAGATCCGCGCAATTAAGGACGGTCCATCGGATTCTCGCTGGGGAGGCCGGAGCGGGGGCGCGTTCGGAAGGCAGGCTGGGCGAGGCGACATCTGCTTTGGCTGCTGACGCCTCAGGTACGAGCTCGGGTCGGCCGAGGGCCACGGCTTGGGGCCTGAGCCGGGCATCCGGCGCCGGCACAGTGTGGTAGCGGTGGGAATGGACCCGGGGGGCGGGACGAACCTGGCGAGGGCGTCGAGGAGCTCGGGAGGGGTGAGCAGCAGCTCCGTGCTGGAGTCGAGGGCGTGCAGACCTTCGAGCGCGAAGGGCGGGCGGGCACAGCAGCGGACGAGACGCTCGATCCCGGCACGGTCCTCGGCCTCGATGCGCACGGAGGCGTCGACACTGAAGCCGCCCGAGCCTTGCCAGGTGAGCGTGCCGGCGGCATCGAGTTCGTCGAGGAGTCCGTTCGCCACCGTCTTGTCGGTGACCCCGAGGTGCTCGGCGATTACTCGGTCGCTGAGTCCGAGCTCACGGAGCTGGAGGGCCTTGGCGGGGACCCGGTGGTAGACGGGTTGCTCGGCCGTCTCCACCAAGGCCACCTTGAAGGGGAGGGCACTCGCGGTTCAAAATACCTGCGTTCGTCTCCATTTGCGCCAGTTCGAGATATTTCCGATGGAATCCAGCAAATTCCTGTAGTCTAGTGGTTTACTGGCATAGATCCGCCCTTCCTGGTCCCCGCACGTCCATAAGTTCCGGCATCGATTTGTGCGGAGGCTCTGGGGACGGATCATGCCAAGGCTGACGGCCGCAGAGGTGCACAGCATCTCGAAGCCAAGGATGCATGGGGACGGAAACGGATACGGGCTCTACCTGCAGGTGATCCCTCCGGGAGCTAGCCGTGGATCCGGGAAGAATCGCCCGTCCCGACCTGCTCTCGTCCGGCGCGCCCGACGACCGTCGAGTCGACCGGCAGCGTCAGCCGCGCGGGGACACCGCCCCGAAGCGCCCGGCGGCGGCGGACCATCGTCCAGAGCAGCCTGTCCGGAAGGGGGACTGTCTGCCCCCTCGTCCGCCTCAGCCGGCACCCGAACATCATCGGGTCCGGCACCCGGGTCCAGCCGAGCATGCGGCGCGCGCCCCGCTGACGGAGCAGCGGCGAGTCGGCCGTCAATCCACCGCCGCATAGCAGCAACGTGATCCGGATTTCTGTCGCCAGTTCCGGCCGGACGAAGTCCTTGACTTCCTTCGTATGACTGTCGATCCGGTCGGCCAAACCCAGTCGGCCGAAGAGGTTGCGACACATCGCAAGCCCGTCGCCGTTAATGTGGCTGCGTACTCCGGGACGGACACATGGCGGGTGTCGGGAGCCTTGTAAGTGGGGCCTCGTTCCCGTATAGATGATGTCGCACCTTCCGGGTGCATTCCGTTTCGGGTCGTTCTTGCGAGGAACTCCCGGAGACCCAAGCCCCCGATTAGCGCATTCCCTTATGCCGCCGCGGGATCCGGGATGACCATCCCCCCATGACATTCGAAATCGTATTCGTTCTCGGCCTGACGCTGGCGGCTCTCCTCCTGTTCGCCCTCGATCGGCTCCCGATCGACCAGGTCGCCATGACGATCCCGGTCATCCTTCTCCTGACCGGGATTGTCACGCCGACCGAAGCGGTCTCGGGGTTCTCGAGCCGGGCGACCGTGACGGTCGGCTCGATGCTCGTCCTCGGCCTGGGGCTTAAAAAGACCGGCCTCGTGTCCGCCATCGGGGTATGGGCGCAGACCGCTCCTCTCGGCGGCCAGTACATGCGCATGTTCGTACTCTGCCTCATCTGCGCGTTCCTCTCTCCCTTCCTGATGACCACCGCCGTCGTGATGGTCTTTCTCCCCGTCTTCGCGGGTCTCGCCGAGCAGGCGGGAGAGCCGGCTTCGCGGTACCTGATGCCGCTGTCCTTCGTTTCGATCCTCGGGGGCACCGTCACCATCATGGGGACGACCACCAACCTTGTCGTGCACGGAGAAGCGATGGCACGGGGCTTCGATGCCCTTCACATGTTCTCCATCACCCCGCTCGGGCTGATCAGTCTCGCCGTGGGCCTTCTCTACCTGTTCACTATTGGCCGGGTACTGCTGCCGCGGCGGATCCGGCCACCGGATCTGTCGGCGAAGTACGACATCCGCCGCTTCGTGACCGAACTTCAGGTCCTGGAGGATTCCCCCGCGATCGGCCGTTCGCTGGCCGAGCTCCAGTGGGGTGAACGGTACGACGTCACGGTGCTCGACATCGAGAGGGGGGAACAGGAGATCACCGTGCCGCACGGCGATCGCCACATCCGGCCCGGCGACGTCCTCTATGTGCAGGGATCCGCCGAGCGCATCCTCGGACTGGCGAGCCGGCAGCGGCTGGAGACCCCGCGGGAGCAGAAGGAGCATGAGCTCGACCTGATCCCCGGGCACGGCCGACTGGTCGAGATCCTCGTCGCGCCCGGCTCGAATCTCGTGGGCCGAACGCTCAGGGAACTCAATTTCGCGCAACGCTACGATGCCACGGTGCTCGCCATACAGCAGCATGGCGTGACGGTGAGGGGACGGCTGGCGAACGTGGCGTTCCGCGTCGGAGACCTGCTCCTCGTGCGCGGGACCACGACCGCGCTGGAACGCCTCGCCGACGATCCCGGGTTCGTTCCCATGGCGGAGGTCAAGACGCAATCCGGCCGGAGACCTCGGGCCGGAGTGGCCGCGGCGATCATGGCCGGCGTCGTGCTGAGCGCGAGTCTCGGTGTGCTCGACATCATGACCGCGGCACTCACCGGCGTCGCCGTCATGTTGTTCACGCGCTGCGTGCGCGTCGAGGAGATCTACGCG
>JAAXGI010000038.1 GCA_012267505.1 Gemmatimonadota bacterium
GCCCTGGCCCGAGGCGCGGATCGGAACCCGTCCCGGCACCACGTAGCCGATGTTTCCGTCCCGGTCGGCGAAGACGATGTTCTGCTGCGGCACGGCGAGATCGCGAAGCGCCTCGACGAAGCCCTCCCCATCCGCCGCCGTGGTCGCGCGCACCACCGCCTGGGCGCTGAGGTCGTCCTCGTCCAGAGCCGTCCACGAGAAGGCCAGAACATGCCCGGCCTCCAGGAACTCGCCGTCTTCGTCGAGCAGATCGGAGATCACCGGCCCGTGGCGCGTCTCGCGTATCGTGAGCTCGACCGGGTCGCCCCCCCTGACCTCGATGGTCTCGGTGCGGACCGTGAAGGGAAGGCTCCCCTCCGGCGCGAGGTAACGCGCGGGGTCCTCGGGGTCGATGCGCTCTATGAAGAGATCCTGCACGTCGGACCCGGCGTTGGTGAAGCCCCAAGCGAGGTTCCTGTTGCGGCCCAGGATCGGGACGGGCACCCCCGGGAGCGTCGCGCCCACGATCTCGAACTCGGGCACCGAGATGTGGGCGAGGTACCAGACGCTCGGGATCTCGAGCCCCAGGTGGGGATCGTTCGCCAGTAGCGGCATGCCGGACTCCGTCCGCTCGCCAGCGATGACCCAGGCGTTGGATCCGAGCCCGGACGCAGGCTGCGTCGGTGCCGCCTTCGCGAGTGCCGCGAAATCGATGCCGGCGGGCTGGAAGGCGGGCGCACCCGTGTGCGGCCCCGGCGGCGGATCGTCGGGATGCTGGGCCCAGAGATCCTGCAGCTGTGCCCTGTCGAGCCGGTCGGCGAGGCGCGCGCGCATGAGCTCGTCCCTATAGTTGTCGCTGAGGTCCCAGGCCATGATCTTGAGCCAGACCAGGCTGTCGGCGGGCCGCCAGGGCTCAGGCTCATGCCCGAGGAGCTGAAACTCGAGCGGCAGCAGGCCGGAGCGGGTCTCCAGCCAGGCGTTCACCCCGGCGGCATAGGCCTCGTAGACCGCCCTCACATCCGGAGCCAGCCGCTCCAAGTTCCGCTCGGCCACGCGGTAGAGACCCAGTGTGCGGAGGAACCTGTCGATCTCGACGGCGGTCTCGCCCACCACTTCCGCCAGCCGCGCCTGGCCGGTCCTGCGCTGCATCTCGAGCTGCCAGAGCCGGTCCTGCGCGTGAACGTAGCCCATGGCGAAGGCGCCGTCCTGCGGGGAGCGGGCATAGATGTGGGGAATCGCATGGGCGTCGCGAACGATCTCCACAGGCGCATCCAGGCCAGGCACGGTCTCCGCCCCCTCATAGGCGGGCAACGAGAACCATGAGCACGACCCGATCGCCATAGGCACCAGAGGTAGCGCCAGGGCGTGGAGCGCTCGGCGAAGCGCCCGAATCCGGAGGGGTCCAAGTCCTGCCACCGTCCCGTCAGGGCAGAGGCGGGCGCACATCACCCGCCCCCCTCGACGACCGGACGCCGGTACCGGTGGAGCTCCGGCTCCAAGTGTCGTGGGGTCAGGTCGGCATATGTCGGGTGCTTGATCACGTTACCTGCCATTCTGACGAGTCCTCTCGACAATGCCAGGCCGGTCCTGGCGGCACAGGTGGACCTCCCCCGTTCCAAGGACGGTTGGTTCTTCGGGGTCGACGGTGTGTGATATGGTTCCTGCGCTGGTCCCCTCCAACGGTGGTGAGGGGTAACGAGCGGCCCCGACTATGCGAACCGCCCGGAGAGCTTCGGCCGTCCCGGCGGCGGGCCGCTTACCTGCACGGCCTGGCCATGCGCACCCGCCTCAGCCCATCGGTCGCACCGGCACCGCGCCCGGGGGCATCCAGGACGGCCGACGGCCTCGCGGAGACCCGCGCGGGCATCTCCCGCCGTGAGCTCCCGCCAGTTCGCTCCGGCGGAACTCCGGAGACGGCAGATCCCCCCTTACAGGACCGGGACCCGGACGGAGACGAGCACGAGCGTCCGTCGCGGCCGTGAGCTTGAGTCCGCGTTGCCGAAAGAGCGCACGCGCACCTCGGTGGACCATGTCTCCCACCGGATCCCGGCTGCGAGCGAGACGCCGAGATCGTGCGTGTAGCTGCGCGAGATGTTGTCCAGGGCGTAGGAGTAGCCCCACCCCGCCCCCAGGTACGGCCGGGTGGCCGAACCGAGTGCGACGACACCGAGCGCGTCCACGCCGACGATGGTCTCGTATGACGAACGGAACCGCCCGACGGCAACTGAGGTCGCCCCGCGGAGGTCCAGCAGGCCTCCGGGCCTGGCGGACATCTCCACCATGCCAAGGCCTCCCATCTCACGCAGGCTGCCATCCATCGCCACGCCGCCGCCGAGATGCAGCCGGGACCGCTCCTGCGCGAGGACGGGGGTCGCGGCTCCGATGGCGGCGAGGACGACTGCGAAGAGAAGGCGGGTGTACCGCCGCTGGCGGAGAGGTTGCACGGCGCACCCCTGGAACCGATAGCTGGCAAGTGCGGAATCGAGGCCCGCGCCTACTACTGCCAACTCTGCCGCATCGTTCCTGGCCCCCCGCCTGTGCGGGACCCCGCGCCCGGCGAGGCCGGCGCCGGGCCGCCGGTTCCTCCCGGTCGAGCCCGTCCGCGGGCACCGGTTCGCCCACGGGACAGCCCGGCGCCGAACGATGCAGCCGGCCGGGATCGTCACCCCGCCTCCCTCATCCCGCTCCTCCTTCCCGAACGGCCGCGCGAAGCCCCTTCCAGGTACTCAGGCACATCGCCAGCAAGACGAGCGCGAACGGCAAACCCGTAACGAGAGCGGCCGTCTGGAGCGCCACGAGCCCGCCGCTCACGAGGAGGGTGATGGCGACGAGCCCCTCGAAGGTGCACCAGAAGACGCGGAGCGCGACCGGGGCGTCGAGCTTGCCGCCGGCGGTGATGGTGTCGATGACGAGCGATCCGGAATCAGAGGAGGTGATGAAGAAGACGGCCACAAGGACGATGGCGATGCCCGATGTGACGCCTCCGAACGGAAGCACTTCGAGAAGGCTGAAGAGGGCAAGCTCCAACCGGCCGGCCTCGACCGCCTCGACCACGCCGGACAGGCCGCCGTCGATGTACATCGAGAGGGCGGTTGCCCCGAACGCGTTCATCCAGAGCGCGGCCAGGAGCACGGGGACGGCCAGCATGCAGCCCACGAGCTGGCGCACCGTGCGACCGCGCGAGACCCGCGCGATGAAGAGCCCGACGAACGGCGCCCACGAGAGCCACCACGCCCAGTAGAAGATGGTCCACTCACGCAGGAATCCGAGGTCTTCACGTCCGACCCAGCTGCTGAGCGGTCCGATCGCGGCAAGGTAGCGTCCGACGCTTCCGACGAACCCGGTGAGGACAGCGCCGGTCGGCCCCGCAGCCAGAACGAAGGCGAGAAGCACGAGCGCAAGGACCAGGTTCGCCTGGCTCAGCCGCCTGATCCCCCGATCCATCCCGGACACGACCGATGCCGTCGCGATCAGCGTGATCACGGCGATCACGAGCACTCTCGACGTGTCGGTCGCCGGGATGCCGAAGAGGTGCTCGAGCCCGGCCGCCATCTGCTCGGCACCCAGTCCGAGCGAAGTGGCCAGACCGAAGAGCGTGGCGAACACGGCCAGGATGTCGATGACGTGGCCGAACCCGCCCCACACCACATCCCCCATGGCGGGGTAGAACGCCGACCGTATCGTCAACGGGAGTCCGAGGTTGTAGGCGGAGAAGGCGAGCGCGAGCGCGACGACCGCGAAGACCGCCCACCCGTGCACGCCCCAGTGGAAGATGGTGGAAGCGACGGCCAGCCCGCGCACGGTATCGGTGTCCGAGGCGGCAGCCCCGAGCGGCGGGCGGAGGAAGTGCTCGACGGGCTCGGACACACCAAAGAACATGAGGCCGATCCCGATCCCGGCCGCGAACAGCATCGCGAACCACGACCAGAGGGAATAGTCCGGCCGGGCGTCCGGGCCGCCGAGGCGTACACGGCCGACGGGCGTCACGAGCATCAGCACGCAGAAGAGGACGAAGAGGTTCACCGTGCCCATGAACACCCAGTCGAACGTCGAGATGACCCATCCGTAGAGCGAGTCGAATGCGCCGGCCGCGCCGTCACCGAACGCGAGAACGCCGGCGATGAACGCCACGATCGTGAGGCTTGAGACGAAGAAGACGGGCCCGTGAACCTCGACGCCGAGAAACTCGACGTTCGCCCTTCCGACTTCGGGCTCGGTCAGACGGTGTTGGTCAGTCATGCGGAACAGGATAAGACGCATCTGCGGAGCGTGCTTCCGGCCGGCCTCGACTCTCCGACGCTTCGCGCCACCTACGCCGCCAAGCGCGGACTGACCGCGGATCGACGCAGGAGCGCGCTCCTCTTCGCGTGGTACGCACGCCGGCGTTCACCGCAGCCACTCCCGGGCGTTGTCTCCACGCATGGCGACACCCGGAAGATGAGTGAAAAGGACGGGGCAGGCTGCCGGACACTTCGATATTGACATATATTTACTATATTATATAAATTTATTTGTCAATATAACTGAACCTAACGCCGAGACGTATGGAACGCACGACGATGTTTCGTAATCCGTATCGGCCAGGCGCCGGCCACCCGCCTCCATACCTCGCGGGGAGAGAGGAGGAGCGGAGCGAGTTCCTGAGGCTCCTGGATCAGGAGGTCGTATTCTCGAACCTCCTGCTCACCGGACTCCGCGGAGTCGGGAAGACGGTCCTCCTCGATACCTTCAAGCCACTCGCCCTCGAGAAGGGCTGGCTCTGGGCGGGCGCCGACCTCTCCGAGAGCACCACCGTCGCGGAGGACCGCCTCGCTATCAGGATCCTGACGGATCTGGCTGTGGCCACATCCAACTTCGTGTACGACCACCGCGAGGTGCGGTCGCCCGGATTCGACCATCAGGCGGAAGTTGCCGAGGTCGCCCTCGACTTTCCGACGCTTCGTGCCGCCTACGATGCGACACGCGGGCTGACCGCGGACCGACTCAAGGGCGCGCTCCTCTTCGCGTGGTACGCACTCCTGAGGTCACCCCATCCACCCCGGGGCGTCGTTTTCGCCTATGACGAGGCCCAGAACATGGCGGACCGTGCCGAGAGGGACGAATTCCCGCTCTCGGTGATGCTCGACGTCTTCCAGTCTGTCCAGAGGCAGGGTGTGCCGTTTCTCCTCGTCTTGACCGGGCTCCCCACGCTCTTGCCCAGGCTGATCGAAGCGCGGACCTACACCGAGCGGATGTTCCGCGTGCTCTTCCTTGACCGCCTCGATCCTGCTGACGCCCGGGACGCCATTGTGCGGCCTGTGCAGAAGGAGGGTTGTCCGATCACCTTCACAGACGAGTCGATCCGGCAGATCGAGCGGCACTCGGCCGGCTACCCCTACTTTATCCAGTTCATCTGCCGGGAGGCGTTCGATGCGTTGGCATCGTCGGCCCGCGCCGGAGTGAGAGACCCCCGCATACCGATCGACGAGATCACGGCGAAGCTAGACAGCGATTTCTTCGCCGGTCGCTGGTCCCGGGTGACGGACCGCCAACGCGATCTCCTCTTCGTCGTCTCCATGCTGGACAGCCCCGAGAGGGAATTCACCGTACAGGAGATCGTGCAGTCCTCGAAGCGCCTCCCCGTAAAGGGGTTCAGCCCGAGTCACGCAAGCCAGATCCTGGCCGCGCTCATCGACGCGGGCGTCGTCTACAGGAACCGCCACGGGAAGTACTCCTTTGCCGTCCCCCTCTTCGCTGGATTCATCCGGCGGCAACACGATGCAGGGGAGGAACCACCCAGCGACCCCGTTCGGGCGCCATCGTCACGGTTCGAGTACCGGCCCCCGGTATTCCTGTCCCGCCGCGAAGAGGCAGGCAGGACCGGGGGAAGCAGGACGCACCGGGAGGATCAACGCCCCTGAAGACTGCGTCAGGCAGCCAGGGCAGACCACCCGCCGGGGACCCCACCCGCCACGATCCGGACCTCCGCATGACGCGGACGCCGGTCTGCTGCCGGATGGCCGCGGGCGCCCGGTCACCCTTCGAACTCGAGCCTCATCTGGCTGGGCCGGAAAGTGAGCCGGTGATGTGGGGACGGGCCCCACTCGCTCAGCGCGCGGAGGTGGTCCGGGGTCCCGTACCCCTTGTTCGTCTCCCACCGGTACCTGGGGTACTTGGCCGCGAGCCGGCACATGAGGCGGTCGCGGCACACCTTGGCCACGATCGACGCGCAGGCGACCGTGTGGACCCGGCGGTCGCCCCGGACGACCGCGTCGTGCGGCCAGCGCGCGCCCTTCACCGGAAGCCCGTCCACCACGACATGGTCGGGCGCCCGCGGAAGGGCGCGGAGCGCACGTTCCATCGCGAGCCGGGTGGCCACGGCGATGTTCAGGCGATCGACCTCCCGGACCGAACCCGCGCCGATCCCCACCGCGAGCGCCTCCTCCAGGATGCGTACGGAGAGGACCTCCCTCGCCTTGGGCGTGAGGTCTTTAGAATCGCGGGCGCCCTCGACCGGCCGCTCCGGCCGGAGGATCACGGCGGCCGCCACGACCGGACCTGCAAGCGGACCCCTTCCCGCCTCATCCACGCCGGCGACGGCCTGGAGGCCCTCCTCCCAGAACCTGCGCTCGTAGCCTAGAACGTCCGGAGCCGGACCGCTCCCGGCCGCTTCAGAAGGGGAGTCGCCCCCCGGCATCCCGCCCGGTGGGTCAGCGGGTCCGCTTTTCCGGTATCCGGGCCGCCTTGCCCCGGAGGCCGCGGAGGTAGTAGAGCTTCGCGCGCCGCACGCGGCCGCGGCGCACGACCTCGATCTTGGTCACAAACGGCGACTGCAGGGGAAAGACCCGCTCGACGCCGACACCGCCCGAGACTTTCCGGACTGTGAACGTCTCGGCCATCCCCCCACCCCGCCGCCGGATGCAGACCCCTTCGAACACCTGGATCCGCTCCTTCCCCCCCTCGCGCACGAGGTAGAGAACCCGGACCGTGTCCCCCGCCACGAACTCGGGAAGATCCTCTCTCAACTGCTCCACTTCGAGTTCCCTGATGAGATCGGCCACGAGAGCCTCCTGGGCAGCTGTCCGCATCCCGCTTCGGCCAGCGGAAAGATGAGTAAGATAACGCCCGGCGCTCCCCGGATGAACCCTCGCCCCCACTCACTGGCGGGCGTCCGGGGGTGGCGCGGCAGCTCCGGCCACCGGCCGCTCAGCTCCCCTCGCCCACCTCCCTGCGCTTCCAGAGCTCCGGCCGCCTCTCCCTTGTGAGGCGCCCGGCCTCTTCGGCCCTGAACGCCTCGATCCGGGCGTGGTCCCCCGAGAGGAGCACGTCCGGCACCCGGTGGCCGCGGTACTCGGGGGGACGGGTCCAGGATGGCGCGCCGAGCAGCGGCGCATCGTAGTGGGAGTCGGTCGACGCCGACTCGTGGTCGCCGAGCGCCCCGGGAAGGAGGCGGACCACGGCGTCCGCCACGCAGAGCGCGGCCGGCTCCCCCCCGGAGAGGACGAAGTCGCCGAGGGAGACCTCCTCGGTCGCGAGGTACCTCGCGACCCGTTCGTCCACATCCTTGTAGTGGCCACAAAGGAGCGTGAGCTCGGGCTCGACGGCGTAGCGGCGCGCGTCTTCCTGGGAGAAGATCCGCCCGCGCGCCGAGAGGAGGAGGACAGGCCCGCCGGTCCGGACCGCCTCGACCGCCCGGAAGAACGGCTCGGGCTTCATGACCATCCCCGCGCCACCTCCATAGGGGATGTCGTCGACTGTGCGGTGGCGGTCGGTCGTGTAGGCCCGGAGGTCCACGGCCCGGTACTCGACGAGCCCCGCCGCCCGGGCGCGCGCCGGGATCGAGACCGAGAGCGCCGCCTCGAAGAATCCGGGGAATATCGTGACGAAGTTGATCCGCACCATGCCCTTCCCCACCCCTCCCCCCCGCTGCCGCCGGGAGGCCGCCGCCTCGCCCCAAACTAAGCGTGTTTGCTTGGATGGGCTAGAAGCAAGTACCGGAAAGGCTTGTCCTGGAAGTAGTTAGAAGAACCGTGGCGTGAGCCGCCAGTTTCAGCCAATAGGCCGTTCCGGCAAAATCACTCTCGCACGATCAGAGCCGAAACAACAGTGCCTGTCGCAGGCGGAAGGCAAGGCCGAAACGGTCCGGCTCCTCACCAACAACAACCGTCCAGAATCGGGGGTGCTAAAGATTGACTATCGACGTTCTCTGGAAAACATAGAGGAGTTGAAGAAGCGGACCAGTTCGGCGTCAGACATTATGCTCCGACGGCTATATCGACAACAGGTAGGTCATTTTCACGATGAGCTGACGGTCACGGAATTCCTCGACAAACGGCGACATTGTGATCGGTGTATCGCGGCGGACTTCGTCATATACGATGTAGAGGTCACTGCCCGGCCTGTAGATGTAACGAAACCTGGCGCTCGTGCCCCATTGCTCCGAGGTCGAGTTGTACTGCGTAATACTCCGAAGGGACACCGACGGAGAGATGGCGTAGTCCAGCTGGAAGGAAGCGATCTCCGCCTTGAATGCGCTTGCCGAAAGGTCCACATTGCTCTGCAGGAAGCTTGCAGCTGTGGAGAGTTGGTCGGTCACGCGGAAACCGGCGTTGACAAACATATCGGTCCTGTCTCCACCGTAGAACTCCTGGGGGGCATACCGCAGCCGGTAGAAGAACCGCGCAGCAGGGTTGCTTGTGTACCTGATGTTCAGGTCCCAGAACGAATAGTCACCCGGACCAACTACAACGCTGCCTCCGACCGAGAAGGGCTCGTCGATCCGGTCGAAGTTGCGGTTGTAGTTGATGCTCAGGTTGCTGCCGTCCTCGAATGTCGTTCCGAGCCTGTGCCACAGCCGACGAGTCAGGAGCCTGCCCGCTTGGTCTGCGAAGTACTCCACGTTCCACACCAATTCGACCAGACGTAGGCCCCAACGATCAGGCCTTGGAGTACGCGCGATGAAGAACTTGCTCCTGCGGATGCCGACACGGGGCACGAAACCCACTTCAGGGTTGAAGTTGTCCCCCAGGTCGGTGTGCTCCGCGTATATCCGCCAGGACTGGTCGAGCCAACCGGCACGGATGTGGGCACCTGTGTCCCCCTCCGAGACTCCCGGGGTCTCAGTGCCCGCAACGAACCCGTCGATCGTTAGAGACGGCGTGATCACGAGGTTCATGTCGGCAGCATAGGTCCGGTTGAAGTGCCCGCCGCTCGTGGCTTCCTTATTGGTGAAAAACCCCCCGATCTGGGACCTGTCGGAGACGTCGCGGCTATAGCGCGCGACCAGGAAGTTTTCTCCCGGATCGCCGAACGCCTCATCGGTCTGGAGATCCATGATTGCGATGTTGTTCCTGCCCACCTTTCCCGTGAGCCGTGCGCCGCCCTGAATGGGTACGTTGGCTCCGGTGTCTGTGAGTCCGATCCGCCGGCTGAAGAAAAGGTCCGCGATCCGACCGGTGGAGTTTGTCGATCCCACCGCGAATTGGCCGGCGTTCTCAAGGAAGAACTCTCTCTTCTCGGGAAAAAAGAGAGGGAATCGGGTGAGGTTGACCTGCTCATCGTCCACTTCGGCCTGGGCGAAGTCTGTGTTGATTGTAACGTCGAGGTTCAGGCTCGCAGTCACACCGTACTTCATGTCGAGTCCGATGTCGCTCTCGGCAGAGTTATCCGTGGTCTCCCCATGGAGCCGGCTACGCCCTTCTCCAGTAACGTAGGGCTTGATGCGAAGATCCCTTCCCCTATCCAGGGACTCCAGGTCAGTCAGCCGTCCGGCGAAACTGACCCTTGTCAGGCCGAACTCCCGGGGGATAGGTGCCCAGAACACCTGCTCGTTCTTTCGCCTGATATTCCGCATGAAGTTGATGCCCCACGCCTGAGGATCGGCTTGGGGAAACCGGAGGGTGACCATCGGGATGGCGATCTCCGCTACCCAGCCCTCCGGCGTTGGGAGCGCGGACGCCGACCACACGCCGTCCCAGTTGCGATTGATCGCCGAGGCACTTGTTCCACGAACTCCGCGCCCACCCTCGTCGAATACCTGTTGGTCCAGCTGAGCTCCCAGAGGGCTTACAACGAACATGTAGGCGGATCGGGAATCCAGGAACGTGTCGAGGATGACCTGAAAGCTGTCCTCTTCCAGAATCCGGTCCGCGTCGCGCCTCATCTCGGTGGCAATGACTCCCTCACCGGATGAATCAAAGGCCCGTACGCCAAGATAGAGACTGCTCCCGTCGTACAGCACCCGTACTTCCGTCCTCTCCGTTGCCGGCGCCCCCTCGTCCGGCTCCTGTTGAACAAACGCGTCGATGATCGCTGCCTCAGTCCAGACAGTATCATCCAATACCCCGTCGATCTCGGGGCCTTGGTCCACGCGAACGGCTTCGACCTGATAGAGCTTCCGGCTCTCCTGGGCGGATCCGGCGTCGGCTGCGACGAAGGAGGCGGTGATGGTCAACCAGGGAAGGGGGCGCCGCCACGTGCGGGAGAGTGGAAGCTTGGCGTTCTCCGTCACGGGCATGTTCCCGGAGCCGAGGGACTAGGCCCTTCTGCCCCAGGACCGTCGACTGGAGACACGGAGACGCTGCCGGGATCCGCCAACGAGGGATGCTCCACTACCCGAAGGTCCTGGTCGTCGGACAGGCCCATCGCGGTGTGACCTCCAGAGCAATCGAAACGACCTTGTCCTGGCATGTGGGCTTGAGTGGCTGAGCGGATCGCCTCCAGTTCATGGGCTTCATAGACGACCTTGACAATGTCGAGATGCCTTCCGTCGCTAAGCTGCCTCCTGGCCACCCACGGGGCCGCGTCGCTGCGCTCCGCGCTACCCACGGCCTCAGTGCTCCCACCCAAACCTCACATACCCCCTTCCATCTGAACCTGCCCCGTTTGACGGATGGGTTGCTATTAGGAGCGTCACCCAGCGGTAAGCGGAAGGCCAACACGAAATGCACGCCTGACGGACGCGTGGTCCACAGCTTCGAGACGCTGCTCGACGACCTCTCCAGTGTCGTACTGAACAAGGTGCGCCGCCCAAGACGACCGGATACGAGCCTAGCGATCGTGACGCGGCCGACCCCGGATCCAGACCAAGGCCTTCGAGCTGTCGGACGTCAGCCCCGGCAGTCTATTCCCATAGGCATGACAGGATGAAATCCGGCCCCGGGGCGCGAAAGTCGAACGCATCCGTCGCGTTGCGGTCGTGGACAACCAGTCTCCGCACCCGGGTGAAGTTCCGCCTAGAGGTCGAGGAGTCCCTCCGGAGGATCGATCACGAGCGTTCCGTCCTCGAGGCTCAGCGCGACGAGAAACTCCCCCGTGAAGGGGATGAGGTGCTCCCCCTCCGCCCCCGCCACCTCGAGAAGCACTGCCGGCCGGAGGTCGTAGACTTCCCGGACCCGGCCGATGCTCCGGCCGTCGGGCGTCACGACCGTGAGCCCGACGAGCTGGTGGTGGAAGACCTCACCCTCCCCGAGCGGCTCGGTCTCGGAGAACGGGCGAAGGAGGTAGCGGCCCCGGAGCCCGCCCGCC
>JAAXGI010000006.1 GCA_012267505.1 Gemmatimonadota bacterium
GACCTGCTCCTGGAAGAGCGGGACCCCGAGCGTCTTCTCCAGGATCGGCTCGAGCGATGGGTGGGGGTAGGCCACCGCTTCCTCGCCGTTCCGGCGGCGGAGGTAGGGGTGCACCATCCCTCCCGCGATCGGGCCCGGACGGACAATGCTGATCGCGATGACGAGGTCGTAGTACCCGCGGGGCCCCAGCCGGGGCAGCATGGACATCTGCGCGCGGCTCTCTACCTGGAAGACCCCGACGGTGTCGGCGCGCCTGATCATGGCGAAGGTGTCGGGATCGTCTGCAGGAATCGCGGCCAGGGTGAAGCTCTCGCCCCAGTGGTCGCGGATGAGGCGAAGGGAGCGTTCGATCACAGTCAGCATCCCGAGGCCGAGGAGGTCGACCTTGAAGAGCTTCAGGCTCTCGAGGTCCTCCTTGTCCCACTGGATGACGGTGCGGCCGTGCATTGCGCCGTTCTCGACGGGCACAAGATCCTGCACCGGCTTCTGTCCGAGGAGAAATCCGCCGGGGTGGATGGAGAGGTGGCGGGGACAGCCCTGGATCTCCGCCACCAGGCGGAGGAAATCCCCGCTCCCTGCGGGATCGAGACCGGCGCTCGCCACGAGCTGCCGGTCCAACCGGTCGGATCGCCCGACGAGCCGGGCGAGGCGGTGAAGGGTCGTCTCGGCGAACCCGAGCACCTTGCCTACATCCCGGACCGCGGACCGCGCACGGTAGCGGACGAAGTTGGCCACCATTGCGGCGTGGGTGCGTCCATGCCTCCGGTAGAGGTACTGGATGACCTCCTCGCGGCGACGGTGCTCGATATCCAGGTCGATGTCGGGCGGCTCATCTCGCTCCCGGGAGATGAAGCGTTCGAAGAGAAGCTCCATCCGGACCGGGTCGACCGCGGTGATGCCCAGGCAGTAGCACACCGCGGAGTTGGCTGCGGAACCCCGCCCCTGGCAGAGGATCCCGTTCTCGCCGCAGAACCGGACGAGATCCCACATGGTGAGGAAGTAGCCCTCGTAGGCCAGCTTCCCGATGATCTCGAGCTCGCGTTCGAGCTGGATCCGGACCCTCTCCGGAACGGACCCGCCGTAGCGTTGCCTCGCTCCGCGGAAGGTGAGTTCCCGCAGCCGCTCTCCGGAGGTCTTCCCGTCCGGGAGACGCTCGGAGGGATAGCGGTAACGGATCGTGTCCAGGGAGAAGCGGCAGCGTGCCGCGACCTCGAGCGTGCGGGCGACCGAGTCCGGGTCGTCGTGGAAGAGCGCCTGGAAGGCGGCCGGGGACTTGAGATCGTGCTCCGCGTTGGGCCTGATCCAGCGCCCCGCCTCCGCGATCCGCACCCCGCCGTGGCGGATGCAGGTCAGGACGTCCTGAAGCCGGCGCCTCGAGGCATGGTGATAGAGCACCTCGGTCGCCGCCACCGTCGGGATCCGGTAACGCTGCGCCCGCTCCCGGAGCCGCCGCTCCCGCCACACCTCCTCGGCGCGGCGATGGCGGGTCACGAGCGCGTAGAGCCTGTCGCCGAAGGCCTCCTTCAGGTCGCGGGCCACGAAGGCCGGATCAGGCCCCTGCACGAGGAGGCTTTCCTCCCCGCCCCAGAGGGCGATCAGCCCGGCGGCGTGGGCGAAGACTTCATTCCACTCGACGGCACTCTCTCCCTTCGGGGAGCGGAGCCGCCCGGCGGAGATCAGCCGGCAGAGGTGCGCGTAGCCCTCTCTTTCCCCGGCGAGGAGGAGGATCGAGGAGCCGTCGACGATGCTCACCTGGGCACCGATGACCAGGTGAAGCCCCGTCTCGCGGGCCTTCACATGCGCCCGCACGGCGCCGTAGACGCCGTCCCGATCTGCTAGGCAGAGCGAGCCGATCCCGAACGCCGCCGCCCTCTCCAGGAGTTCACCGGGGCGGCTCGCTCCCTCGAGGAAGGAGTAATGGCTCCTGCAGCAGAGCGGTGCATAGGTGGAGGGAGCACGCCCTCCCCGGGCCGGCATCGTCGCCCTACTCCACCTTTCCGTGAAGGAACCACCCCTCCCGCTTCCGGTCGTAGTAGATCCAGAGCCAAGGGCCCTCATCCGTGCGGACGAAGTGATACTCACGGTGCGCTCCAGAGCCCCACCATCCCCCCGAGAGGATGTAGGGTCCGGCGCTCTCGCGGACGGAGCCCCCCCTCTCTGCACGGAGTGCGGCACCGTTCGGGACCGCGCTCGTGCGCGGAAGCTGGACAGGTCTCGGAAAGAACCGCCGCACGAGCGGACGGAGCTGGATCCGCCTCGGCCTCGGGAGCGGAACCGCTTCCATCGTCTCCCAGGTGAAGCGTGCCTCCGGAAGGTGCCCGGGGCGGAGGCACGCCCGGAGCACACCTCCCTCGAACCGGGCCCGGAGCTGCGCCAGGGCGCGGTTGGCCGCACCCAGATCCCGGGCCGAGGCTTTCCGGAAAAGCTCCTCCTGCCGGTCGCCGGGCCGGATTCCCCCGAGCTCCATCCGGATGTCCGTCACGCCGGCCGGGAGCGCCGTTGCCTCCATGCGGAGCCGGAGGAGCTCGAGGAGCTGCGTCCCGTCCAGCGTCGGCTCGGCCGGCCGGAGCGTCGAGTTCCTCCGGGAGCGGTCGTCCAGATGGAGGGTGAGGTGGAGCGAGGCCATCACCTCGTGGCGCCCCCGCAGCACCTCGAGGAGCGGGGCAAGAAGCTTTTCCATCAGGAGCAGGAGGCGCCCCCGGTCGGACTCCGCGTGATCGAGGGAGATCCGTGCCGCTGCCGGCTCGGCGGGAGCGTCGGGCCGGAGGGGGGGCGAGAGATCTCCCGACGCCAGCCGGTGCAGCCGGTATGCCCGCCGCCCGAGACGCGAGCGGATCCCGGAGGGGGGCAGGTCCAGGAAGCCGCCCAGGGTGTGGATGCCGAGGCGGGCCAGGAGCTGCCGGACCCGGGGTGTCAGGTCGAGGCGATCCAGGGGGACGCCCCGGATCCCGGCCTCCTCCTCTTCAGGTGTCCGGAAGACGACGACCCGCTCGCACCCCTTCGCCGATGCGTAGCTGCCGAAGCGGGAAAAACCCACCGCCACGCTGCACCGGAGGCCGCCGCCGGCCACTTCGTCACGGATGAGCCGCGCCCACTCCCCGAGACGGGGATAGAGCCGGGAGAGGCCCGAGGCAACGAGCCAGAAGACCCCGGGCTCATCGCGCGAGGCCTCGACGCCGGGGGCAAGCCGCCGGAGCCGCGATGCCAGCGAGACCACGGCCTCCTCGATGGACGGGCCGGAGACGACGTCCGCCCGGAGGTCGGAGGAGAGCGCGAGCGCCGCACCGTAGCGCATCCCCGGAAGAACACCGAGGGCCCGGGCCCGCCTGTTCACCCAGAGGATCCTGCCCTGTATCCTCTCCCGGTCCACCACCGCCGCCGGATGCCCTTCCCACTCCGGACGTTCCCGCAGGAGGAGCTGCAGCGGGAGGGCCGGGACGTCAACACAGGCCGTCCGTTCCACGGCACGTCTCCATATGGCTCCACCCCGGAGCCCCCTGCCTGTCCTTCGTGATCCGGATCTCCCAGTCGAAACGGCCGAAGGCGGTTTTCGAGATCCGGCCCTCCCCGCGGAGCGATACAAGGGGCCCGAGCGAGGGCGCGCCCTCCTTCTTCCGGGTAAGGCAGAGGAGCGTCGTACGGTGCCTCCGGGCGAGCGCGGCCAGCCGGCTCTGGACAGCCAGGCGCATCCCGGCCTGCGTCTTCAGGTCGAGCACCACGAGACCAAAGGCCCCGCAACGGAGAAGCCCTTCGGCCGCGCTGCAGACGGCGGGAAGATCGGGAACGCGAACGACCGGCAGGGCCTCGAGGTCGATTCCCCACCCGGCGAGGTCCGGCGGGAAGAAAACCGAGTCGCCGAGGCCGATCCACGCCGCAAGCTCTCCCCCCTCCTGGGCCTCGAGAACCAGGGCCGCAGCAGCCGTGAGGACCGGGGCCGCGCCCGAGTCCGACACCTCGACAATCCGCCCCGCAAGGGACCGAAGGCTCCAAGCCGCCCCGGCAATGCCCTCCCCCGGCCCCGGCCCGTCCCGCAGTACGGAGGGACCGGCAACCGCCTGCAGCCGCAGGCCGCAGGCCCCCTCGGCAGAAGGACTCATGAAAAACTCCCGGAAACTTCCGTGTGCCCCGGGCCGGAGTGCCGGAAAAACACCTGCGTGCGGTCCGCGCGTCCGCACCCCTCACCCTCACCCGTCCAGCTGACGCCTCACTTCCACCACCTTGCCCAGGATCCGGCATGCGCCAGGCTCCGGGAGGATCGGTGCAAAGTCCGGATTTTCCGGGTGGAGCTCGATCCGCCCCCGCTTCAGGCTGAACCTCTTGATCGTGGCCTCGTCCTCCACCAGGGCAACGACGATATCCCCCGAGGAAGCCTCGGCCTGCCGCCTCACGATCACGATGTCCCCAGGGAGGATGCACGCCCCGGTCATGCTCCTTCCCCGGACCCGGAGGCCGAACAGCTCCGCCGGCCCATGCCGATGCAGCCGGACCGGCAGGTAGCCCTCGTGCTCCTCAAGAGCCATATCGAGTTCACCCGCAGGCACCCGCCCGAGAAGCGGAACCATCCGCATGCCGAGCTTCTCCGGAAGCCGGTAGCACCTGGATTTTCCCGGCACCTTCGTCAGGCGCCGCTCTTCCACCAGGCGCTCGAGATGCTGGCGGGCCGTCTGCACGGAGAGGAAGCCGAACGCGTCCTGGACCTCCCGGACCGTGGGGGGAATGTCCTCGAGAATCCGCCTGCGCACGTACCAGTAGACCTTCTCGCGGGTCTGGCCGGGGGGGGTAATTGGACTCATGTCGGGAATATGACGTACTTTTATATGTTATGCAACCGGCGGGCGCGGGACCGGGAAGGATGCGCCCACGCCCGCGCCGACCGGAGCCGCAAAAGCCCCGTGGCCCTCGGGGAAAGCCACGCCGCCGACCGCACGAGACCGCTCCCCGCCCCGGGGAAGAAGGCCCCATGCAGCAGTCTGCGGGCGAGCGGCAGCCTGATCTGAGGGGTGGGAAATGCACGCCGGCATGACGACGGGCACGGACGGGCCGCCGGGAATCCGTGCGGTCGCGCCGCCGGATCCGGGACTTCCGACTCCCGCGGCAGGACTCGAACCTGCGACTCGGTGGTTAACAGCCACCTGCTCTACCAGCTGAGCTACGCGGGACCAGCGCCGGGCGAGGCCCGGCGAGAGGAATGAATACCCCGCCGGAGAGCAGAGTGTCAACCGCGGTGCCGGCACCGGGAGAGAGGGGCGTGCGCTCTGCCTTTCGGGCCGGTCGCCCGGCAGATACCCCACGATTCCGACACCTCCTCTCCCGGATCAGAGAAGGTCGAAGAGAACCCCGAGCCTCCAGAGAAGCTGATCCTCCGGGACATCAACCCACTCGTAGCGCGCCTCCCCGAAGAGCCGGAGCCTGGCGAGCGCCACCTCGGCGCCAGCGCCGAGGCCCGGCCCGAGAGCGCCGGCATCATCTCCCGGGTCCACCGGATCCAGGCTCCGGTACGCGATTCCCCCCGAGAGGTAGGGACGGATGAGCGGCACGGGGATCCGGAAGTTCGCGTCGAGGGTGAGGCCGGTGAGTCCGCAGTCAGGCTCGCCGGAAGGGCATTCCGGGGAAAAGCGTGCCCATGACGCCATGACGTCGAGGGGAAGGAGAGGGATCGCCACCCCTGCCCGCAATCCCACCCCCGGGGCGCCCCCGAAGGACTCGGCGGCGTGGACGAAGTGGCCCCCGACCCGGAGCTGGGCGGAGATCCCGGCAGGCAGGGCCCAGAGACCCGGCCACACCGCGCAGGAGAGAAGGAGGAGACCGGCGCGGTTGCGCCGGGCCGGTCTCCGGGACACTGCGCCGCGTTCAGGCGTCCGGCGCACCGGGCCCTGCCCCGGCGGGATCACCGGTCGGGAGAGGATCCCCCCGGGATTCGGCGACCAGGCGACGCAGGACGTTCTGGAAGTCGGCGAGCGGAGGGGCACCCCGCACCGGGGAGCCCTGCACGATGAAGGTGGGGGTGGCCGTGACCCCGACCTGGTGCGCGACATTGTTGTTCCGCGTGAGGCGCGCCGATGCGGCCTCACCGTCGAGGCACGCCGTGAAGGCGTCCGGGTCGAAGCCGAGCTCCTCCGCATACGAGACGAACACCTCCCTCGCCCCGTCCGGGGGACTCGCAAGCCACTCCTCGCGTTGCACGAAGAGGTGGTCGCGCATCCGGGCAAACCCCTCGGTTCGCCCGATCTCGTCGGCACAGATGCCCGTCAGCCCCGCGAGATCCCCATTCGGGAACCCCCCGATGCTGATCGGAACGTACTTCCAGAGGACGTCTCCGGAGGTGACGAACTCGTCGTGGAGCGCGGGATAGTCGGCGTTGTGGAAGTTCGCGCAGTAGATGCACCCGAAGTCGCTGAAGTCCACGACCCCGATCGCAGCGGTCATGACGCTGCCCTCGTTGACGCCGATCTGTCTGAGATCGAAAACATCCTGGCGACTCTCCGTCCCCGGCGGGGGGAGGGAAGAGGCCGCACGGGCCGCGGGCGCGCTCTGCGCCTCCCCGCTCTCACCCCCGCAACCCGGTAGGAGAAGGACCGAACAGAGGACAGGCCAGGTTCGTCCGAGAACGAACCGCATCCGCCGCAACCTTGCATCTGCCATATCGACTCCAGGGGTAAGGACCGCCGCAACCTCAACCCCGGCCGGTGGAGGCGCAACCGCGCGCGAACGCCAACCGGAGCGGACGCCGCACCCGTGCAGAGGGCGTCACGGCATTTCCAAATAGAAACCCGGAGCGCGCCCCTGTCGAGCCGGGGGAGGGGTGGCAGCTAGGGAGACGGGGAGAGGTGGGGCACGCAGTGCCCCGGCGGCCAGCCATCTCTCCGCCCGCCGGGACCCGGGCCGAACCGGATGGCAGAGCGGCTTGCTCTCGGGCCGATAGCCGGGCTACGGTCCTTCCCGGCGGGAGGCGAGTCCGAGAGAGAGGGCACACGAGATCCACCCCCAGGAGAGGACGGAGTCATGAACAGACTTGCCGCGGCGTGCGCCGCCCTTCTCGTCGCAGCCCACGCCCGGGCACAGGAGGCACCGCGCAGCGTCTTTCTGGAAGAACTGACCACAGTCGAGGCCGGGGAAGCGATCGCTGCCGGATACACGGCGATTCTTCTTCCCACCGCGGGCACCGAGCAGAACGGGCCGCATCTCGCGATCGGGAAGCACACCTACATCGTGCGGTACGCCGCGGGCCGGATCGCCGAGACGCTCGGGGGCACGCTCGTCGCTCCGGTCGTGACGTACGTGCCAGAGGGCAGTGTGGATCCGCCGACTGGCCACATGCGCTACCCGGGCACGATCACGCTCCCCGACGAATACTTCGAGCGCCTCGTCGAGTACGCAGCACGCAGTTTCCGGGCCCACGGGTTCACCGACATCCTCTTCATCGGCGACAGCGGAGGGAATCTCCCGGCGATGGCACGGGTGGCCGAAGCACTGAATGCGGAGTGGGAAGGCAGCGGAATCCGCGTGCATCACCTCGACGACTACTACGCCGACAACGGCTATGCCGAGTGGCTGGTTGCGCAGGGCGAGACGGAGGAAACCATCGGATCGCATGCCGGCCTCGATACCACCTCCGAGCTCCTCTTCGTGGCACCCGAGCATGTCCGCCGGGATCAGCTCGAGGCGGCCACCGGCCCACAGTGGGGAGGAGCGGCGGGCGACCCCACCCGCGCTACCACAGAGTATGGAGAGATGGGGCTGCGGCTGAAGGTCGATGCGGCCGTGCGCCAGGCCCGAAGGCTCATGGGCGCACGCTGAGCCGATGGGGATCCGGCCTGATCGCGGAGCACGCCGGAACCGGGCCGGGATGACCGGGGCAGCGCCCCGGAGGATCCCCGCGGCAGGGGGATGGTCGCCGCTGTGATTGAGTTCAGCGAGGTCACGAAGCGCTTCCGGGACTCCAGAGGCCGCGAGATCCTCGCGCTGGACCGGATGAGCCTCCGCGTCGAGTCAGGGGAGACGCTCTGCCTGATCGGAAGCAGCGGCTGCGGGAAGACGACCGCGATCAGGCTCGTCAACCGGCTCATCGAGCCGTCGCGCGGAAGCGTGATGCTCGACTCCCGGGATGTACGGACCCTCGACCCCATCGGGCTTCGCCGCCGGATCGGGTACGTGATCCAGACCGGCGGGCTCTTCCCGCACATGACGGTGGCCCGCAACATCGGACTCCTCTGCGAGGTCGAGAAGTGGGCGCCGGGGGATCTCCGGCGGCGGGTCCACGAGCTTCTCGAGCTTGTGAACCTGCCCCCCGGAGATTTCGCCCACCGCTACCCGCGCGATCTTTCGGGCGGGCAGCGGCAACGGGTCGGCGTCGCACGCGCGCTTGCTCTGGACCCGCCCTACGTCCTGATGGACGAGCCTTTCGGCGCCCTCGATCCTATCAGCCGCGACCGGATTCACGAGGAATTCCTGCAGCTCAGGGACCGTGTCCGGAAGACGATCATCCTCGTCACGCACGATATGGCCGAGGCGTTCAAGCTCGCCGACCGGATCGCGCTCATGGACCGCGGACAGGTCGTCCAAGTTGGCCGGAAGGAAGACTTCAGACGGAACCCGGCTACACCCTTCGTGTCGGACTTTCTCGGCAGCCATCTCCATGAGGGTGCCTTCCATGGCTAGGTTCACGGTCGCAGCCGCGGCGCTCCTTCTCCTCTCCGTCGCGTTCGCCCGGCCCGCGGGGGCCCAGGAGAGCGAGGCAGGCCTCCCACCCGTTGTCGTGGGAAGCAAGTTCGACGTGGAGAACCGCCTTCTCGGAGAGATCCTCGCCCAGCTGATCGAGGCCCACACGCCCATCCCCGTCGAGCGGCGCCTCGGCCTCGGTGGAACGGCGGTCGTGTTCTCCGCGATCCAGAGCGGGGAAGTCGATATCTACCCGGAGTACACGGGGACCGGGTGGGCCGTCCAGCTCGGGCTCAGCGAGCCCGTGAGGGAACCGCTCAGGGCGTATCTCCGCGTCGCCCGCGAGTTCCGGCAGCGGTGGAATCTCGCCTGGCTGCAGCCGTTCGGTTTCGAAAACAGCTACGAACTCGCGATGCGCGGTCCGGCCGCCGAGCGGATGGGGATCCGGAGCATCTCGGACCTCGTCGAACACCAGGACGAGATCCGCGCAGGGCTCAGTCACGAGTTTCTGAACCGGGAAGACGGCTATCCGGGACTCGTTGCGGCCTACGGACTCGATCTCCCGAACCTGAACGGGTTGGAACATGGCCTCGCGTACGAGGCGATCATTTCGGACCGGGTGGATGTCATCGATACCTGGACGACGGACGGGAAGCTGCTCGAGTACGACATCCGCGTCCTGGAGGACAACCTCGGGTTCTTCCCTCCCTACGACGCCGCCCCCGTCATCCGGGCCGAGACACTCGAGCGCCATCCCGAACTGGAGGCGCTACTCGGCGTGCTCGCGTTCAGGATCGACGACCGGAGAATGCAGGCGCTCAACTACCGCGTCGAGGAGGAAGGAGGCGAGTACGGGGAGGTGGCACGGGAGTTCCTGGCCTCGGAAGGACTGCTCGATCCGGCTGTCGGCGGACGGACGGATGGCGGAAACGTCGCGGCAGACGGGTTTCTCGGCTTTCTCTGGTCGCGTCAGTCCGATACGCTCGGCTACTTGCTCGAGCACCTCTCACTCACCGCGATCGCCGTCAGCCTCGCCATCCTCCTCTCGGTTCCCCTCGGGATCCTGCTGACCCGGTCGGAACCGGTCGCCGCTCCCGTGATCGGCGCGATCGGAGTAATCCAGACGATCCCGAGCCTCGCCCTCCTGGCATTCATGATCCCGCTTCCCTTCCTCGGGCTCGGTGCGCGATCGGCCATCACGGCACTCTTCCTCTACGCACTGCTCCCGATCGTCCGCAACACCTACACGGGAATCCGCGAGGTGGATGCCGAACTGCTCGATGCGGGACGCGGGATGGGACTGAGCCCCGGCCAGATCCTTTTCAGGGTCGAACTCCCCCTCGCCATGCGCACGATCATGGCCGGGGTCCGGACCTCCACGGTGATCAGCATCGGCGTGGCCACCCTCGCGGCCTTCATCGGCGCCGGTGGGCTCGGCGATCCGATCGTGACCGGGCTGCAGCTCAACGACACCTATCTCATACTCTCCGGCGCCCTGCCGGCCGCCCTGCTCGCGATCGTCGTCGACTTCCTGCTTGGGCGCGTCGAACACCGCCTGATCCCTCGCGGCCTCGCCTGACGGGACCACCGGGGAAACCGCTCCCCACCTCATCCCCTCTTCCCGCGCTCAGAGGACGGATGACACTCCAGGCTGCACGGCTGAGTCCACCCTATGGCACGCACGCAGGCGACAGGTGGGGTGAGCGCTTTCCGACTCTGCCCAACATCCTGTCAAATGACGTGCCACATACGCTGTCAAATTATCAACGCCATCCCGATCATGACTTGTTGTAAGTATTTGTTAAAATGTCATATATAATGTATTCGCCACGACCGGATACGGTGTCATGCAGCATGTCAAATAGGGGCGGGAACAGGGACCGAATTCGTTGGACTTGCAGGTCCGGAATCGTGCGCCCCAGCCAAATCCTTCGAAGATGACCCACACCCTCTGCAACCACCTCCCGAAGCTCGAATCAGGCTGCCATCCTACCCGGATCCGACGGAAGCCACGCCCCAATTGCAGGGCCCGGGATCGGAACCTGCTGTCGGAAGCCGCGATCCGGGTCCGTTCAGCCCAGCGGGCCGATGGGCGCGTGCCGAAAGGGGGAAGCCACGATGCAGATCCTGCGAGCCGGACGTTTCGCCCCGGTGCCGAGGATGTCTCTCGCCTGCGTCTTCCTCATCCTCGCTCAGGTCCTCTTCCCATCTCCGGTCCGCGGCCAGACCCCTCCGGATATTCCAGCTCCGGGCGAAGTCTTCCATGAGATCCGCCTCATCGACCGATCCGTGCTCATCGGGCGCGTGGCAGCGGTCGACCAAGACCAGGTCGTGCTCACGACCGTGGCGGGAGTGCTGATCGAGATCGACCGGGCCCAGACCCAGGAGCTCCGGCCGGTGCGCGGACGGATCGTGGGCAGCGAGCTCTGGCCCCAAGATCCGAGCGGCACGCGGCTTCTCTTCATGGCCACCGGACGCTCACTCGGGCACAGCGACTCCTGCGCGGGCGCATACGTGGTCGTCATGCCCCTCGCATCGGTCGGGCTCACCGACTCCTTCACGATCGGTGCCGGGGCGTCCCCCGTCGGGGAAATCGAGCCCGTTTATCTCGCGCCGAAGCTCCAGGTCCTCCGGCGCCCCGGGGTGCAGACCACACTCGGCACGCTCGCCGTCTTCTTTGACGACGATCTGGTCGGGATCGCCTGTGGGGTGGCCACCGCCGGCAACTCCGACCACGCGCTTACCACGAGAGTCGGTGTCTTCTCCACCGGAGACGATGTGGAGAACGAGCCGGCCGCCATGTTGGGGGATGAGCTCCGTGTCGGCCGGCGCGTGAGGCTCATCACCGAGAACTATTTCCTGTCCTCCGCGATCGGCGTCGCCCTCTAGGGAGAGGCCCGCCTCATCCGCGACCGCTTCATAGCCGAGGTCGGAGTTGCTGCGTGGCAGGACGCAGGCAGCCCGGAGTGCTGCCTCCGCTCCTCAACGTCTCCTACGCATTCGGGAGATAGGCTCGGCGGATCCCGCCCGGGCCGCTACAACGCTTCCCGCTGAGGAGGCCCCCGGACCGGTGCGGCGCCGGCGGGACTCAGGGCCCGTGGCCGAGCCGGAGCTCACCGGATTCGACCCCGTCAACGGAGCCGTCGCGGAACCACTGGAGCGACGCCTCGAAGAGAACCGAACGGTTCGTCTCCCACATCGCGTTGTGCGACGAGCAGGCGAGGTGGAGGAGGATCTTCCTCTCCGACCCGAGGTCCTCGTACAGTTCCGCGACGCGCGCCGGGGAAACCTGGCCGTCGGTTTCCGGCGCGATGAGGAGCATCGGAACGCGCATCTCTCCCACCTCCGCCGGACCGAAGCCCCAGGTGGTGACCCTCGGGGCCCTCCGGACTCCGGTTCCCCAGGTGGCCCCGACGGGGTCGGACTCGAGCATCGCGCTCCAGACCGCGTTCCGCACCGCGGGCTCGTACTGGTTCGGGCAACCGAGCTGCCGGTCCCAAAGCGCGTCGAAGTCCGCGCGGGACTGCTTCGTAAAGGCGGCCCCGGGCACGGGATCATCCGGCGGCGATGCCGCCCGGCTTCGGCTGTAGGCGGGGGAGAGGAGAACGACAGTCTCGACCCGGTCAGGGTGCCTGGCAGCATATCCGCCTGCCCGCGGACCCCCGAGAGACCACCCGGCGAGGTGCACCCGCTCGACGCCCCTGAGTTCGCGAATGTATCCAACAACTGCATCGAGGTCGTGCCAGTCCGACGCGATCGTGCCGGTCGCGAACCCGTAGGCGGGCGGGCAGGCATCCGGGATCAGGTCCGGAATGAAGTCGTTCTGCTGCACCTCGGCGAGGTTGCACGGATCGTTCATGACCAGGGGCCGCGTCGACCGCCCGTAGCCGGTCATCTCCATGGAGAAGACGTCGTAGCCGCCCCGGGCCAGATGGGCCATCCAACTGGCATCCGGATACGGGGGATCGAAGGCAACCTCGGCCGGAGTCCCGGCGCCGTGCACGAAGAGGATCACCCGGCCGGCGAGACTTCCGGACCGGAGCACGGTTTCTCCGAGGGTCCGCTCCCGGACGTAGAGCTGCGCTGTCTCGCCGGCGATCGAGGGCAACCGAGAAACGACCGGCACGTAATGATCGATCACGAGAACGTCGCCACCGGGTGAATCGCTGGACTGACCCGCAACATCCAATGCGCCCACGGCAAGGACGCTGGCCGCGAGAGCACGCAGGAGATGGTTCATTCGCGGGGCTCCGGTGGAGAAAGAGGACGATGCCGGGCAACGGCCCGCGCCGGACCATCGTCCGGAACGGACCCTCCGGCGCAGGAAGGGGATGTTGCGGGGAGGGAAACCGTTTTGCAAACGTGTGAACCGCGGGTGGTGCCGACGGCAGCCACCCGCAGGATGAGCACGATGGACACTGGGGCGGGCTTCGCCGCCACGCACCGGCGGAAGCGTCCGGGGTAGGAGGGGAAAGGCACGGCCGGGCGTCCGGCCCACGCCGCCTTCGGGGCACGGTGCGGAGTTCTTCCGGGAGGCGGCCGTTCAATCCGCCGGCAGGGAAACACCTGGGAGGAGCAGCATGCGGGACGCACAATGGCATCGATGGGTCCTGGGCATCGCCGTCCTGACCGCCTTCGGGTGCGGCGGCCCTCCGGATGCACCCGCCGGCGATCCCGGCGCCGAAGGCCCTCTCCCCACTGCGTCGGGGGACGGGACGGTCCTCCGCCTCGATCCGAGATTCGCGGGGCTTGTCTCCCCCGGCGCCCTGATCGAGCGAGTGGCTGGCGGCTTCGAGTTCCTGGAAGGCCCCGTCTGGATCCGTGAGGAAGAGCGACTCGTCTTCTCCGACCTCGGGGGGAACGCGATCTACAGCTGGACGGAGGATGCGGGGGCCGAAGTGTTCATCGCCCCCTACTTCGACGGGGACACCGGGGGACCCGGCCCCAGGCGAGCCTCGAACGGGATCACGCGCGACTCAGAAGGCAGGCTCGTGATCGGCGATCACGGAAGGAGGCAGGTCACCCGCATCGAGGACGACGGAACCCTGACGGCACTGGCCGACAGATACGAGGGCGCGCGCCTGAACAGTCCGAACGACCTCGTTTACCGCTCCGACGGGTGGCTCTACTTCACCGATCCTCCCTACGGGCTCGATGGCCAGGACGACTCGCCGGAGAAGGAACTCGACTTCAACGGCATCTACCGCCTGAGCCCCACCGGGGAACTCGAGCTTCTCAGCGCCGGGCAGACCCGGCCGAACGGTATCGCCTTCTCACCGGACGAGAGCACGCTCTACGTGGCGAACTGTGACGCGGATGCACCCCTCTGGATGGCCTACGACGTAGGAGCGGACGGGCTCTCCGCGGCCCGCGTCTTCGCGGACCTGACGGGCCAGGAGGGTTCCGGGTGCCCCGACGGGCTCAAGGTCGACCTCGGAGGAAACGTCTTCGCCACCGGCCCTGGAGGCGTCTGGGTGTTCGCGCCGGACGGCACACCCCTCGGGAGGATCTCACCCGACGAGGTTCCCGCGAATGTCGGGTGGGGAGAAGACGGGCGCACCCTCTACATGACGGCGAGAACCGGGCTGTACCGGATCCGCGTCATCACCGAGGGGCGGATTCTCTGAAGCCGTCAGGCGCCTCCTGCGCACGGCACATGCATCCGCGACCGGATGCGGGGAGCCCGGAATCATGATCGTCAAGCACCTGGCCATCCGCCGCACCACGGAGGGCAACGACCAGATCCTCGACCTGACCGCCGCCGTGCAGGGAGCCGTTGCGGATTCGGGCGTGGCGACGGGGCAGGCATCGCTCCTTGTCCAGGGATCGACGGCCGCGCTCACCACGCTCGAATACGAACCGGGCCTGGTCGGCAACGACGTCGCACGGGCGCTCGAACGCCTCGCGCCGCGCGACGGACGCTATCTCCACGAGGAGACCTGGCACGACGACAACGGCCACAGCCACATCCGGGCCTCCGTGATCGGACCCTCGCTCGCTCTCCCAATCGCGGGAGGGCGGGTGCCGCTCGGCACCTGGCAACAGATCGTGCTCGTCGACTCCGACACCCGTCCCCGGGACCGGACGATTCACCTGACCATCGTGGGCGCGGCAGGCTGATCCCGCGGCAGGGCGAGAGAAGGCCGCGAAGGGGCCGCGCAAGCCGCGGTCCCCGGAGCGTGCCCGAACGCGTCCGCTGCCTGGCCGGTCGGGCCGGATTCATCCTGCCCGGGACGCGCCGGAGGTGCTCGCCCACAGGCTCACCGCCGCCTTCGCACCGGGTCCCGCAGGGCGCCCCGCCGCGGGAATCGTCAAGTTGTGCGGGCGTGCTCCGCAGTATAGTCTGACCTTTGGGACCGGTCGGCATACCGCTGACGGTTCCCTCGCCCGGCCACTCCCCGGCGCACGGGGATGACCGGCTGGATCCGTCTGGCGATCACCTGCGGCGGGAACCACCGGATGAAGCCCCCCCAGTCAGGGCCGCCATCGGCGCCAATTAGAACCCCCAGCGCGAACGACCGCTTCAAGGCCAGCTGGACCCCATGGCTTTTCCGGTCGACCGCGCTCGCCGCCGTCCTGCACGGAGCCGCGTTTTCCTTCTGGCCCTCGTGGGAACGGTCCCGGACCGAGAGGGATCCGCTGCAGGAATTCCTCCAGCTCGAGTGGGTATCGGTCCTTGAAGCCAGCTCCGCACCGAGCCCCGAGCCCGTGCCCGCCATACGCGTCGGAAACATCCCCGACTCGGTCCCCACCTTGGGCGAGGTCGTCTCGGTCGCGAGCGGCGCCGGCACGACGATCGCGACACTCTCCGAGGCATTCCGCGACCGCCTGATCGGGCGGGGAGCGCTCACCCCAACGATTTCGGAGACCGAGGAGCTCGGGACCGAGGAACCGGCCGACGAGGATGACGCGGGGGGCACGGGAGACGGCACGATCGACGCCCGGGGGGGGCTCGCAGACGCCCAGTTCTCCGAATTCATGGCCACCGAGCCGATCGACCTCGGCCGCCTTTCGGCCGTCCGACCGGAACTCGTCCTCGCGACCCCCTCCGCCTGGGTTCTCCTCAGGAATCCGCGCGAGGTGGAGCAGTTCCTCCTGCGCAGCTACCGTCGCGGCGTGATCGACCGCGCAGACGCGGGTTCGGTGAGCGTCGCGCTCTGGATCGACAACCGGGGCGCGGTCGAGTGGGCCGAGATCAGCGAGTCGAGCGGACAGGCCGGCATCGATCGCGTTGCGCTCGAGCTCTTCACCGACGTCGCGGCCTTCCGTCCGGCACGCGAAGAGGGAGTGACGGTTCCGCGATCAGTCATCTTCTCGCTCCGCTTCCCCTGGTACTGACCGCCCGCGCCCGCAGCCGAGTCCGAGACGACGTGCACGCCTTCCTCCGGTCGCTGCGGGCCGCCCTGACCCTGGCCATCGCGGGTGCGCTGGCCACCGGGTGCGCCCGGACACTCACTCCTTCCGGCCCGGTCATCTCGCCCACCGGATTCGAGTACGCGCTAGGGACGCCGCCGGTGGACACGCGCTACTCGCAGACCGCCGTCCTCTACCTGCGGCAGGAGCGCGTCGAGCGGGCGCTCGAACTCGCTCTCGAGGGCATCGAAGCCGATCCCCCGAACCCGATCCACTACTACCTGGCGGGAACGGCCTACGCGCGGCTGGGGCAGACGGTCGCGGCGGACTCGATGTTCGTCGAGGCCGAGCGGATCTACCCGGCCTACGAGCTGGATATCGAGCCAGAGCGTGAACAGGCGTGGGCCGAGGCGTTCAACGAGGGGATCGAGTCATTCGGCACCGATGACATCGACGGCGCCCTCGAGGCATGGAGCCGGGCGGCAGCCGTCTATGACCTGCAGCCCGACGCGCACCGGAACCTTGCCGTGGTCCTCTCGGGGGAGGGGAGATACGACGAGGCGGCCGATGTCTATCAGGAGGCGCTTGCCGGGCTCGGGCGGCGGCCGGCCACAAGGCTGCTCACCGAGGAGGAAGTCGCGGAGCGTGGCGACCTGGTCCTCGAGATCGAGGAAAACCTGGCCCAGCTTCTCCTCTTCTCCGGACGCTTTCCCGAGGCGGAGCCGCTCCTCCGCGAGCAGCTGGGGCGCCAGCAGGACGACATGGACCTCAGGCGGGATCTCGCGCGGGCGCTCACCGGGATGGGACGGGACGCCGAGGCCACCGAGCTCTACATCTCCCTCCTCTCGGCCGGGGTCCTCGATCCGACCGAGATCTTCAATGTGGGTGTCGCGCTTTTCCGCTCGGGCGACTTCGCCGAGGCGGGGATCGCCTTCCGGCAGCTGACCGAGCTGCAGCCGGACTCGAGGGACGCGTGGTTCAACTATGCAAATTCGCTCTTTGCCGCGGAGGCGTGGGGCCCGCTTGCCACCGCTGGCGACCGGCTCATCGAGCTCGATCCCCTGAGCGAGAATGCGGGATTGATTCGGGCCAGGGCGTATTTCGAGATGGGGGACGAGGAGGCGGCGCGGGCCGGACTCGAGCAGACCGAACTCCTGCCGGCCTATGTCGAGGGGCTTCGCCTCAGGCCCATGGGCCCGGAGACCCGCCTCGAGGGACGCATCGTCGGCCGGGAGGTGGTGCCGGCCACCGAACTCCGGCTACGTTTCACCTTCTACGGAGACGAGGGCCTTGTCGTGGAGGAATTCCTGGCCATGCCGATGCCCGCCGTGGGCGAGATCGAGGAGTTCGAACTGGCACTCGACGGCCGGGCCACGGCGTACCGCTACGAAGTCCTCCCATAGGCCTGCCCCACACCGGTCAGCGGTGCACGCCCTCCCGTCCCGGGAGGTCGAGAACGGTGACCGCGCCCTCTGTGCGTTCCGCGTCCCGGGAGCCCACGACGTAGAGCCGCCCCGGCTCGGTCGGCGAGAACGCCAGGTTCGCAGGTGCGGCCATCCCCGCCCGGTAGCGCCGGAGCACCTCGCCCCCCGGACTCACCACGTAGACCCGTCCGCCCCCGTGGATCACCGCGTAGACATTCCCGTCCTGATCCACGGTGATACCGTCGAGGAAGCCGTCGGTCGCCGGATCCACCTCGCCGGACAGGTCCACGAGTTCGCTCTGGCGCCCAGGGAGACCCCGCGTCAGGAGCTGGACCGCGATGATCCTGTTCGTCAGCGTCTCGGCGACATACAGCGTACCGCCGTTCGGCGCGAGGACGACCCCGTTGGGAAACGAGAGACCGCTCGCCACGGGCCAGGGCTGAAAGTCCGGCCCCGAGTAGTGCACCCTCCCCTCTGCATTCGACGGCTCGAAAGCCCCCGGATCGGTGAAGTAGAAGCCGTCGCCGTCGAGGGCGAGGTCGTTCGGCCTGTCGAGCGGCTCACCCTCGCTCGTCACGATCGGGTCGCCGAGCGCGTTCCCCTCTCCGTCCAGACGGAGGATCGCGGCATCCTCCATCGCGATGACCAGGTGCGATCCGTCCCCGTAGATCTTGTGTCCGTTCGGCGCCGCCGCGGAAGTCCACGGCTCGGGTGCGCCGTTTGGCGGGATCCTGTAGACGGTCCCGCCCGGGACATCGCTGACGTAGGCGGTGCCGTCGGTCGCGAAGTGGATCCCCTCGAGAAAGACACCGAATTCGTGGACGGTCTCGGGCTCGACAGCCGCCTCCGGCGGGAGGTCCGGCGTCTGGACAAGGGCAACCAGGGTCAAGGCTGGCAGTGTACCCGTGGCAAGCATGCCGGTACTCCTCTCTCAGGGCATCCGATGTTCGCCGACCGCCGCTCCGGGCCCGCAGGCACCCGCGGATGGCCGGGCGCGGGGTGAAGTCGAAGGTACAGCGCGGCCACGGCACCGCCAGTCTGCGGGGAGGCGGACCGGTCGGATCCGGCCAGCCGGGCCCGACACGCTCGCATTCGCCCCGGGGGGGCGCGTAGGTTGTCCTGCGCAATGAGTCACCCGAACTCCACCGGCTGCCGTTTCCGCGTTCCCCGGGCCACCCCCGGCCTTGCCGCGGGAGCGCTTCTCCTCCTAGCCGGGTGCAGCGGCTCCTTCTCCTGGAATCCGATCAACTGGTTCCGCCGGCCCGCTCCGCCCGCCGTGGCCTGGGACTCGATCTCTCCGCCGCCGATCCTTCACGGCCTCGATTTCGCGGATCCGGAACCCGTCGCGCGGGGCCGGCCCGCTCCACGCGGACGCTACGATCAGGATCTCGATGTCCTCCACTACGATGTCGAGCTGGTCGTGCCGATGGAGAATGACCGGATCTCGAGCCGGACTACGATCCGCTACCTGAGGGAGGCCCGGGGGCCTCACTCCCTGGCGCTCGACTTCTCCGGGCTCAGGGCCGAACTCGTGACGTCGGAGGGGGCCACCCTCCCTTTCACGCACGAGGGCGGGCTTCTCCGCTTCGATTCCCCGGGGCGCCTCGGGATCTTCGACACCCTCCAAGTCGAGGTCATGGCCCGCGGGACGCCGGACGACGGGCTCATCCTGCGTGACAACGTCCACGGCGTCCCGACCGCCTTCGCTGACAACTGGCCGAACCGGGCGCGGGGTTGGTTCCCGTCGAACGATCATCCCGCCGACAAGGCCACCGTCTCCTTCACCGTTCACGCGCCTCCCGGGCGGGAGGTCATCGCCAACGGGGTACAGCTCGGCTCACCGGAACCGGCGGACCGGAACCGGACCGGGGGACTCGACGGCCTCGTTACGTGGCGCTGGGAGAACCGTGTCCCGATCTCCACTTACCTGATGGTCGTCGGCGTGGCCGAGATGGAGGTGATCCCGATCGGCGAGGCGGCGTGCGGCCGCTCTCCCCAGGCGGCAGGCGGAGAAGATTGCGTCGAGGTCACCTCGTGGGTCTTCGCGCCGGATACGGCGCACGCCCGGAGCGTTTTCGCCCGCGCCCCGGCGATGGTCGACGTGTATGTGGATCTCTTCGGCCCCTACCCCTTCGAGAAACTCGCCCACGTCCAGTCCTCCACCCTCTTCGGCGGGATGGAGAACGCCTCGGCCATCTTCTACTCGGAGTCTGCGATCGCCGGAGGCCGGGACATCGAGGCGACGGTCGCCCACGAGATCGTGCACCAGTGGTTCGGCAACTCGGTGAGCCCCGCAGCCTGGGAGCATCTCTGGCTGTCGGAGGGGTTTGCGAGTTACTTCGGCCCCTTCTTCTGGTCGCAGGTCCGGAGCGATGCGGAATTCCGCTCGCGAATTGAGGCGATGAAGGAGGAGTACTTCCGTTCGGACGTCACGGGGCGGCCCGTCGTGACTGGCGCTGTCACCAACCTCCTGCAGCACCTGAACGAGAACTCGTACGAGAAGGGCGCGCTTGTCCTCCACATGCTCCGTCCCGTTGTCGGAGAGCGCGCTTTCTTCGACGGTATCCGGCGGTACTACGAGCGCCACGCGGGCGGGAGTGTCGTCACCGAAGACTTCCAGCTCGCGATGGAGGAGAGCCATGGGGACTCGCTCGCGTGGTTCTTCCGCCAATGGATCTACGGTATCGGCTACCCGATCCTCGACGTGGCGTGGGAGTGGAACGGGGACGCGCGGCAGGCGCGTGTCACGGTAACGCAGGTCCAGGACGGGACCTGGTCCACCTTCCGGATGCCGGTCGAGTTCGAGTTCGTGATGGAGGGCGGGGTCCACCGCGTGTCGGAGTGGGTCGACGGCCGCTCTTGGACGGCCGTCATGCCCCTTCCGGGCGCCCCCCGGGAGCTGAGGATCGACCCGGACGGCTGGCTCCTCTTCGAGCAGACCGGGGGGACGGGCGCCGGAGCTCCCTGATCCCCTCGGCGGTCAGGGGCCCAGCGACTCCACTTCCACGCCCCCGTGGAGGAGCAGCTTGATCCGCGGGCTCTGGATCATCTCGTGCGGGAATCCGAGTTCCACCTCGCTCGCCCGGTCGAGGCGCGCTCTCGCCCCGGCATCGAGTTCGAAGTCGAGGCACCCCAGATTGACTTCGAGCTGTCCGAGAGTCCGGGCTCCGAGAATCGTACTCTGCACACCCGGGCGGTCCATCACCCACCGGAGGGCGACCTGTGCCGGCGGACGTCCGAGTTCCGACGCCACCTCGCCGAGCGCCGCGGCAATCGCGACCTTCCTCTCCGTGAGCCGGGTGCGGACGAACTCACGACGGTCCTTCGGCTGCTCTCCCGGCGCCAGTTCCCGGCTCGCCGCCAGGTCCGCCCGCGTGTACGTGCCGCTCAGAAGTCCGCCTGCGAGCGGCGACCATGGCATCACCCCGATCCCGAGTCCGCGAGCCATCGGGATCAGCTCCCGCTCGACCGTCCGCTCCACCAGGTTGTACTCGATCTGGAGCCCGACGAAGGGGGACCACCCGCGGAGCGCAGCTAGCGTGTTGGCCTCCGCCACCTTCCACGCCGGGAAGTCGGAGACACCGACGTAGTGCACCACACCGGAACGCACCAGGTCGTCGAGCGCCCGCATAACCTCTTCGACCGGGGTCATGATGTCCCAGGCATGGACCCAGTACAGATCGATGTAGTCCGTGCCGAGCCGGGCGAGGCTCGCCCTGACCGACTGCATCATGTTCTTGCGTGCGTTCCCGCCGGCATTCGGATCTCCGGCCCGCATGCTCATTGTGTACTTCGTGGCGAGGACCACGCTCTCGCGCCGGCCCTTGAGGAGGCGTCCGATGATCTCCTCACTCCGACCGTCCGTGTACCGGTTCGCCGTGTCGATGAAGTTGCCGCCCCGTTCGAGAAATAGGTCGAGCTGCCTCCCGCAGACCTCTTCGGGAGAGCCCCACCCCGGAGCCCCGCCGAAGGTCATCGCGCCGAGGCAGAGTTCGGATACCCGCAGGCCGCTCCGGCCAAGAAGGGTGTAGCGCACTGGGATCAGGCTCCGGATCGCCCGCTTCCTGCGGACAGGGTAGTGGGACGGAGTGGACGGGACGGACGCGGCCGACGGTATACCGACCTTAAGGCCGGGCTTCTTCCGGTGGCAAGCAGCGACCGTCGTACCCCGGACAGCCGGCCGACGCCCACCCCCGGAGGCGATGGGCCGGCTCCCGCACCGGCTCCCCTACCGCGAAGCTTGTGCTGGATTCCCGACGGCACTCAAGACCGTGCCCTGATGCTCCGTAACATCGCCTCGGTCAGCTCCGAGGGCCCGACGTATCCTCCAGTCCGACTCGGCTGCTCCCGCGGCGGCTGAGGCGGCACGCCGTGCAGAGAGCCCGGCACGCTACGGAACCGCCTCTCGCCCGGGCACCGTCCCTAGTCAGCCACCGGGAGTCGTTGACCGATCCCGTATCCGTGATGAGCTCCGTCCCCGGTACGCGCCCGCGCCCGCCGGCAGGACCCTCTCCCGGAAACCCGTTACGCTACGGCCCGCCCCGCGGGGCGCCCCCTTGGCTAAGCTTCGCATGGAGCCACCGGAGCCTTCTGGTGTTCCGCCGGCGCGCGGATACTCGCCGTTGGCGGTGACCCCGGCCACCCGTATCCTCCTGTATATATACTTACGATACAGGCACTTGTGATATTTTATACGGATGGACCGGAGGGACTCGCTCCTTTCTGGTGAAACCATCCGGCCGAGAGCCCCGGGATGTTCCCCCAGCGACCTGCCTATACCCCATTCAAGTTCACCCTCACCCGTCGAAAGTTGACCATACCGCCGGGCTCCCGCTTCATTGGACAAGATGTCCTGTGGCGCCGCTCCACGACGACACCCTACATTGGCGCCCGCATGCGACTCGCCCCGGGCGGGCGCACCCGCCTCCCGGAATCCGGCAACCAAGAAGATCTGGAGATTCTCGTGGGCAAGTGCACACTCGTCGTCACCGCTTGGACCTTCCTCGTCCTCTCCCTTGCTCTCCCTGCCGCCGCGCAGCAGGCGACGCTCAGCGGAACGGTCACCGACGCCGAAAGCGGCGCGCCTGTCGCGCAGGCGCAGATCCAGATCCTCGGCGGCGGCGAGTCGCGGGGTGCGATCTCGGGTCCGGACGGCCGGTACGAGGCTCAACTCCCGGCCGGAACCTACGACCTGGTCGTGCGGCTGCTCGGCTACGTCGGGACACGCTTCGAGAATGTGAGCGTGGCCGCCGGGGAGACCACGACGTATCCCATCGTCATCACCTCGACAGTGCTCGCTCTCGACGAGGTTGTGGTATCGGCCTCGCGGGCCGCGCCGGAGAAGGCAACCGAGGCACCGGCCACGACGCACCTCATCAGCTCCACCGAGATCGCCGAGCGCCCCACCCCCACCATCTCCGACCATCTCCGCTCCGCCCCGGGCGTGGACGTGATTACGACCGGGCTGCAGTCAACGAATGTGGTCGTCCGCGGCTTCAACAACCTCTTCTCGGGCGCACTGCACATGCTGACGGACCACCGCCTGGCCGGCGTGCCCGCACTCCGCGTGAATCTTCCGCACTTCATCCCGGCCAATGAGGAGGACATCGACCGGATCGAGGTTGTCCTCGGGCCCGGATCCGCACTCTATGGACCGAACACTGCCAACGGGGTCGTCCATGTCCTCACAAAGTCTCCCCTGACGAGCCAAGGCACGAGCGTCACCCTCGGCGGAGGGGAGCAGTCGGTCCTGCAGGGCTCCTATCGGTCGGCCTTCCTCGTCAGCGAGAACCTGGGGGTCAAGATCTCGGGGCAGTACCTGACGGGCGAGGACTGGGAATATGTGGATCCGGACGAGAACGCAGCACGTATGGCCGCGCAGGCGAGGCCGGAGTTCTGCCAGGCTGACCGAACCTCGAGGGGGCTCGATCCCGCGAGCGCGCAGGCCGCGTGCTCCCGGGTCGGAGTTCGGGACTTTGATATCCAGCGGTGGAGCGTGGAGGCGCGCAGCGACTGGCGCTTCAGCGAGACAGGAACACTCGTCGGCACATATGGCCGCACATCGAGCTCCGGGATCGAGATGACGGGGCTGGGAGCAGCCCAGTCGAACGGGTGGATCTACGAGTTCTTCCAGGCCCGCCTGAACGTCGACCGCTTCTTCGCCCAGGCCTACTACAACACCACCGACTCGGGAGGGACGAGCTATCTCCTCCGGGACGGCACCGCGCTCGCAGACGCCTCCACCCTCTTCGTCGCCCAGGCACAGCAGGGGATCTCGATATTCGACGACGTGCAGGACTTCACCTTCGGGGTCGACTACTTCCGTACGCGGCCCGAGACGTTCGGACAGATCTACGGCATCAACGAGGACGACGACGATACGGACGAGTGGGGTGTCTACCTCCAGTCGGAGACGGCGCTCTCCCCGCGGCTGCGACTCATCCTGGCCGGACGCGTCGACGCGCACTCGCACCTTGCAGACAACGTCTGGTCACCCCGCGCCGCCCTCGTTTTCCAGCCGCGTGAGAACCAGAGTCTGCGTCTCACCTACAACCGCGCGTTCTCGACGCCGACGAGCCTCAACCTCTTCGTCGACATCTCGGGTGGGTTCGCTCCCGAACCCCTCGGCTCGCTCGGCTACAGCACCCGCGCCTTCGGGACGGGGAAGAACGGATGGTCACTCCAGAACGCGGACGGCACGCTCCGGGGGATGCGCTCGCCCTTCACTCCCGCAGTGCTGGGAGGCCCCGGACAGCTCCTCCCAGCTGACCCCTCCGTCCTCTGGCCTCTCGCGGTCGGGATCCTCCAGGCGCAGGGCGCGATCGACGCGCAGCAGGCGGCCCTGCTCGGAAGTCTCTCTCCGACGGCCAACGACATCGGGCTCCTACTCCTGGATCCGGTCACGTCGACGCCGACGCCGGCCGCCGCCGCGCGGCTCCCGGACGTGCCCCCGCTTCACGAGTCCTATACGGAGTCCTTCGAGCTGGGGTGGACCGCCGTCATCGGAAACCGGGTCTCGGTCTCCGCCGACGTATACAGGATGAAGAAGAATGACTTCGTGAGCCCGCTCCTCATCCAGACGCCCCTCATCCTCCTGAACGACCAGGATGTCGGCAACTACCTCGCCGTACCGGTCGGAACCGCGGTCACGCAGCAGCTGATCGCGGCCGGGATGGATCCCGCCACCGCGCAGGCCGCAGCCGCTTCGGTCGTCGGGGAGCTCGCGACCGGGATCGGCTCGATTCCCCTCGGGGTGGTGTCGTCCGATGAGACCGGCTCGCACGGCCCGGACCTCGTCGGCAGTTACCGGAACGTGGGCGACGTCGAGGTGATGGGGGCGGATCTCGGCGTGCAGGCCTTCCTCAGCGACGCATGGAGTGTGAGCGGAACGTATTCGTGGGTCGACAAGGACTACTTCCAGACCGCGGCCGGGCCGACGATCGCCCTCAACGCACCGAAGCAGAAAGGAACGCTCGGGCTCGCGTACCGGAATCTCTCGTCCGGACTCAGCGCATCGGTTCGCGGCCGCTACACGGGAGCGTTTCCCGCGCAGTCCACCGTCTTCGTCGGGACGCGCTGCATCACGGGCGACCCGGGCGAGGACGACTGCATCGACGCGGCCACACTCCTGGACCTGACGGCGGGATACCAGGTGCCGAACACGCGGGCGACCCTCCAGCTCTCGGTGAACAACGTCCTGGACACGCGCTACCGCTCCTTCGTCGGTGTGCCGGAGGTCGGGCGGTTCGCGATGCTCAGGGTCAAGTACGACCTCTTCTGAGCAGGCGGCATCGCCCATCGCGAGAACCGCACCGGGAAGGGCACGCAGGCGGGCCCGGGCAGTCGGGAAGGGGAACGTGCACGGCATCGCGGACGGGCGCCGGCACTCTGCCGGGATCCGGGCCACCGCCGGACCGCCGTCGGCCGCCGGGACCCCTGCCCCGAACACCATGCCTATCGGGTGCGATGCAGGATGATCCCCTGCGGCCGGCCCCTCTGACGCCCTCCGTCCCCAGCCGCGAAGCGGGCACTCCGATCGGGTCCGCGCGTGCCCAGGCGCAGGTCTCCGCCACGTCGCCGACAGCCGGTTGCGGTCGCCCTTCTTCCGGGCAAACGGGAATGCCAGGGTGAACCGGGGATCCTCGGTGGCGCCGACAGGAACGAAGCCGGGCGGCTCCCCGCAGCGTGATGTCCGCATGGCCCTGAAGGCGCAAGCGGCAAGGACGGACCGGGGTCTGCCGATGTCGCCGACCGCGGCCCGGGGACCCGTCGCCGACCGGGCTCCCGGCCAACGGCTCGGCAGCGGGCCGGGGGCTGAGGCACCCGGATCCGACTCGGCACCGGTCTCCCGCGGATGGGGACCGGGATGGCGCTAGACGGCGTCGATCTCTTCGCCTTCCTCGCCTTCCTCGGGATCGTGGTGAGCGTGTCCCTCTACGCATCCCGGAGGGAGGAGACGGCCGCCGACTATTTCCTGGCTGGCCGGAACCTCCCGTGGTGGTTGATCGGCATCTCCCTCATCGCGTCGAACATCTCCTCCGAGCACTTCATCGGGATGTCCGGGGAAGGGTTCCAGACCGGGCTGGCCATCGCCTGTTTCGAGTGGATTGCGGCGATCGCGCTCGTCTTCGTGGCACTGGTGCTGCTGCCCCGGTTCCTCCGGGCCGGGATCTACACCCTGCCGGAATATCTGGAATACCGCTACGGACCGGTTCCGCGCGTGATCATGGCCGCCTACCTGATGACCGTCTACGTCGTCGTGGGCCTGGCCGGCATCCTCTACGCAGGGAGCCTCGCCCTGACGAGTGTGTTCGGGCTGGACCTGGCGGCCGGCGTCTGGACGATCGGCCTGCTTGCAGGGGGCTACACGATCTACGGCGGGCTGAAGGCGGTCGTCTGGTCCGACATGCTCCAGGGCGCGGCACTCCTCGGCGGTGGTGCGGTGCTCTTCTTCCTGAGCATGAACGCCGTGGGCGGGTTCGGCGCGTTTCTCTCCGCCAACGAGGAGAGGCTTCACCTGATCCTGCCGGCTGACCATCCCACGCTGCCGTGGACGATCTACCTCATGGGGATCTGGGTCCCGAACGTCGCCTATTGGGGACTCAACCAGTTCATCTCCCAGCGAGCGCTGGCCGCGAGAGATCTGGCCGAAGGGCAGAAGGGCGTGCTCTTCGCGGCGTTTCTCAAGCTTCTGATCCCGTTCCTCATCGTGATGCCCGGGATCGCCGCCTACCAGCTCTACGCGAGCGAGATCCCCGTGGGGGACCAGGCATATCCGGAACTCATGGCCAGACTCCTGCCGAGCGGTCTCCGCGGCGTCATGTTCGCCGCACTCTTCGGAGCCGTCATGAGTTCCCTCGACTCGATGCTGAATTCAGCGTCCACGATCTTCACGCTGGACATCTATTCGCGGCATGTCGTGAGGAAGAAACTCGAACCCCGCACGGCCATCCGCATCGGAAGGATCGCGACCGGCGTGTTCGTCGTGATCGGATGCCTGCTGGCCCCCCAGCTGGCCTCGGTCGGCGGGATCCACGAGTACATGCAGCGGGTCTGGAACTTCATCTGGCCGGGGATACTGGCCGTCTTCCTCGTGGGGATGGTGCTTCCCAAGACCCCGCCGCGGGCAGCGACCGCCGCGCTCCTTGTCTCCCCGGTCGCCTACGGCCTTTTCACGCTTGTCCTGGATGCCTATTTCGACTCGCAAGCATATCTGAACGCCGCCGCGGGCGCGTTTGTCCTCGCGAGCGTCTTGCTGGTCATCTGGACGCGCGTCCGCCCGCTGGCGGAGCCCCGCCTGCTGCCGCAATCCGGTGCCGTGCGTCTAGAGCCAGCGCCGTCAGCGAGGTGGGCGGGCGCCGTGGTGGTGGGGCTGACGGTGGGCCTGTACGTCGTCTTCTGGTAGCCGGAAGGCCCGCCAGTGCCGGATCAACGGCCGGGGCCGTCCGCCCCCGGCCGCAGTACCGGGCGGATGCTGGCGTGCCGGGAAGGCGGGCCTATTCGCGCTTACGCCACACGATCCGCAGCCGGCGTGCGGGCTCGACGGTCAGGATGAGGAGATCTCCGTCGAACTCGAATCCACGTACGGCATCCACGGACGCATCGCCGCTCGTCGTGAATTCGCGTATGTGGGTCACCACTCTCCGGGCGGGATCGACCTCGTAGCGTCCGAAGTAAGCAAGGTCGCCCCGGGAGGCAGCGCTCCCCCGCCGCGTGATGTAGACCGACATCGACCCAACGCCGTCATACATGATGATGCCCTGGGCCCCCGGTCCGAAGGTGTCCGTGGTGACCTCCCACTCTCCCGAGCCGGAGAGCGACTCGGTTCGGACGAGCTCGTAGGCGCCGAGGAAGTCCCGCGCGGTCTGGGCGCCGAGCGCACAGGCACCTCCGGGCACGAGAGCCAGGGCCAGAAGAAACGCACGCATCATCCCTCCTTCGCATCGATTGCCGCGGGACGCGGCCGCATCCGGGACCAAGGGCCGGGCCCCGCGCCAGGTACCCCGCCTCTCCCGCCAGAGGCGATACTGCGCCTCCCGCCACCCCCGAGCAAGGCGCGCCAGTGCCGGCAAGAGGTGGGCCCGGGACGGGCGGGACACCCCGGACGGGCGGACGACCACCGTCCGGCCGCCCGTTCGCCCGAGTGGCGCCGGAGCCTTCCTTGCAGGGGGCAGGACGGCCCGGCATTATCGACCCACCCGGCTCCAGTACAGTACGGTGGACTCCGGGCCAACCGCCTCCGGGGTCCCGATCTTCCCCGAGGCCACTCCTGTCATCTGGTCCTGCCATGCCCCGATCCGTCATCGCCTCGATTCTCGCCGTCGTTCTCGGCGCGCTGCTACCGGCCTCCCTGGACGCCCAGCTGCCCCCGGACGGTCCGGGGGGCGCCTGCGCGTCGCTCACGGGAATGGCCAACCTCACGATCACCGCCGCCGAGATCAGGGATCCGGACAGCGGCGGGCTCCCGTACTGCTATGCGCGGGGCATCCTTCCTCCGGCCATCGGCTTCCACATGCAGCTGCCCCTCCCGGACCAATGGAACGGCCGCTTCCTCAAATGGGGCGACGGGGGCAAGGACGGCGACCTGGACTTCGCTGACCACCGGGTTGCGGAAGGGTACGCGGTCGCCAACAGCAACATGGGACATGACAGCGGAGCGGAGCCCGGGTCCTCCTTCGCCTTCCACAACCGGCAGGCCGAAATCGACTTCGGGTACCGAGCCGTCCACCTGACAGTCGTCGCGGCCAAGGAGATCATCGAGACGTACTACGGAGAGCCCCCGGAGTACTCGTACTTCGAGGGATGCTCGACGGGTGGACGGGAGGGGCTGATGGAGGCGCAACGCTATCCGTACGATTTCGACGGGATCATCGCAGGCGCGCCCGCCCACCACTACCAGGAGCTGAACGCCGCGCGGACCTGGCTTCTCCAGAAGATGTACATGGACGGATTTGCCGGGTCCCTCTCATTCGATACGGATGGGGACGGACTCCCGGACAGCCCGCTTGTGGTCGAGCGGATCGCGGAGGCTGTCCTCGAGAAGTGTGACGCGATCGACGGGATCACGGACGGCGTGATCGACAACCCCCCCGCGTGCGACTTCGACCCGGACCGGGATCTCGCTGAGATGATGTGCGCGGGTGACGTGGGCGGGGAGAGCTGCCTGACCACCCTGCAGCTCCGGCATGTTAGGGACTTCTACTCCGGCCCCTACGACAGCTACGGGATCTCCGTCTATCCGGGCCACACGCTAGGGTCCGAACCCGAGTGGGCGAGGCTCTACGTGCCGCACGCCGGAAACCGGTACGCCGCGGGCGCGCTCGGGATCACCGGCGACCACCTGAACTACCTCTTCTACGAGAACGACCCCGGAGTGCCGCTGCCCGACCTCGCGGACCTCGGCCTGAAGCCCGATCCGACACGGACGCCTCCGGAGTGGGCGTGGTGGCAGTTCGACATCGACGACGTCACACGCGGGGAAGGCGACCTGATGATGGGCATCACGGACGCGACCGACCCCGAACTCGGCCGGTTCCTCCTCGGAAACGACGGCAAGCTGATCCTCTACCACGGGTGGTCGGACGGTCTGATCGTGCCCGGCCCGACGATCGGCTACTACGAGGCGATGGTCGAGACGACCTTCGGCGGGGATCTCGACGCGGCCCGGGAGCGGGCGCGCCTCTTCCTCATGCCGGGGATGGGACACTGCGCCGGCGGTCCCGGGCCGAACACCTGGGACCGGCTGCCACCCCTCGTGGAGTGGGTCGAGAGGGGCGTCGCACCGGACGCGATCATCGCGACGCACAGCACGGACGGGGTGATCGACAACGAACGGCCGATCTACCCGTACCCCGACCAGGCGGTCTATACGGGCCCGGCCGGAGGAGAGAACGACCCGGCGAACTGGGTGGCCGAGAACTTCAGCCGCCGCTGACACCCGGGCGCGGCCGCAACCGGCGCCGCGCGGCGCGGCGCGGACCACCGCGACTCCCTACCGTCAGGCGGTCCCGCCGCGTTCCCGCGCGACCGCGATCCCCTCGGCTTCGTTCACCCTGACGAGGAGAAGCCCGCCCACGGTAAAGAAGAGGAGGATCGTCGCCATCCCGAGCCGCTGGGACTGGAAGAGCGCGGTGACGACGCCGAGAAGGAGCGGGCCCATGAAGGCCGTCGCCTTCCCGGAGAAGGCGAAGAAGCCGAAGAACTCGGTCTCCTTCCCCTTCGGGACGAAGCGCCCGAGGAGCGAGCGGCTCGCCGCCTGGTTCGGACCGACGAAGAGGCCGGCGGCGAGGCCCGCCACCCAGAGGGCTCCCTTGCTCGTGGCGAGCACCGCGGCCAGGGAGCCGGCGATAAGCCCGGCGATCGAGATCAGGATCGTCCGCCTCCCTCCGATCCGGTCGTCCAGGATCCCCATCGCGACCGATCCGAGACCGGCCGTCACATTGAGCGCCAGCCCCCAGACCATCACTTCCTCGAGGGAGAAGTCGAACGTCCCGGCGGCGTAGATCGGGCCAAACGCGAAGATCGTCACGAGCCCGTCGTTGTAGACGAGCCGGGCCACGAGCAGCCACGCGATGTTGCGGTAGCGGCGGATCTCGCGGAAGGTGGCCGCAAGCTGGCGAAGGGTGTCGCGGACCACCGACGCTCCCGGACGCCGCGTCCCTTCCCCGGGGTCGTGCACCCAGAGGAACATCGGAATGCTGAAGAGGCCGAACCAGAGCGCGACGAGCACGGTCGCGGCCCGCACGTTCTGGAGACGGTCGGTCGGGATCCCGAACCACGGACTCTCCGGCTGGATCAGGGCGACGAGGGCGAGAACCATCGCGAGGAGTCCGCCCAGGTAGCCGAGCGCCCACCCGTATCCGGAGACGCGGCCGATCCTCCCCGGCGGCGCCACCTCCGGCAGGTAGGAGTTGTAGAAGACACCCGAGAGCTCGAAGGCGACGTTGCTCACCACAAAGAGGGAGAGGGCGAGGAGCACCTGGCCTGGCTCGGCGAAGTACATGAGCCCGACTCCGGCGACGCAGACAAGCGTGCTCGCCGCGAGAAACGCCTTCCTCCGCCCGCTCCCGTCGGCGAGCGCGCCGAGGACGGGAGACGAGAGGGCCACGACGATCCCCGTGACCGTCACGGCGTTCGCCCACTGCGCGGTCCCCGTCACCACGTCCTCGGCGATCTGCTGAGTGAAGAAGACCGCATAGATGAAGGTGACGATCAGCGTCGTGTACGCGGAGTTCGCGAAGTCGTAGAGGCTCCATCCCCACACGGCCTTCGGATCCCGCGGGGAAACGCCCGGCTGCAGCGGCGCGGTGCTCACCGGGGGTCGGCCGGCAGCGGCCGTTCTCGGGACGGATGCATGCAGATCTCCGGCGATAGGTATGGACCCGGCGAGGAGATCATCCGTGAATGGCCGGCGCGCGGCAAGCTCCGGGGGTTTCTTGCTCCCGATTTCACTGGTCCCCTATCTTGACCCTTCGCTCGGGAAACTCGACCCACGCGCTGACACACTTGGCCAGGAGGGCGAATGAGAAGCATCCGCGCGGCCTTACTCGCGGCGATCTTCGCTCCAGCGGTTCTCGCAGTTGCCGGACCTGCCGCCGGGGCACAGAACCCCTTCACGAGCCCGGAGGACATCCAGCTGGGAAGACAGCTCTACGAGCTGGACTGCGCCAACTGTCACGGAGGGGACGCCCGGGGGGGGCGGGGTCCCGATCTTACCCGCGGCACCTTCCGTCACGCGACGAACGACGAACAGCTCTTCCAAGTCGTGCGGTTCGGGATTCCGGGGACCGAGATGCCGAGACGCGTGCGAACAGATCCCCGCGCCTGGCGGGTCGTCGCATACCTCCGCTCCCTCGGCAGCGATGGCGAGATTCCGCCGGGAGATCCGCAACGCGGCCGGGAGATCTTCTTCGGATCGGGCACATGCAGCACCTGCCACGTCGTGGACGGGCAAGGAACCATGCAGGGCCCCGACCTCACGACAATCGGCTACCAGCGGTCCCTGGACCACCTCCGGACCTCGCTCCTGGAGCCGGACTCCGAGCTGGATCCGCGCTGGTGGGGCGCCCAGGTGGAGACGCTCGACGGAGCGCAGGCGAGCGGTTACCTGCTCGGCAATGACCTCCACACCGTCCGGCTCCTCGACATCGAGGGCAACCTCCTCTCCTTCCCGAAAGCGAGCCTGGCCCGGTTCGAACCGGAAAAGACCTCCAGGATGCCGAGCTTCGACGGCATGCTGAGCCCCGAGGACATCGACAACATGATCGCCTACCTGGCGAGCCTGAGAGGAGAAGCGACCCAATGAGAAGGCTGACCCTGCTGCCCTGCCTGCTGTTCGCCGCCTGCGAGGTCACCGAGTCGGTCCCCGGGAGCGCGGACGCACCGGGAGCCGGCCCCGGCGTCACGGCCGGCGTGATCGGACCCGCCGGGGAACCCGTCACGGCCGAACGCCTCGTCAACGCCGCCGCGGAGCCCGAGAACTGGCTCATGTACTCCGGCGACTACACCTCGCAGCGATACAGCACGCTCGACCAGATCGACCGGACGAATGTGGCGGATCTGCGGGTAGAGTGGGTCCACCAGTTCACCACCCTCTCCCGCGTCGAGACGACGCCGATCGTCGTCGACGGCCTCATGATCATCACCGAGTCGCCGAGCAACATCATCGCGCTCGATGCCGTGACCGGGCGGCCCTTCTGGAGATACGACCACCCCGTCAACGAGGACGATCTCCGGCTCTGCTGCGGCCTGAACAACCGCGGCGTGGCCGTCCTCGGGAACCGGATCTTCCACGGCACGGTCGACGCACACCTCATGGCCCTCGATCTCAACACGGGCACTGTGCTCTGGGACGTCGAGGTGGCACGGGCAGAGGCCGGCTACAGCATCACTTCGGCGCCGCTTGTCGTCGGAGACAAGGTGATCACCGGGATGGCCGGAGGCGAGTACGGCGTCCGGGGCTTCCTGGACGCGTACGACGTCGAGACGGGGGAACTCGTCTGGCGCTACTACACGATCCCCGGGCCCGGTGAGCCTGGAAACGAGACGTGGAGCGGGGATTCGTGGAGAACGGGGGGGGCGCCCACATGGGTGACGGGATCCTACGACCCCGAACTGAACCTGATCTACTGGGGGACCGGCAATCCCGCACCGGACTGGAACGGGGACATGCGGCTCGGGGACAACCTCTGGTCGGACGCCGTCGTGGCGGTCGATGCCGACACTGGGGAACTCGTCTGGGGATTCCAGTTCACGCCGCACGATACGCACGACTGGGACGCGATCCAGATTCCCGTGCTCGCGGACCTCGAGGTGGACGGCGTGCTGAGGAAGCTCCTCTTCTGGGCAAACCGGAACGCCTTCTACTACGTACTCGACCGGGAAACGGGCCAGTTCCTCCACGGCGTGCCCTTCGCCGAGCAGACCTGGGCCCAAGGGCTCGACCCGAACGGACGGCCCATCCTGGTCGAGGATATGGACCCCACCGAAGACGGGGTGGTCGTCTCGCCGACGATCGGCGGAGCCACGAACTGGAACTCCCCGAGCTACAGCCGTCTCTCCGGGCTCTTCTACACCTACGCGCTCGACGGCGCGACGATCTACTACAAGCGCGACGACGAGTATGTGGAAGGGGACCAGTTCACAGGGGGCTACGGCCAGAACGCCGATGACCCGGAGAATTTCTTCGCCGCCATCCGGGCCCTCGATCCGATGACCGGAGCGCTCCAGTGGGAGTATCCGATCGCCACGCAGGGATCGAGGCCGGGGATCCTCACGACGGCCGGCGGCCTCGTCTTCTCGGGGAGCGGGGACGGCTACATCTTCGCGCTCGACCAGGACACGGGTGAGAGCCTCTGGTACCTGAGCGTCGGCCGCGCGGTGCATGCGGCACCGATCACCTACAGCGTCGACGGACGGCAGTACATGAGCGTCGCTGCGAGCGGATCGCTCTTCACCTTCGCGCTCCCGTAGGGGGCTCCGTTGAACGGCGCCTGGAGCGTGGACCGCCGGAGCTTCCTCCTCCGGCTCGCGGGACTAGGAGTCGTCTTGGCGGCGCCCCCCGGGGGGCGCCTTGCCGGAGAGGTGCTCTCCGGCCGCGACACAGACCAGGAGCTTCTTCCCACCCGGCCGATTCCGGGGACGGGGGAGCGGCTTCCGATCGTGGGCTTCGGTTCTAGCGCATCGGTGCTCGCCATCCCGGACGAGGGCACCGGGCCGATCGTCAACGTGCTCCGGATTCTCCTCGAACACGGCGGGCTGGTCGTCGACACCTCCGTGCGGACGGAGGCGATCGACCGGGAGTTCGGTCGCGTGCTCTCGGACGCCGAGTTCCGCAACCGGCTCTTCGTGACGGCGAAGGTCAACACCGAAGACGCGGCGGAGGGGATCGCCCAGTTCCGCCAGACCCAGCGGCTCTTCGGGCGCCGGACCCTCGACCTCGTGCAGATCGAGAGCCTGCGCGGCCTCCGGGACCACTGGCCCAGGCTCAGGGAGTGGAAGGATTCGGGCGAGGCGCGGTACATCGGCGTCACCGTCTCGAACGACGCGAACCACGGGCCGCTCGAAGCATTCATGCGCACGGAGTCTCCCGACTTCGTGCACGTCAACTACTCAGTCGTCGAGAACGCCGCGGAGGAGCGCCTCCTCCCCCTTGCCCGCGACCGCGGGATGGCGGTGCTCACGAACCGGCCTTTCATGAACGGCGCATGGTTCGGACTGGTCGCCGGCCGCGCGCTTCCCGGGTGGACGGCCGAATTCGACTGCGAATCGTGGGCCCAGTTCTCGGTCAAGTACGTCCTCTCGAATCCGGCCGTGACCTGCGCGCTCACCGAGACGACGAACCCCGACCATATGGCCGAGAATGTGCGGTCCGGATTCGGGCGGCTCCCCGACGACGCCGCGAGGACCCGGATGCGGGAGCTCGTCCGGAGTTTCTGAGCGCGTCTCCGGCCGTCCCGGCCGGTAGGGACCCCCCGGGACTGCAGTCAGTCGGGCGCCGCCCCGAGCTTGTCCAGCATCCGGCGGCTCGCCCGCCCGAAGGATGGGTGCACGAAGGTCCGGAACGGCATCAGCTCGAGCGCGTCGAGCGCAATCCGGAACGCCACGGCCGCCTCATCCCGGTCCACTTCGCCCTCGCGGCCCGTGAAGTCCACGCCGTAGTAAGACTGCAGGCCCCCGAGCACCTCCAGGTCCTCATTCGAGAAGAGATCGGGGTTGAGTTCGTATCCGTCCGTCCCGAGGAGGGAAAGCCACTCGAGGGCGGCCGCATCGTCCTCCTCGACTCCTTCCCCGGTGGCATACATCATCCCCATCCTGAGCGCGGCCCACGCGCTCCGCCCCTCTTCGGCCGACCGCCGGTAGAGCTCGGCGCCGGGTCCGTATTCCGACGGATCTCCGGACTCCGTATAGAGGTCCGCGAGCGCCTCCTCGGACGGATGATGGCCCTGCTCAACAGCCCTCGTGAACCACTCGATCGCCGCCGCACGGTCCTGGCCGATCCCGGACATCGGGACGAAGATCCGCCCGGCGTAGACCTGGCCGGCTCTCCACTGGGCCTCGGGCGAGCCCAGCTCAGCAGCCCGGACCACCAGCTGGATCGCCTCATCCGGATCGGAGCCGAGGAGGAGGGTGGAGAGGGAGAGCATTGCCCCGAGGTGCCCCTGCTCCACCGCCCGCCGGTACCAGTCGGCGGCGGCGGCGTAGTCGACCGGAACACCTCCCACGCCCCGCTCGAGAACGAGTCCGTAGCGGTACTGCGACTCCGCGTCGCCCGCCCCGGCCTCCGCCGCGAGCGAGTCGACCTGGGGAGGAAGTGGCGTCCCCTGCGCATGGAGGCATCCCCCTGCCGGGAGATGCAGGAGCGCCGTCCAGAGCCCAGCGCCCAGAAGCGGACGGCAGAGGCGATGTGTCATGGAAGACCCCGGTTGGAGCCGGAATTCGCAAACCTCCGGTGGCGCGACTATCGTAGGAGCACCCCGAAACAGGGGCAACTGACACCGATGAAGGAGGTGCCGTCCCTTGCGTGTTCGACATGGCGCATGCGATACAGTCCCGATCCCGGGAAGGCCCGGGTCGGCCCGCCGATATCCGCCTTTCGTACGATCTGCCGCCGCGACGGTCCTCGTATCCGTCCTACTCGCCGCATCGCCGCTCGCGGCGCAGGATCCGGACGCCGCGCCGGACTCGGTCGACTTCGAGCTCTCCCCGATCGAGGTCCTCGTCTCGATCCGCTCCAGGGTGTCGCCCTCCGTGGGCTCAGGAATGCCCGCCCGGATCTCGACGCTGGAGGGGACGGAGGCCAGGTCGTGGAAGCCGCGCCTCCTCGCGGATGCGATGGCGGGGCTCGCCGGAGTCTCGCTCTATGACGACCTCGGGTCCCCCTACAAGCTGAATCTCTCCGCCCGGGGATTCACGACCGGACCCACCGTCGGTCTTCCGCCCGGCATCTCGGTGTTCGTCGACGGGATCCGGCAGAACGAGCCATCCGCACAGGAGGTGAACTTCGATGTCCTCCCGATGGCGCACGTCGAGCGAATCGAGTTCCTGAGGGGCAACGCCTCGCTCCTCGGTCCGAACTCCCAAGGCGGAGCCGTGAACCTGATCACACGACAGGGCCGGGAAGCGAGCCGGGGCGAGGTGGAGGTCTCGGCGGGCTCCTTCGGGGCATTCGAGGCGGGAGCGAACGCGAGCGGACAGGCGTTCGGGAACTGGGGCTACTATCTCGGCGGAGGCTACGACGATGAGGCCGGCTGGCGCGAGGCGACAGCCGGCGAGCGCTATCACGCGCTCGCCAACCTGAGCAGGGTCGCGGGGCAGAGCGGCATCCGGCTCCAAGCGCTCTGGTCAGACTCCCGGGCAGAGACCGCCGGCTCGCTGCCGGAGAGCATACTGGCCACGGATCCCCGCGTGAACTTCACGGCGGGCGACTTCGAGGCGATCGAGCTCCAGCAAGTGTCCGCCTCCGGGTACCGGCCTCTCCTCGGAGGACGCGGATCACTCACCACCTACGTCCGGCGAACCCACGCGGAGAGGTTCAACGTGAACCAGCCGCCGGAAGAGGACGTCCGGAGCTTCGCCGAGAATCTCACCCTCGGGGGAACCGGTGACTGGGACCGCTCGTTCAGCGTCGGCAACCCGACCGTCTCGCTCCGGGCGGGCTACGACGCCGCAGCAAGCTGGACCCGGTTCCGGATCTTCGAGGAGGAGCGGGCCGGCCCGGAACGGGAGCTCACCACGGATGTCGAGAGCCCCCGGCTGGACTTCGCCGGGTACGGCATGGCCGATCTGACGGCCGGCCCGGCCACGCTCTCCGGCGGGGCACGGCTCGACTACATCCGCATCCCCTTCGAGGACATCCTGGATCCGGCCGCCGACACCGTGAACACCTTCGTGCGGCTGAGCCCCCGGGCAGGCGCGAGCATCGGCCTAGGGAACGGAGCACGGGCCTTTGGGTCCGTCGGGCTCTCCTTTCGCGCGCCCGCAATCCTCGAGCTGGCGTGTTCGGATCCCGAGGACGCCTGCCCGCTGCCCTTTGCGCTCGGGGACGATCCGCCCCTCGATCCCGTCACGGCGACGAGCTACGAGCTCGGGGCAGGATGGGAGGCCCCCGGCGTGGGTCTCTCCGCTTCCGTCTACCGCACTGACGTCGAGGACGAGATCTTCTTCGTTCCCTCGGAGGAATCGATCGTCGAGGGATACTTCCGAAACCTGGGCTCCACCCGGCGGGCGGGAGTGGAGCTGGAGGCGAGCGCGTCACCCGCTCCCGGGACGACGCTCACTGCCAGCTACGCCTTTACGGAAGCAACCTTCCGGGACACCGAAGAGATCTTCAGCGCGCGCGGGGATGACGACGCCGGCGACTCGCCGCTCGCCGGCGAAAACGAGGCGGTCCCCGGCGACCGGCTCCCACTCGTTCCCGCCCACCAGTTCAGGCTCGGGGCCTCCTACACGCATGCGAGCGGGGTCGGCGTCGGGTTCGATGGCCTCCATGTCGGCGAGCAGTGGTACCGGGGCGACGAGGCCAACGAAATCGAGCCCCTCGAGGGATACGTTCTCGCCAACGCCCGGCTCGACATCCCGCTCGGCGCCTGGGGCATCGGGGTGATCGTGAGGAATCTGCTCGACTCGGACAGCTCCGTCTTCGGTACCTTCAACCTGAACCAGGGAACGGAAACACTCGAGCGGTTCCTGACGCCGGTCAACGCCCGGTCGGTGCGCTTCCTGCTCCGAAGGAGCTTCGGCACACCCTGACGGAAGCGGAACCCGTCCCATTGGCCGGCGCCGTACCCGAACACCGCGGGCCATACGGTGGTACACTTACCTTCACCGGTCACGGCTCCGGGCGCGGACCGACCCGGGCTCGGCCGGCCCACGACCTCCCCCACACCAGACGAGGACACTCCCGTGCCGACTCCGTTCACACCCCCGATCCACCGTCTCGTGATCACCGTACTCGGGATGGCCGCACTTGCCGGGACCGCGACCCGCGCGGCCGCGCAGTCCGCCGCGCCGCCGCCGGAACCGCCGGCCGACTGGGGAGCGATATCGATCAATCTTGAAGAGATCGAGTATCCACATCCCGTCGAGTTCCTGAACCTCAACATCTACGGGCAGGACGTGCGCATCGCCTATATGGACGTTGCCCCCGTCGGCCCACCGAACGGCCAGACGGTCGTCTTCCTGCACGGGGGAAGCTATTACGGATGGTACTGGAAGGAGCAGATCGAGGCACTGCGCAACGAGGGATTCCGGGTCGTTGTGAAGGACCGGCTCGGATGGGGCAAGTCGTCGAAGCCCATCCTTCCCTACAGCATCAGCCTGCATGCCTCGAACACCGCACGCCTCCTCGAGCATCTCGGCGTCTCCGAGGCGGCCGTGGTCGGCCACTCGATCGGGGGGCAGATGGCCACTCGCTTCGCATTCCTCTATCCCGAGATGACCACCCATATGGTCATGGTGAATCCGGTCGGCCTCACGGACCGCCGCTCCGGGCGCGGCTTTCGCCCCGCGGACGGCGAGATCGATGTGGAGCCCGACCTGAGGGAGGTCTACGACCGGTCCGTACGCCTCGATCTCTCCCGCTATGTGGAGTGGAGGCCCGAGTTCCTCGAGCACATCAGGATCCGCTACGGCAACCGGCTCAGCGGCGAGTGGCCCCGGCTCGCCCACGTCCAGTCGCTCGGAGGCAACCTCCGCTCGGTCGATTCGGTCGTGAACGACTGGCCGCACATCCAGACGAAGGCCATGCTCCTCGGCGGGGCAGAGGACGGACCGGACTTCCCGGCAGACGCGCGGCGGGCGGTCGACATGCTTCCGAACGGCGAGCTCGTGCTCTTCCCGAATGTGGGACACAACCCGCACGAGGAGGCACCGGAACTCGTGAATGCCGAACTCATCCGGTTCCTGACGTCCGATCCGGGGTCACCCGCGGCCGAGGGCCAGGGTCGATAGGACCACATATGCCTTGGGGGACCGGGAGCGTGCGGGCTGACCCGCCACCGGCCCCTCGCATGTGCGCCTCCAGGATTCGTTTTCCTCCGGCGGAACGTGTACCCACGGCGTCGCCCGCATTCATGAGCCCACCGAGATGGCCCGCGGATCCGCCGGTTCCGACGAACCGGGGAACCGCCTCCGGTCGGGCTCGTCGGGGCGCGGCACCGGGCCGCACACGCCGCCCGCAGGCCCCGCACCGCGGCTGAGAACACCTCAAATGAGCCAGGGCACGGTCATCGCGACGTTCCGCTACAGGCACGAGGCGGAGACGGCAGCGGGCTTCCTCAGGTACAGGAGGATCGCTTCGGCGGTCTTCGCCGATGAC